>NZ_JBHJVM010000015.1:25960-104897 GCF_042264825.1 Isoptericola sp. NPDC056134
ACGTGCTGGGCCGCATCTCGGCCGCGGCGCGCGAGGACGCGATCATCGGCTCGAACACCTCGACCATCCCGGCCCCCGTGCACGGCTCGTCGTCGAGCCGTGCCCCCGCACGAGACACAGGAGTCCTCGAACGTGACACAGGTCAACGAGCCCGCCCTCGTCCGGAAGGTCACGCTGCGGCTGCTGCCGCTGCTGGTGGCCCTCTACACGGTGGCCTACATCGACCGCTCCGCCGTCGGCTTCGCGCAGCTCAGCATGGGCGCGGACGTCGGCATCGGCGACGCGGCGTTCGGCCTCGGCGCCGGGCTGTTCTTCATCGCGTACTTCCTGTTCGAGGTGCCGAGCAACGTGCTGATGCAGAAGTACGGGCCGCGGATGTGGTTCGTGCGCATCCTCGTCACCTGGGGCATCATCACGGCCGCGATGGCCCTCACGCAGGGACCGATCAGCTTCTACGTGCTGCGCTTCCTCCTCGGCGTCGCGGAGGCCGGGTTCTACCCCGGCGTGATCTTCTACCTCACCACCTGGTTCCCGCACCGGCACCGCACCAAGGCGACGGGCACCTTCGTGATCTCGGCGCCGCTCGCCTTCATCATCATGTCGCCGCTGGCGGGCTGGCTGCTCGGGGTGTCGGGCCTCGGCATGTCCGGCTGGCAGTGGCTGTTCCTCGTCGTGGGCGCGGCCGCGGTGCTCATGGCGATCCCGACGTGGAAGCTCCTCCCCGAGTCGCCGAACCGGGTGAAGTGGCTGTCGAAGGACGAGTCCGACTGGATCGCCCGCGAGCTGGAGAAGGACAAGGCGGAGCGCAAGCAGGAGGACGGCAAGAACCCGCTGCGCACGCTGATCGACAAGCGGGTGCTGGTCTTCGCGCTGCTGTTCTTCCCCTCGACGGTCGGCGTGTACGGGCTGTCGTTCTGGCTCCCGCAGGTGGTGAACCAGTTCTCCACCTCCACCCTGCAGACCGGGATCCTCACCGACGTCCCGTACCTGTTCGCGCTCGTGGGCGTGCTGGTGACGTCCCGCTGGGCGGCCCGGCACTTCCGGGACAACTGGGTGCCGCTCGCCTGCCTGTTCGTCGGGTCCGCGATCGGCATGGGGGTGAGCGCCGCCGTCGCGTCGCCGGTGCTCCAGCTCGCCGCCCTGTCCCTCGCGGCGTTCTGCGTGTACTCCATCGCGGGCGTCTTCTGGTCCCTGCCGAGCGGCGTGCTCGCCGGTGCCACGGCCGCGGTGGCGATCGCGGCGATCAACTCGTTCGGCAACCTCGGCGGCTTCATCGGGCCGTACGTCGTGGGCCTCTTCACCCAGGCGACCGGGAGCACCGAGGCGGGCATGTACTTCCTCATGGTGGTGCTGCTGCTCGGCGCGGCCGGGACGTTCGTCGCGCGGCGTGCCGTCGTGCGGATGCAGCGGGCGGACGACGCCGTCGAGCCCGGTGCCGACGTGCCGGGCACCGAGGGCCGGGGTGCCGCGCGGGTCTGACCCCTGCCGCTGGGAGCCGGCACCCCCGCAGAGCTACGCGCTCGGCGGGGGTGCCGGCTCCTCGCGTTCCGACAGGGACCGCGTCCGGACCCCCTCGATGTGCCGGCGCATGAGCTCCTGCGCCCGCTCGGGCACCCCCGACCGCATGGCGTCGAGGATCGCCCGGTGCTCCTCGACCGCCACGGCCTTGTCGGTGACCCCCTTGCCCGAGAACTGCCGGAAGCGCTGCGCGAGCCCGCCGAGGGCGGCGAAGGCGGCCTGCAGGTAGGAGTTGTCCGCCGCCTGGGCGACCAGGGCGTGGAAGCGCTCGTCGGCCTCCCAGTAGTCGCGGAACTCCTGGTAGGTGGGGCCGTTGGGCGAGCTCTCGAGCTCCGCGACGGCCTCCTCGAGCCCGGCAAGGAACTCCTCGTCGCCGCGCTCGCACGCGAAGTACGCGTTCGCCGGCTCGACGGCGAGCCGGGCGTCCATGAGGTCCGTCAGCTCCTTGGTGGTCGGCGCCGGGGTGACGAAGTAGCCGCGCAGGGCGACCCGCCGCACCATGCCGGTGGCCTCGAGCCGGGCGAGCGCCTCGCGCACGGGGGTCGGCGAGACGTCGAGGTCGCGGGCGATGCCGTCGATGTTGAGGCTGCTGCCCGCCGCCAGGGTGCCGTCCATGAGCCACGAGAGCAGCTCGTCGAACACGTGGTCGGCGAGCGCCCGCCGCGGGACGGGGCGCGCGGTCGAGCTGCTGGTCCTGGGCACGGGCCGATTCTATCGGTGCGGGCCTCGGCGGCCCTCGCGGCGCCGCACCCCGGGCGACCGCCTCGGTCGGGTCCCGGGCGTCGACGGAAGACGTTTTCCGTGCGCCGATAGGCTGTGCACCGGCGAGCACGTCCGGAGTGCCCGCGTCGGGCGGGTACCGGCCGCCCCGGAGATGGAGGTGTGCTCGTGGCCCGAGCGAGGCTGCAGGACGTCGCCGACCGTGCGGGGGTCTCCCTCGCCACGGCGTCGCGGGTGCTCAACGGCTCGGCGCGGCAGCCCGGGGCCGAGCTGGTCGCGCGGGTCAAGGCCGCGGCCGCCGACCTGGGCTACGTCGTGAACGCGCAGGCGCAGGCCCTGGCGCGCGCCCGGTCGGGGCTGCTCGGGCTGGTCGTGCAGGACATCTCCGACCCCTACTTCTCCTCGATCGCCGCCGGCGCGCAGGCCGCGGCCCGGGCCAGCGGGCGGCTCGTGCTGCTCGCGTCGACCGGCCGCGACCCCGTGGCGGAGCGGGAGGCCGTGGCCGCGTTCGCCGCCCAGCGCGTGGACGCCGTCGTCGTCGCCGGGACCCGGTGGACCCCCGACGACGACGCCGCGCTCGCGGCCGAGCTCGACGCCTTCGTCGCCGCGGGCGGCCGGTCCGTCATCGTCGGCCAGCCGGTGGGCGACGGCTCCGTGGTGCGCCCGCCCAACGCGACCGGCGCCCGCGCCCTCGCGGAGGCGCTGCTGGCGCAGGGGCAGCGGCGGTTCGTCGTCCTCGGCGGGCCGGCGCGCGTCGTGACGTCGCGCGAGCGGACCGACGCGTTCACCGCCGCCGCCCGTGCGGGTGGCGGCGACGTCGCGGAGGTGCTGGTCACCGAGTTCTCCCGCGACGGCGGGTACGCGGCCGGCGACGACGTCGCCGAGCTGGTGCGCGAGCGCGCGGCCGAGAAGCCGCTGACGGTCTTCGCCGTCACCGACGTCATGGCGATCGGGCTCATCGCCCGCCTCCGCGAGCTCGGGGTCGAGGTGCCGCGCGACGTGCGCGTCGCCGGGTTCGACGACGTCCCGACCCTGCGCGACCACGCGCCGGCGCTGTCCACCGTGCGCATCCCGCTGGAGGAGATGGGCAGCCTCGCCGTCCGCGCCGCCGTCGGCGACGCCGCGCCCGGCGCCGTCACCGAGGTCGACTTCGAGGTGCAGCTCCGCGACTCGACGCGCTGACCGGCGTCAGGCGCGCGCGAGTGTCAGCCCCAGCCCGCGGTGGGCGCGCTCGATCGTCGCCGCGTAGGCGGACAGCATGCGCACGTGGCTGAACCGCGGCCGCGCCGCGACGAGCGCCCCGGTGAGGGCGTCCCGACGCGCCGCCGCCTCGCGCCACGCCGCGGCGATCTCCGCCGGGTCGAAGCCGGTGACGAGGCCGATGCCGTCCACGATCCGCGCGCTGTCGCCCACCGGCGTGGTGACCGGCACCGCCCCGCACATGGCGCCCTCGATGAGGCACAGCGGCGCGGCCTCGCCGAACGCGGAGGTCAGCGCGACGACGTCGGAGGCCGCGAGCACCTGCTCCATGTCGTGGCGCACGCCGAGCAGGTGGACGCGGCCCCGCAGGTCGGGCCGGTCGGCGAAGGCGTCGTCCAGGTCGGCCGCGAGGTCCGGGTTGGCGGCGCTCATGCCGGACCCGCACATCACGACGTGCGCGTCGGCGTCGCCCGCCAGCAGCTCGCGGGCCGCGGCGACGAACAGCCGGGGGTTCTTCATCGCGTCGTAGCGCGCGGCGTACGCGACGACCGTCCCGTCCGCGGGGAGCCGGTGCGCCCCGCGGAACGCGAGGCGTCGCGCGGTGCGGGCCGGGCGGAACCGGGTGAGGTCGACCCCGTTGGGGATCACGCGCAGCAGGTGCGCGGGCACGCCGGCGGCCTCGTAGGCGGCTCGCGTGGACTCGGCGCAGCAGACGACGGCGGCGAGCCGGCCGTCGTCCGCCGCGCGCAGCAGGTGCCCCAGGCCCGACCCCTGGTGCTCCGGGTCGGAGCGGTGCAGGCAGGCGACCACCGGCCGGTCGGGCAGCACGTCGGGCCGGGAGAGCAGGCGCAGCGGCTGCTCCTTGAGCGAGAGCACCACGTCGGTGCGCCGCAGCTCGCGGGTCAGCACCTCGGCCTCGGCGTCCGTGAGGGCCTCCGGGTCGTGGGGCAGCTCCGAGGACCGGCCGAGCGACGTCACGCGGACCCCCGCGGCCTTGAGCTGCCGGTACCGGCGGTCGTCGACCATCCGCTGCAGTGCGGCGTCCCGCCGCACCTCGTCGTGCACGCTCAGCGCCGCGTGCCGCTGGCGGCCCTGGGCGTGCAGGCCGGCCACGACCGACGAGTGCAGCACGCGCGCGCCGCCGCTGAAGAAGCCTTCGTAGAGAGAGAGCACGCGGACCGCTCCGTGCTCGTCGCGCCGTTCGATCGTGCGCTGGACGTCCTGCTCGGCCATGGGGACCACCTCCTGCCCCCAGCGTGAGCGGCGATGGTGTAAGGCGGATGACCGGCGTGTGACATTCTCATGACGCGTCGTGGCCCGGGGATGGGCAGGTCTTGGGCATCGCGGCCCGCCGTCACGTCGGGGGCGCGTGCCATCGTGTCCCCATGGCCACGTCCCCGCGCCCCCCGACGTCCGTGGCGCTGCTGCGGGGGATCAACGTGGGCGGCCACCACCGGGTCGCCATGACCGACCTCGTGGCGTGCTTCCGCGACGGCGGCCACGGGGAGGTCCGCACCGTGCTGCAGAGCGGCAACGTGCTGCTGGCCGCCGATCCGGCGAGCGGTCCCGAGCTCGAGGACGCGATCGAGCGGATGCTCGCCGCCCGCCTCGGCTTCGCCGTCCCGACGCTCGTCCGCTCCCGCGACGAGCTCGCGGCCACCGTCGCGGCCGCGCCGCCCGACCACTCCTCCGGCGCGCTGCGCAGCGAGGTCTTCTTCCTCAAGCACCCGCTCACCGCCCGGGAGGTGCTGGCGCAGATGCCCGAGCTGCGCGAGGGCGTCGACGCCGTCGCGCCCGGGCCGGGCGTCGTCTACTTCTCCCGGGTCGCCGCCGAGGCACGGCGCACCCGGATCACCCGGCTCATGGGCATGCCCGCGTTCCGGCAGATGACCGTGCGGACCTGGCGGACGACGACGCGCCTCCTCGCGCTGCTCGACGAGCCGCTGCCCGCGTAGCGGGTCTCAGTCGATGCAGAACTCGTTGCCCTCGACGTCCTGCATCGTGATGCAGGACTCCTCCTCGCCGTCGGCGTACTGCGTGTAGAGGTAGACCGCGCCCAGCGGCTCGAGGCGGGCCTGCTCGGCCCGCAGCGCGGCCAGTCGCTCGTCGCCGACCAGCCCGGTGCCGACGCGGACGTCGAGGTGCACCCGGTTCTTGACGACCTTGCCCTCGGGCACGCGCTGGAAGTACAGCCGCGGGCCCTCGCCGGTGGGGTCCTGCGCGACGCAGTCGACGCCGTCGGGCATGACGTAGCCGAGCACCGTGCACCAGAACCGGGCGACCCGCTCCGGTTCCGCGCAGTCGAAGGTCACCTGGAACTTCCGCACCGTTGCCATGCGCCCACCGTAGGCGCCGAGGTGGCCGGCACCGAAAGGACATCAGGGGGCGAGCAGCGCGCGGATGTCCCGCTCCGCCTGCGCGGGCGTGACGAGGCGGCAGCCGAGGTCCGTCCACCGCCGCACCAGCGCGGGCTCGGCGCGCAGCAGCCCCCATCCCCGGCGCACCAGCGTGGGCAGCGGCTTGCGCGACTCGGCGACGTCGCGCAGGAAGCGGAACCAGAAGTTCATGACGCGCGGCTGGCTGAGGCAGATCGCGTCGGCGAGGATGCCGTCGGCCCGGCACGCGGACACGAGCTCGGCGGCGAAGATCCCCTCGGCGACGACGACGGGCGCGTCGCCCGCCTCGAGCACCGTGCCGCCCGTGCGGCGCGAGGTGGGGATGTCGTACACGGGCACGTCCGCGCGGCCGGCGCGCACCACGGCGCGCAGCGCGTCGAGGGCGGCGGCGGAGTCCCAGCTGCGGGGGTCGTCCCAGTCGACGATGCCGTACCGCATGGGCATCCCCGGGAAGTCGGCGTCGTGGTAGAAGTCGTCGAGGTTCATCACCGGTAGGCCGAGCCGCCGGGTGAGCGCGGTCTTCCCCGACCCCGAGGGCCCCGTGAGCAGCACGATCCGCCGCGCGGGGCGCCGGGCGCCGGGGGGCACCTCGAAGAGGGCGTCGGACTCGTTCGCCGGGTCGTCGGTCGGCGGCGCGCTGTCGGTCACGGGCACCCATTCTCGGCGGCGGCGGTCATGCTTGTCGAAACCGGGACCCGACCGGCGGGCGCGCCGCCCCGCCCGCGGGTACGTTGCGGACGTGCAGGACCGCGCGCCCCGGCCGGCCGCCGGCGTCGCGCTCGACGCGTCGGTCGCCGTCGTCGTGCTCGCCCTCCCGGTCTCGCTGTGGGCCACGGGGGCGATGCCGTTCGTCCCGTGGGGCGCCGCCGCCACCGTGATCTCCTGCGCGGCGCTCTTCTGGCGCCGCAGCCACCCGACCGTCGTCCTCGCCGTCACCGCGGTGCTCGGCGTCGCGGAGACCGCGGCCGCCGCACCGGGCGGGGCGCTGCTGCTGCCGCTGGCGATCGCCGTCTACACCGTCGTCTCCCTCGGCGAGCGCCGGCTCGGGCTCCTGGCCGCGGCGGGCTCCGCCGTCGTGCTCGACGGCGTGCTCCTGCTGCGGGGCGCGAGCCCGGGCTCGGGCGTGGTCGCGGCCGTGCCGCTCCTGCTGGCGCTCGCGGCCGTGGTCGGGCTCGTCGTCGCGGCCCGGCGGGCGGAGCTGACGACGGCGCGGGACCGGGCCTCGCGCGCCGAGGCGACGCGCGAGGCCGAGGCGAGCCGCGCCGTCGCGGAGGAGCGGCTGCGGATCGCCCGCGAGCTGCACGACGTGCTGGCGCACCAGGTCGCCGTCGTGGGCGTGCAGTCCGGGGTCGCCGAGACCCTGCTGGTCGACGACCCCGACGCCGCGCGGGAGGCGCTCGTGCACGTGCGCACCGCGTCCGCCGACGCGCTGCGGGAGCTTGCGACCCTGCTCGACCTGCTGCGACGCGGCGACGAGGAGGCACCCGAGCGGGCCGCGCCGGCGCCGTCGCTCGCCCGCCTCGACGCGCTGCTCGACGCCGTGCGCGCCACCGGGCTGCGGGTGGACGTGCGGGTCGAGGGCGACGCCCGGCCGCTCGTCCCCGTCGTCGACCTCGCCGCCTACCGCGTGGTGCAGGAGGCGCTCACCAACGCGCACAAGCACGGCGCCGGCAGCGCCCGCCTCACGCTCGCGTGGACGCCGGACGGCCTCGGTGTCGAGGTCGTCAACCCGGTGACCCGCGCCGCGGCGGGCGGCGTCGCGGCGGCCCCGTCGACGGGGCACGGGCTGCTCGGCATGCGCGAGCGCGTCGCGGCGGTGGGCGGGGCTCTCGAGGTCGGCCCCCGCGGCGGCGAGTTCGTCGTGCGGGCGGAGCTGCCTGCCCCCGCCCCGACCCCCACCCGCTCCGAGGAGGGACCGGCATGACCGTCCGCGTGCTCGTCGTCGACGACCAGGAGCTCATCCGCGGCGGCTTCGTCGCCCTGCTGCGGCACGCCGACGGCGTCGAGGTCGTGGGGGAGGCCGGCGACGGCGACCAGGGGGTGCGGCTGACGCGCGAGCTGCGTCCCGACGTCGTCCTCATGGACCTGCGCATGCCGGGTACCGACGGGCTCACCGCCACCGCGCGCATCGCGGACGACCCGGACCTCGCGGCCGTCCGCGTCGTCGTCCTCACGACGTTCGAGGGCGACGCCGAGGTGCTCGGCGCGCTGCGCGCCGGCGCCAGCGGATTCCTCGGCAAGGGCGTGGCGCCCGCCGACCTCGTCGCCGCCGTGCGGACGGTCGCGGCCGGCGAGGCGCTGCTGTCGCCCGCGGCGACGCGCGCCGTCGTCGCGCACCTGGGCAGCGGCCCGCACGCCGCGCGCGGCATCGACCCCGGTCTCGTCGCGCACCTCACCGAACGGGAGCGCGAGGTCGTGGCCCTCGTGGGCCAGGGGCTGTCGAACGACGAGATCGCCGAGGAGCTCGTCGTGTCCCCGTTCACGGCGAAGACGCACGTCAGCCGGGCGCTGGCGAAGACCGGCGCCCGCGACCGCGCCCAGCTCGTCGTCATCGCCTACCGGTCGGGGCTGGTCGAGCCGCGCTGAGCCGCGCTGGTGCCCGCCGCTCCGTCGTCGGGCGTACTCCCTGGGGAGTACGCGCAGGTCCACCCGCCAGCACGACGACCGCGGGGGTGCCCGGCGCGCACCCTGGGGTCATCGATGCAGCAGGCATCGGTCGAGGGGCGGGGCCTCACCGAGCAACCCGCACGCCAGGAGCGCACGATGACCACCATGACCAGCAGGAGCGTCACCACCCACGAGGTGCCCACGAGGGGCCAGGCCCCGGACTTCCCCCTCTACGCCGGGGACCCGGTGCGGCTGTCCGGCCGCCGGTGGGCGGTGCTGATGGCGTCCGTCGTCGTGGCCGCCGCGTGCGACCTGCTCGTCGCCGTCCCCGGGCCGGCCTGGCTGGCGCTCGCGCTGCGCGGCACCCTGTTCGCCGGCATCCCGCTGCTGACGCTGCACCTGGTCGCGCCGGGGACGGTCGGCCGGCTCTTCCAGCGGCTGCGGCCGCGGGCCGGGCTGCTCGCCGTCGGCATCGCCGTCGCGAACGTCCTGGCGTCGTTCCTCGTGGGGGCGCTCGTCTCGGTCCTCGTCGGGGCCCAGCCCAACCCGATGGGCGGCACGATCGCCGCCCAGGGCGGCCTCGACAAGGTGCTCACGTTCCTCGCGATGATCCCGCAGCTGGTCGGCGAGGAGGTCTTCACGGTCCTGCCGCTGCTCGCCGTCCTCACGCTCGGCATGTCGGTGCTGCACCTGTCGCGCCGGTCGAGCCTGGTGCTCGCGGTGGTCGTCTCGACGCTCCTGTTCGCGGCGCTGCACCTGCCCACCTACGGCTGGAACGTGCTGCAGTGCGTGCTGGTCATCGGCACCGCGCGGGTGATCCTCCTGATCCCCTACCTGGTCACCAAGAACCTCACCGCCTCCGCCACCGCGCACGTGCTCAACGACTGGGCGTTGTTCGGCTCGGCCGCGATCCTCGGCTGACCCGTACGGCTCGGGCCGGCGGGGTCAGCCCACCAGGAGGACGTGCAGGGTCCGCGGGCCGTGCACGCCCTCCACGCGGTCCAGCTCGATGTCCGACGTGGCGCTGGGACCGGAGATCCAGGTCAGAGGGCGGTCCGGGTGCTCGCCGAGCAGCCGGACCGCCTCCGGCACGGTCTGCACGACCTGGTCCGCCCGCACGACGCACAGGTGCACGTCGGGCACCAGCGAGATCGCGCGCCGGCCCTGGTCGGGCTCGCCGTCGAGCACGATCGTGCCCGTCTCGGAGATCGCGACCCGCGCCGCGGTGACGACAGCCGCGACGGCGTCGAGCTCCGTCGCGGCGAGCGGGCGCTCGCGCGAGTCCCGCACGACGTCGACGTCCGCCGGCAGCGCCGCCAGCCACGCGTCGTCCAGCCCGTCGGGGACCACCACCCGCACGGACCTGTCAGGGCGGGCGCCGGGAACGTCCCGCGCTGGTCCTGACAGCTCGGCGACGAGGGCGGCGACGGTGGCGGGCAGGGCGTCGGTGGCGACCTGGTGCACATGGGCCTTGTAGTCCACCAGCCGGTCGACGAGCTGCTCCAGCACCTCGGGCGAGCCGACGGCGTGCTCTCCGGCGGCACGGTAGGCGCGCGGCACGGGCTCCGGGTGCGGCGCGGTGCCGACCTTGCCCGACGGCGTCGTGCCGGAGCCGGTCTGCCCCAGCGCCGCCCGCACGCGCGCCAGGACCTCGGTGCGTGCCCCGCTCATCGGGCGCCCTCCTCGTTCTCGTGCTCGGCCTGCCACCACTGCCGGAACGTCTGCTGGGGCGGCGCGGGCAGGTCGCGCGCCTTCGTCCACGCCGACGCGGGTGGCGGCGCCACCGAGACGGCGTGATCCCGCCCGCCGAGCCCGCTGCCCAGCGTGGCGGCACGGCCGGCGAGGGCGAACCGGTCGCCGTCGGCCATGACCCAGGACGCCGCCTTCATGGCCGTCTTCCAGGGGTCGACACCGCGCGACGACCGGTCGGCGTCGACCTCGCGGGCGCGCAGGTCGACGAGGATCGACGGGATGTCGATCTTCACGGGGCACACCTCGTAGCAGGCGCCGCACAGCGTCGACGCGTAGGGCAGCGAGGCGTTCGGGTCGTGGTGCCCGGACACGCCGCCCGTCGACGCGGTGAGCTGCGGCGTGAGGATGGCGCCGATCGGCCCGGGGTACACGGAGCCGTAGGCGTGACCGCCCACCCGCTCGTAGACGGGGCAGACGTTGAGGCACGCGGAGCAGCGGATGCAGTGCAGCGCGGACCGGCCGACCTCGTCGGCGAGCACGTCGGTGCGGCCGTTGTCGAGCAGCACCAGGTGGAACTCCTGCGGCCCGTCGCCCGGCGTCACGCCCGACCACATCGACGTGTACGGGTTCATCCGCTCGCCGGTCGACGAGCGGGGGAGCAGCTGCAGGAACACCTCGAGGTCGTCGAAGGTGGGCACGAGCTTCTCGATGCCCATCACCGTCACGAGCGTCTCGGGCAGCGTGAGGCACATGCGGCCGTTGCCCTCCGACTCGACGACGGCGAGCGTGCCCGTGTCCGCGACGGCGAAGTTGGCGCCGCTCACCGCGACCTTGGCGGACAGGAACTTGCGACGCAGGTGCGCGCGGGCCGCCATGGCGAGCTCGCGCGGCACGTCCGACAGGTCGGGCGGGGCGTCGCCCATGCGGGCGAGGAAGATGTCGCGGATCTCCGACCGGTTGCGGTGGATGGCCGGGACGAGGATGTGCGAGGGCATGTCGTCGGCGAGCTGCACGATGAGCTCGGCCAGGTCGGTCTCGATGGCGGCGATGCCCTCGTCGGCCAGCGCCTCGTTGAGCCCGATCTCCTGCGTGGCCATCGACTTGACCTTGACCACCTCGTCGGCGCCCTTGGCCTTCGCGATGTCGGCGACGATCCGGTTGGCCTCCGCCGCGTCGCGCGCCCAGTGCACGACGCCGCCGCGCGCGACGACGTTCTCCTCGAGCTGCTGCAGCAGGTCGGGCAGCTGCGCCATCACCTGCTGCTTGACGGCGGAGCCGGCGTCGCGCAGCGCCTCCCAGTCGGGCACCTCCCCGACGACGGCGGCCCGCTTGGTGCGGATGACCTGCGTGGCGTGGCCGAGGTTGCGCCGCAGCTGGTCGTTCTTCAGGGTCTGCTTGGCGGCGGCGGGGAAGTCGTCGCCCCAGCGCAGCGGCTCCTGCGGGTGGGGGACCGGGCCGAACGGCTGGTCGGCCCCCGCGTCGTCGGGGCGGCGCAGCGTGCGCGGCAGGCCGAGGAACGTGCGGCTCATCGGGTGGCCTCCGTCCGCGCCGGGCGCCGGCGTTCCGGGCGCGTGAACGTCGTCTCGGGCAGGGGCGTGGGCTCCTCCCGGGTCGAGGCGAGCACCTCCGCCAGGTGCAGCGCGCGGACGCCGGTGCCCTGGCGGGAGAGCCCGCCGCCGATGTGCATGAGGCACGACATGTCGCCGGCGGTCAGCACCTCGGCGCCGGTGCCCCGCACGTTCGCCGTCTTGTCCTCGAGCATCGCGGCCGACGTGTCCGCGTTCTTCAGCGCGAACGTGCCGCCGAACCCGCAGCACGAGTCGGCCGCCGGGAGCTCCACCAGGTCGATGGCCTCGACGGCGCGCAGCAGCCGCAGGGGCTTGTCGCCCACGTGCAGCATCCGCAGCGAGTGGCAGGTGGGGTGGTAGGTGACGCGGTGCGGGAACCAGGCGCCGACGTCGGTGAGGCCGAGCACGTCGACGAGCAGCTCGCTCAGCTCGTACGTCTTGGCGGACACCGCCTCCGCCGTCGCGGCGAGGTCCTCGAGGCCCGCGCGGCGGCAGACCATCGCCTGCTGGTGGCGCACCGACCCCGTGCACGAGCCGGACGGCATGACGACGGCGTCCCACTCGCCGTCCGCCACGGGCGCGAACGTCTCCACGTGGTTGCGGATGACGGGCACCGCCTCGCGGAAGTAGCCGGTGTTGACGTGCATCTGCCCGCAGCACGCCTGGTCGGCGGGGAAGACGACCTCGTGGCCGAGGCGTTCCAGCAGCCGCACGGTCGCGCGCGGCGCCCCGGGGAACAGGGTGTCGGCGAGACAGGTGGCGGCGAGGGCGATGCGCATGCGACTCCTCTGTGCTTCGTGCGGTCGTGCTCGTGCGGTGCCGGCGCCAGGCCGCTGCGGTACGGCTGTGGTCAGCCACCGTTCGGCTCGGTCCAGCATGACCCGGGCGGGTCGGGGGCGCCACGGCGGCGGCGCCGAGCGGCCACTGTAGCGGATGTGGTCAGACCATTGCTCCGTGCGGTCGTTACGCTGAGCCCGTGCGCACCCACGAACGAGTTCTCGCCCACCTCGAGGAGGGCATCGCCGCCGGCCGGTGGGGCCTCGGCGAGCGGCTGCCCGGCGAGCGGGCGCTCGCGGAGGACCTGGGCGTGTCCCGGCCCTCCGTGCGGGAGGCGATCCGCGTGCTCGACGCGCTCGGCATCGTGCGCCCCGGCGTCGGCTCCGGGCCGACCGCGGGCGCCGTCGTCATCGACCGCCCGGCCGCCGGCCTGGGCGCCGCGGTGCGGCTGCACGTGGCCACCGGCACGCTGCCGGTGCGGGACGTCGTCGCGACCCGCGTGCTGCTCGAGTCCTGGGCCGTGGCCCAGGCGGCGGAGCGGGCGACGGACCTCGCGCCCGGCGCGGCCGCCCACCTCGAGGAGGCGCGCCGGCTCCTGGGCCGGATGGAGGACGACGACGTCCAGCCGGCGGAGTTCCTCGAGCTCGACCAGGCGTTCCACCTGGAGTTCGTGCGCATGGCCGGGAACGTGCTGGTCGAGGCCGTGATGACCGGGCTGCGAGGCGCGATCGGCGGGTACGTCGCCGTCGGGATCGAGCGGCTGCCGTCGTGGCCGCGCACCGCCACGCGGCTGCGTGCCGAGCACCGCGCCGTGCTCGACGCCGTCGCCGCCGGGGATGCCGAGGCCGCCTCCGCCGCGGTGAAGGCGCACATCGAGGGCTTCTCCCGCGAGGCCGGGGTCTGACGCTCGCACGGTGGCACGCGCGACCTGTGGACGACGGGCAGGGGGTGTCCGCGGGGGCCGCTAGCGTCCTGCGGGTGGCCGCGGCTCGGCGGCCGGACGCGACGGGCCCGGACGGCGGGGGGGTGACGGATGGAGCGGGAGGACGCCGCCCGGCTGGCGCGCGGCCTGATGGCCGAGCACGGGCTGTCCGGCTGGACGTTCCGGTTCGACCGGGCGCGGCGGCGCGCGGGCCTGTGCCGGTACGACCGCCGCGAGATCAGCCTGTCGGGGCCGCTGACGGAGCTGTACGACGAGGCGGACGTGCGCGAGGTGGTGCTGCACGAGATCGCGCACGCGCTGGCCGGCGCGCGGCACGGGCACGACGCCGTCTGGCGCGCGACGGCGCGGTCGATCGGCTCCACGGGCCGGCGCGTGGTGCGCGACGACAGCCCCGAGGTGGAGGGCGACTGGGTCGGCCGGTGCCCGGCCGGGCACCGGGTGACGCGCTTCCGCCGGCCGCAGCGCCCGCAGGCGTGCGCCCGCTGCTCGCCGGTGTTCGACCGGCGCTTCCTGCTCACCTGGACGTACCGCGGCCGGCCGGTGCCCGAGCTCGGCCCGCCCGCGGCGACGGGTGGCGGGGCGCCTCGGACCAGCGGGACCTCGGCGCCCGCGGAGGCGCCGTCGCGGGTGGACCCGGCCGGTGTCCGGCCGGGGGAGCGGCTGCGGGTGGTCGCGCCGGGCCGGTACGACGGCGTCGTCGGCACGCTGCTGAAGCGCGGGCGGACGCGGTTCCACCTGCAGGTCGGCAGGTCGGTGCTCACGGTGCCGTTCGGCCTGGTGGAACGCCCCTGACCGGCGGTCCGCGCGAAGTCGTGCGGACCGGACGCGCCGCCGACGCGGTCGGCACGCTGCCCTGACCTGGGGTTGTGCTTGCCCGGGTCGACGGGCATCATGGTCGCGCACCACCTGCTTGAATCCATTCAACCTCGACGACCGACGACGGCCGCCGAGGGTGGCTCGACGACGAGACCTCGAGGTGAGCACCAGTGCCAGCACAGAACCGCCCAGCGCGTCCATCGATGGAAAGCGCTCACCAGTCGCCCCGTCGCCCGGCGGCTCGGCCCGCCCGCAGGGCCCTCGCCGCGGGCGCGACGACCGTCGGCCTGGTCCTCGCGGGCCTGTCCGCCACCGCCGGCGCCGCATCGGGCGCGGCGGCCGCCGACGTCCCCGCTCCCACCGCCGTCCGCGTCGCCCGCGCCGTCGACGGCGCGCTGTCGATGCGCTGGAACGCGGTGGAGGGCGCCGCCGGCTACGTGCTGTCCCGCAGCGACGCCGTCGACGGGGAGTACGCCGAGGTCGCGCGCACGGACGAGCGCACGGTCTACGCGACCGACGACGTCGGCACCACCGCCGTGCACTACTACCGGGCGCAGGCGATCGGCGCCGACGGCACCCTGTCCGCGCCGTCCGCGGTCGCCGTCGGCACGCTGGTGGGCGACGGGGTCGCGGACCCGGAGATCCCCGAGGGCGGGCTCACCCTCGACTTCGGCAACGGCGCGACGGCGGCGGGAGCGACGCGGATCGTCGCGGGTCCCGCGTACTCGAAGGCGCACCGCGTCGGCTTCGTCGACCCCGCCCAGGTGACCCCGGTCCGGCGCGACGGCGACGACCCGCTGCGCTCCGACCTGGTCCGCGTGGGCGACACCGAGCTGGTGGTCGACCTCCCCGACGGCGACTACACCGTGGGCGTCGTCGCGGGCGATCCCGAGGCCGCCACCGACATCGCGATCACCGCCGAGCAGATGGCCAAGGTGCCCGCCACCGAGAGGGCCGCGGGGGAGTTCCTCGAGACCGAGTTCGACATCGCGCTGGTCGACGGCCAGCTCAACCTCGACTTCGCGGGCGCGGCGGCGAACCTCGCCGCCCTCACGATCACCCCGCAGGCGCCTCGCGAGGCGGGCGCCGAGCCCACCGTCTACGTCACCGGCGACTCGACCGTCCAGACCTACACCGACTACTGGGCGCCGCAGGCCGGCTGGGGCCAGATGCTGGGGCGGTTCCTGTCCGACGGGGTGACCGTCGACAACCACGCGATCGGCGGCCGGTCGTCCAAGAACTTCATCAGCCAGGGCCGCCTCGACGAGGTGCTGCGCCAGATCCGCCCGGGCGACTACCTCTACGTGCAGTTCGGGCACAACGACAACAGCTACGGCGTCGACGACCGCTACGCGGCGCCGGCGGACTACCGCAACTACCTGCGCACCTTCGTCGAGGGCGCGACGCAGCGCGGCGCGACGCCGATCCTCGTCACCCCCGTGTCGCGACGCAGCTTCGACGCATCCGGGCACGCGAACGTCTCGTTCCCGCAGTACGTCGAGCAGGCGCGGGCGCTCGCCGAGGAGACCGGCACCCCGCTGGTCGACCTGTCCGCCTCCAGCCGCGCCTACCTGGACGAGATCGGGCCCGAGGCCGCCACGTCGGTGTTCCTGTGGGTGCCCGCGGGCGTCTACCCGGCCCGTCCGGACGGCACGCAGGACGACACCCACTTCCAGGAGTACGGCGCGATCCAGATGGCGCGCCTGGTCGCGCAGGACACCGCCGGCCTCGACGTCCCGCTGGCCGACGAGGTCGTCGAGGCCGAGCCGCCCGCCGAGGTGCCGGCCGCGCCCACGGGGCTCGCCGCCTCCGCGGTGTCGGGCGCGGGCGCCACGCTGACCTGGGACGCGGTCGACGGCGCGGACATCTACCGCGTGCTGCTCAAGGACGCGGACGCCGGCGACGACGCCTACGCCCTGCGGACGACGTCCACCATCGGACGCGTCGACCTCACCGGCCTCGAGTCGGGCGCCTCCTACGACGTGCGCGTCGTCGCGGTGAACGGCCGCGGCGACTCCGCGCCGTCCGAGGCCCTGCGGCTGACCACGAAGGAGCCGCTCTACCGGTTCGACGTGCAGCCCGCGGGCGCCGTGACGATGGACGGCTACCTCCCGCTCGACGGCGCGACGCTCTACGCGCAGGGCCTGGGGTACGGCTTCACCTCGGCGACCGGCCCGGGCGGGCGCGACCGCGGCACGGGCTTCGACCCGGTGCCGACGGCGCTGCAGCGCGACTTCCTGCTGCCGTCGGCGAGCACGCCGATCGCCGTCGACGTCGAGGACGGCACCTACTCCGTCGCCGTCGAGTGGGGCGACATGCTCGGCACCGCCGGCCTCGCCGTGACGCTCGAGGGCGAGGACCGCGGCTCGGCCAACGCCGGGCGCGGCACCACCTCGACGCGCGTGCTCGCGCCGGTCGAGGTGACCGACGGCCGGCTCGACGTCGTCGCGTCGGGCTGGCTCAACGGACTGACCATCACGCGCCTCGACGACGAGGCCACGACCACCGGAGGGAACCGATGACGACACCCCTGCACCACCCCACCGCATCACCGCGAAGGAAGGGCCGCCCCCTGGCCGCCGGGGCGCTGGCGCTGGGCCTGGTCCTGCCCGTCGTCTGCGCGGCGTCGGCCGCGCCCGCCACGGCGTCGGACGGCGTCGTGACGTCGTCGAGCACGACGACGCCGAAGCGGCAGGCCGAGCGCCTCGACCGCTCCCCGGTCGCGGTGTCCACCGACGACGGCGTGTACGTCGGCTGGCGCATGCTCGGCGACGACCCCGAGGCGATCGGCTTCCACGTCTACCGCGACGGCAAGCGCCTCACGGACCGTCCGGTCAGGGACTCGACCAACTTCGTCGACCCCGACGGGACGGCGTCGTCGACGTACCGGGTGAGCACCGTCAACGGCAACGGCAAGGGCAAGGGCAACGAGCGGTGGGCCACGGACGAGTTCAGGGTCTGGGACGGCCAGACCCTCGACGTCCCGCTCGACAAGCCGGCCGACGGCACGACGCCCGACGGCAAGGCGTACTCCTACCGCGCCAATGACGCCTCCGTGGGCGACGTCGACGGCGACGGGCAGTACGAGATCGTGCTCAAGTGGGACCCGACCAACTCGCAGGACAACTCCAAGGGCGGGTACACGGGCAACGTGTACCTCGACGCCTACGAGCTGGACGGCACGCAGCTGTGGCGGATCGACCTGGGGCGGAACGTCCGGGCGGGCGCCCACTACACCCAGTTCCAGGTCTTCGACTACGACGGCGACGGCCGCGCCGAGGTCATGGCCAAGACCGCCGACGGCACCGTCGACGGCGCGGGCACGGTGATCGGCGACGCGGACGCGGACCACCGCAACGCGAGCGGTTACGTGCTGGCCGGGCCCGAGTTCCTCTCCGTCTTCGACGGCGAGACCGGCGCCGCGGTCGACACGGTCGACTACACGCCGGCGCGCGGCACGGTCACCGACTGGGGCGACGGTTACGGCAACCGGGTCGACCGGTTCCTCGCCGGCACCGCCTACCTCGACGGCGAGCACCCGAGCGCGATCTTCTCTCGCGGCTACTACACGCGGGCCGTGATCGCGGCCTACGACTTCGACGGCGAACACCTGACGCGACGCTGGGTGTTCGACTCCGACGAGGCAGGCGACCAGTACGAGGGCCAGGGCAACCACAACCTGTCCGTCGCCGACGTGGACGGGGACGCGAGGGACGAGATCGTCTTCGGCTCGATGACGATCGACGACGACGGCTCCGCGCTCTACAACACCGGGCTGGGCCACGGGGACGCGCTGCACGTGGGCGACCTGGACCCGTCCCGGCCGGGTCTCGAGGTCTTCGCGGCCCAGGAGTCGATGAGCGCCTCCGGGAACCGCGGGGCGACGTTCCGCGACGCTGCGACCGGCGAGGTGCTCTGGTCGATCCCTGCCACGCGCGACACCGGGCGCGCCGCCGCCGGCGACATCGACCCGCGGTACGCGGGCGCCGAGGGCTGGGCCGTCGGGGGCGACGCCGCATGGAACTCCCGCGTGGGCGAGCTGCACGCCGCGTCCGGCGAGCTGATCGGGAGCACCATCCCCGCCGCCAACTTCCTCACCTACTGGGACGGCGACCTGCTCGCGGAGATCGGCGACCACGAGTTCGACGACGGCCCCCGCACCGGCGTGCCCACGATCTCGAAGTGGGACTACGAGAACGGCGAGCAGGTCGAGCTCTACCGCGCGACCGGCACGCTGTCGAACAACGACACCAAGGGCAACCCCGCCCTGCAGGCGGACCTGTTCGGCGACTGGCGCGAGGAGATCGTCACCCGCACCGAGGACTCGACGGCGCTGCGGATCGCCACGACCGTCATCCCGACGGAGCACCGGCTGCGCACCCTGATGTCCGACCCGGTCTACCGGCTCGGCGTCGCCTGGCAGAACACCGCCTACAACCAGCCGCCGCACACGTCGTACTTCCTCGGCGAGGGGATGACGACGCCGGCCGCCCCGGCCCTGGCGTACACGACGCCGGCGCGGCCGGGGGAGAAGGTCGGCCGCTGAGCCGCCCGCCCCGCGAGCACGGGTGAGACCAGGGCGGGTGCGGTGGGATGATCGCTCCCATGAGTGAGTCCACCGCACCCGCCCTGACGCTGCCGGCGGGCGCCGCCGGGTCCCGCATCGTCGGCCTCGGGCACCACCAGCCCGAGAGGGTCATGACCAACGACGACGTCGCGAAGCTCGTCGAGACCAACGACGAGTGGATCCGCTCCCGGACCGGCATCGTCACCCGCCACGTCGCGGCCGACCACGTCACCGTCGCGGACATGGCCACGGGGGCCGCCCGGCACGCGCTCGACGACGCCGGCGTCGCGGCCTCCGACGTCGACCTCGTGGTCGTCGCGACCACCACCGCGTTCGACCGGTCGCCCAACACGGCGGGCCGCGTCGCCTACGCGCTGCGCACCGGCGTCCAGCCCGGGGCGAGCACCCCCGAGGGCGAGGAGGTGCCCGACCTGCGCAACGTCGTCGGGCCCGCCGTCATCGACGTCAACACGGCGTGCTCCGGCTTCGCGTACGCCGTGGGCGTCGCCGACCAGGCGATCCGCGCCGGGTCCGCGCGCACCGCCGTCGTGGTCGGCTCGGAGAAGCTCACGGCCGTGACCGACTGGTCCGACCGCAGCAGCTGCATCCTCACCGCCGACGGCGCGGGCGCGGCCGTGCTGCAGGCCACCGACACGCCGGCGGTCGGGCCCGTCGTGTGGGGCTCGGAGCCCGAGCTGACCCCGGCGGTGGTGATCGAGGCGCCGCAGGAGAAGTTCGCGCAGGACGGCCGCGCCGTCTTCAAGTGGGCCATCACCCGCGCCGCCGACCGCGCCCGCCGGATCGTCGAGGCCTCCGGGCTCACGCTGGACGACATCGGCGTCCTCGCCGCGCACCAGGCCAACCTGCGCATCATCGAGCCGCTCGCCAAGTCGCTGGGGCTCGAGGACCGCGTCGTCGTCACCGACATCACCGAGTCCGGCAACACGTCGGCGGCGTCGATCCCGATGGGGCTGTCCAAGTGGTGGCACTCCGGCAGGATCCCGGCGAGCACGCCGGCCCTGCTCTTCGGCTTCGGCGGCGGCTTCACCTGGGCCGGCCAGGTCGTCATCACCCCGTCGAGGTAGTACGGGCTCTGCCGAGGTAGTACCAACCCTGCCGAGGTAGTACGGATCTCGCCGAGGTAGTACTACCTCGGCGAGATCCGTACTACCTCGGCGAGATCCGTACTACCTCGGCACGAAGGGAACTACCTCGCGGGGGTGGGGAGGACGGCGGCGCTCGGGTAGGCTGGCGGAAATCGCTTACCCGACGTCGCCGTCGTGGCGACACCCAAGGAGATCGACGATGCCCTCCGTCCCCACCCCCGCCGGCAGCTCGACCGACGAAGGGCGCCGCCGTTACGCCGTCGCGGGCGCCGGCCACCGTGCCGGCATGTACGTGAACGCTCTGATCGGCGACCACGCCGCCGACGGCGAGATCGTCGCCTGGGTGGAGCCCAACCCGGTGCGCGCGGCCGTGCACGAGGCGAAGGTCGCCGCCGCCGTGGGCGGCGAGCGTCCCGTCTACCACCCCGACCACCTGGAGAAGGCCCTCGACGAGCAGCGGGTCGACCGCCTCGTCGTCACGTCGGTCGACAACACGCACGCCGACCTCGTCTCCCGGGCGCTCCGCGCGGGCGTCGACGTCGTCGTCGAGAAGCCGATCGCCGCCACCGAGGACGAGGCGCGGCAGATCGCCGACGCCGTCGCCGAGACGGGCCGCGACCTCACGATGACGTTCAACTACCGCTACTCGCCGCGCAACTCCGCGCTGCGCGAGGTCATCGCGTCCGGGGAGATCGGGCAGGTGCTGAGCGTCCACTTCGACTGGGCCCTCGACACCGTGCACGGCGCGGACTACTTCCGCCGCTGGCACCGCGAGAAGGTCAACAACGGCGGCTTGCTGGTGCACAAGTCCAGCCACCACTTCGACCTCGTCAACTGGTGGATCGACGCCGTCCCGCTGCGCGTCTTCGCCAGCGGCGGCCGCCGGTTCTACGGCGACGACGCCGCGCACGCGTCCGGCTACGAGCCGACGGCGGGGGAGAAGGCGCTGAACGACCAGGGCGTTGACCCGTGGCGCATCGACGTCGACGCCGACCCGTACCTCTCCGAGCTGTACGGTCCCGAGGCGCAGGCCGTGGACGGCTACCGCCGCGACCGCAGCGTCTTCGACGCGGGCATCACCACCGAGGACACCCTCGGTCTCGTCGTCGAGTACGCCGGCGGCCCTGTGCTCACCTACTCGCTCACGGCCAGCGCGCCGTGGGAGGGGTACCGGGTCGTCGTCAACGGCTCGCGCGGCCGCGCCGAGCTCGAGGTGGTCGAGCGCGGGTCCGTCGTCTTCGGCGCGGACGGCAAGGCGACCGTGGACCCGAGCTTCACCGCGACCTTCGGCGAGGACACGGTGCGCCCCGAGGGTGAGCGGCTCGTCGTGCAGAAGCACTGGGAGCGTGCGGAGGAGCGGCCGATCGTCGCCGTCGGGCACGGCGGCCACGGCGGCGGCGACGCCCTGCTCCTGGCCGACGTCTTCCGCGGCCGCACCGAGGCCGACCCGCTGGGCCGCGCCGCCGGCTTCCGCGACGGCCTGCGCGCGTCCGGCATCGGCTACGCCGGCAACCGCTCGCTGGCCACCGGCGACCCGGTGCGCCTCGACGACCTGGGCCTCGGCATCGACCTCTGACCTCTGCGCCGAGGTAGCAGCGCCCGTGCCGAGGGAGTTCCTGGCCCGTGGTCAGGTACTACCTCGGCGCGAGGCGTACTACCTCGGCGGGGCTCGTGCTACCTCGGCGGGGTGGAGCGGAGCACGCCCGCTCCGGCACCGGCGTCCACCACGGCGGGCACGGCCCGGGTGGGCAGCAGCCGGTAGCGGTAGTGGTCGGACGGCGTCCAGCGGGCGTCGTCGGCGAGCGGCGCGTCGGCCGTGGCGTTGAACGCGCCGACGGCGTCGACGGGGCGACCGTTCACCAGCGTGCCGGTCTCGCGCAGCATCGTGCCGCCGTAGGCGCCCACGGCCCGCGCGGGCTCGACCCCCGGGGCGAGGCGCAGCGCGTTGTTCTCCACGACCAGGCTCGATTCCTTGCCGGCGCCCCAGAAGTACTGGAACGTCGAGGCCCTCGACTGCTCGTAGGAGTTGTCGTAGACGTGCACGTCGCCGAAGCGCACGCGCGGCGCGCGCTGGCCGATGTCCTGGAAGCGGTTGTGGTGGATCGTCACGCGGTGCTGGCCGCGGTCCTGCAGCCGCGAGTCGGACGAGCCGATGATCATCGTCTTGTCGTGGGACTCGAAGCGGTTCCACGACACGGTCACCAGGTCGCCGCCGTGCGTGACGTCGAGCAGGCCGTCGTGGATCTCGAACGGCCGGCCGAACACCTGCGGCAGGGACGACGCCGGGTGGTCGCCGTCGTCGAAGGTGTTGTGGTCCACCCAGACGCCGGTGGACGTCCAGACGGACAGGTTGTCGTAGGCGGAGTTCCAGCTGCCGAGGTCGCCGTCGGTGGGGTCCCACTGCGGGAAGCAGTCGCGGCCGTCGGAGAGGGTCAGGTTGCGCACGATGACGTTGTGCGAGTCGCGGACCCGCAGGTTCGCGCCGACGACCCGGGCGTCGTCGCCCACGCCGACGATCGTGACGTTCGAGCCGACGTGCACCTGCGTCTGCGCGGCCTGGACCTTGGCGGCCGCGACGCGCGCGTCCTCCAGCGCCCCCCCGGGCTCCTCGGTGCCCCAGACGGCGGGGTCGTACGCCGCGACGTAGTCGTCCATGGAGAACGGGTCGCCGGTGCCCGCCACCGGCACCCGGTCGGCGAAGTCCTGGCAGCCCAGGGCCGCGCCGTCGGCGCCCGTGAAGGCGTCGATCGTGCCGCGCACGTAGACGATGCGCGGCACCTCGAGCCCGCGCCCGTCGTCGAGGTCCGCGCCCGCGCGGCCGCCCAGGGCGTCGCGCAGCTCGGCCCACGTGTCGACGACGTACACCTCGGACGCCGCGGCCGCGGCGCCGCCGGTGACCGGCGCGGCGTCGCGCGTGACGCCCTCCGGGGAGGTGGTCGTGGCGACCGACGCCCAGCCGTCGGCGCCCGGCGTCACGACCTGGCGGCCGAGGTCGGTGCGCGGGGGATGGCCGTGGCCGGCGGGCCCGCCGTGGGCCGAGGCGGCGCCGGCGCCGGCCGTCACCAGCAGCGCGGCGGCGGCGAGGGCGGCGGCCGCGCGGGGACGACGTCCGCCCGGGAGGACAGGGGAGGGCTGGGACATGGTGCGAAACTCCTTCGTTCCGGCGGTCACCCGTCCGACGACGGTGTCGGCCGGGAAGGTGTGGCGCGTCAGCCGGCCCAGGGGGCCCCGAGCTCGGCGAACGTGCGCTGCGTGCGCGCGACCTCGGCGCACCAGCGCTCGACGTCGCGCACCACGGGGCGCCGCTCGTCGCCGTCCCCCTGCCACTCGACGTGCTCGGGCGTGATCGGGGTCGGGTCCGCGCTGGTGCGCACGGCCTCCAGCACGCGCATGAACGCGCCGGTGTCGCGGACGTCGCACAGCAGGGGGCGACGGTCGTCGGCACGGGCGGCCAGCAGGTCGTCCAGCAGGGAGGCACGCCCGTAGGTCTTGTCCATCTGTACCGAGTCCGTGCGCAGCAGCAGGCGGTCGTGCTCGTACTCGAGCACCAGCTCGCCGCGGGAGCCGGTCACGACCACGCGCGCAGGCGTGCGCTCCGCCGCGCACAGGGTGAGGCCGAAGCCGTACCGCCGGCCGGCGGCGTCCTTGACCCGCACCGAGGAGGTGTCGTCCGCCTCGATCGGGTTGGCGCGGTACAGGTCGGTGTCCACCCAGGCGACGTCCTGTGCGGTGGACGCCCCGCCGAGCCGCAGGGTGGTCGCGACGGCGTGCGCCAGCGGGTTGGTCACCACGCCGTCGACGACGTCGCGGCCGTCGAGCCGGCGCCGGCCCGCCCAGGCGGCGCGCTGCCAGTACGACGCGGTGCGCACCCAGGTGCCGACGGCGCCGAGGCCCTGCACCTCGCCGATCTCGCCCCGGGCCAGGAGGTCCGCGGCCGCGGGCAGGGCGTGCGAGCCGAACGTCTGGAAGCCCACCTGGCAGCGGCGGCCCGTCCGCTCGGTCACCGCGACGAGCTCGGCGTGCTCGGCGAGCGACGCCGTCGTCGGCTTCTCCAGCAGCACGTCGATGCCCGCCTCCATCGCGGCGCGCGCGAGCGGCAGGTGCGTGGGGATGGGCGTGCTCAGCACGACGACGTCGACCCGCGCCTGCGGGGTGGACAGGAGGTCGCCGAGCGTCGGGAACCAGGGCGCCCCGGTGTCGTGCGCGTCGTGGCCGGGGCCCGGCTCGCGCGGGTCGACGACGGCGGCGAGCCGCGCCCTTCCGGCGCGCTGGAGCTCGAGGACCCGGCGCACGTGGGAGGCGCCGTGGCCGTGCAGGCCCACGACCGCGATCTGCGGGGCGATCCGGGTGGCAGAGCCGTCGGAGGTCGGGTCGGTCATCGTCGTCCTGTCCGTGTCGTGCCGGGGTTGCCGGGAGGGTCAGCGCAGCGTGGCGGCGAGGGCCGCGGCCTCGTCGTGGTCGAGCGCACGGTCCACGAGCGCGGCCACGACGCCCGTCTCGACGGTGCCGCCTGCGGGCACGACGAGCGGCGTGTCCCAGGCGAGCGCCGGCCCCGCGCCGGGGTACTCCGCGGCGCGCAGGAACCAGGGCCGCGGCGGCGACGTCTGCGCGAGCAGCAGCGTCGTCGGGCGGTCCTCGGCGTAGGGGTCGTGGTGCTGCTGGACGTACGCGACCCAGGGCGACGTGCTGCCGTGGGCCAGGCTCTCGCCCTCGCCCGCCTGCGACAGCACGACCGTGCTCTGCGACATCGGCGCGCGCCAGAAGACGCCACCGTACCCGGCGCCCGGCCGGCCGTTGGTGGCGGGCGAGCGGATCTCCAGCGGCCGGTACGACGCGTGGAGCGTGGTGCGCCAGTCGAGCACCCAGGTGCCGTCGTCGAGGAGGCGGGCGCCGAGCCGACGCTGCTCGTCGAGCAGGGGCTCGCCGTGCTCGTCGTCCCAGCGCACGGTGTCGTGCAGCACGTGGGGCGCGAGCGGGTCGACCTCCGCGCGCGTGCTCACCTGGCGGCCGTGGTTGGGCAGCAGCGTGGGGCCGACGTCGGCCACGAACGTGCGGCCGCCCCAGAAGCTCGTGCCGTTGACGTCGGGCACCGCCACGCTCACGCCGTAGTGGTGCCGGTGGTCCACCGGCTCGGACTCGGTGAGGGCGACGCCCGCCAGCGAGTGCACCGGGTGCAGGTACGGGCGTGGGGAGTGGATGGCCGGCAGCCGCTCGCCGTCGACGTACCGCGCCAGCGGCACCCGGTCGCGGGTGTGCCGCAGCACGATCTCGCGCGGCTCCACGGACCACGTGGGGCCCGGGTCGACGACGTCGGCCTCGGGCGCCGCGGCGGGCTCGGGCTCCGTGACGACGGCCCGCGCGATGCCGCGCGGCACCGGCCCGGTGCTGGAGCGGGCCTCGAGGCGGGCGGTGAACCGGGTGGTGGTGGCCGCGTGCGCGTCGTCGTCGATGACGGCGTGCAGCTCGCGCCACGCCTGCCGGCCCAGCTCGGCCTGGGGCACGGACACGGTGGTCAGGCCGGGCGTCGCGTACCGGGCGAGGTCGATGTCGTCGAAGCCGGCCACCGAGATGTCGCCGGGCACGGCGACGCCCGCCTCGTTGAGCGCGGCCAGGAGGCCGAACGCCACCAGGTCGTTGTAGGCGACGACGGCGGTGGCCCGGCTCGCGAGCACCTCGCCCGCGGCCGCGTGGCCGGAGGCCAGGTCGGCGCCCACGGGAAGCTCGACGATCTCGAGGTCCGGGTGGCGCCGGAGGGCGGTGGCGAGCCCGGTGCGCCGTGCCACGTCGGTGGCGGCGGCCCGCGGGCCGGCGAGGTAGGCGAGGCGGCGGTGCCCGTGGTCGACCAGGTGCTCGACGACCTGGACCGTGGCGTCCTCGTAGTCGATGACCAGGCTGGGGGTGGCCGGGTGCTCGACGGCGCGGTTGATCACGGCCGCGGGGGTCACGAGGGGGAGCAGCGCGTCGAGCGCGGTGCCGGGCATGCGCGGCGCGACCAGGATGAGCGCGTCGCAGCGCATGCGCGCCTCGCGGGCGATGGCCGCCTCCTCCGAGGGGTCCTCGGCGGCGTCGGCGACGAGCACGCGGTAGCCGTCCTCGGCGGCGGCGGACGTCACGCCGCGGAGGATCTGCTGGAACACCGGGTTGCCCAGGTCGGGCACCACGAGCGCGACGGTCTCCGTGCGCCCGAGGGACAGGCTGCGCGCGACGTTGCTGGGGCGGTAGTTCAGGTCGATCGCCGCCTCCTGCACGCGTGCGGCGATGGCGGGGTCGACGGTGCTGCGACCGTTCATCACGCGGGAGACCGTGGCGCGCGAGACGCCGGCCGCGGCGGCGACGTCCGCGATGGTGACGGACGGGCGCCGGACGTTCAGCTCAGGCATCGATGCCTCCTCGGGCTCACGAGCCGACGGTACACCATTGGAAACCGGTTCCTCTCGTGGTACGTTCCCGAGAAGCAACCGGTTTCCAGGAGCTGGAGCACTGGAAGCCCTCAGATCGACGAAGATCGGGAGGCCGGCGATGACAGCCACCAGCACGCCGATCGGCAGCGTGCGCGGCCGGACGAACGGCCGGGTGCCGCGATGGCGGTGATCCAGGAGGTCGCGCGCACCCGCGGGGCCGCCCGGGAGCGGCGCAAGGGCGACGGCAAGGCCGCGGCGCTCTTCCTCGCCCCGTGGTTCGTCGGGCTGGTCCTCGTCACGGCGTTCCCGCTCGTCGCGTCCCTGTACCTGTCCTTCACGGACTACAGCCTGCTCGAGGCCCCCGGCTGGATCGGGCTCGAGAACTACACGGCGATGTTCTCCGACCCGCGCTTCTTCCAGGCGCTCAAGGTGACCTTCACCTACGTGCTCGTCTCGGTGCCGCTGCAGCTCGCCGCCGCGCTCGCCCTCGCCATGGTGCTCGACAAGGGGCTGCGCGGCCTCGCGTTCTACCGGTCCGTCTACTACCTGCCGTCGCTCCTCGGAGGCAGCGTCGCCATCGCGATCCTCTGGCGGCAGGTGTTCGGGGCCGACGGCCTCGTCAACCAGGTCCTCGGGTTCTTCGGGATCGAGGGCGTCGGCTGGGTGTCGCACCCCGACTACGCGCTCGGCACCCTCATGATCCTGAACGTCTGGACGTTCGGCGCGCCGATGATCATCTTCCTGGCCGGGCTGCGGCAGATCCCGGCGATGTACTACGAGGCCGCGTCGATCGACGGCGCGGGCCGGTGGCGCCGGTTCCGCAGCATCACGGTGCCCCTGCTCACGCCGATCATCTTCTTCAACTTGGTGCTGCAGCTCATCGGGGCGTTCCAGTCGTTCACGCAGGCGTTCATCGTCAGCGGGGGCACGGGCGGGCCGGTCGACTCCACGCTCTTCTACACGCTGTACCTCTACGAGAAGGGGTTCAGCTCCTACCAGATGGGGTACGCGTCCGCGATGGCGTGGTTCCTGCTGCTCGTCGTGGCGGGCATGACCGCCGTGAACTTCCTCGCCTCCAAGTTCTGGGTCTTCTACGATGACTGACGCTCCCGCGCGCACCGAGCCGCGCCCCGAGTCGCACCCCGCCGGTCCCCGCCCCACGCTCTCCGAGGTGGCGGCGACCTACCCCGAGCGCCGTCCGCCCCGCGGCCGCGCCTGGGCCGCCGTCCGCCGCGTGCTCCGGCACGTCGCGCTGATCGCCTTCGGGCTCGTCATGCTCTACCCGCTGCTGTGGATGCTGGCGAGCTCGTTCAAGCCGACCGAGCTCATCTTCCGCGAACCCGGGCTGATCCCCACCGAGTGGGACTTCGGCAACTACACCGACGGCTGGAACGCCCTGCTCGACCCGTTCAGCCACTACCTGCTGAACTCGGCGATCGTCGTGCTCGGCTCGGTGCTCGGCAACCTGGTCTCGTGCTCGATGGCGGCCTACGCGTTCGCCCGGCTGAAGTTCCGGGGCCGCAACCTGTGGTTCGCGATCATGCTCATGTCGATCATGCTGCCGATCCACGTGATCATCGTGCCGCAGTACATCCTGTTCTCGTCGCTGTCGTGGATCAACACGTTCCTGCCGCTGATCGTGCCGAAGCTGCTGGCGACGGACGCGTTCTTCGTGTTCCTCATGGTCCAGTTCTTCCGCGGCATCCCGAAGGACCTCGACGAGGCGGCCCGCCTCGACGGCTGCGGGCACGGGCGCATCTTCCTGCGGATCATGCTGCCGCTGTCGCTGCCGGCCCTCGCCACCACCGCGATCTTCACGTTCATCTGGACGTGGAACGACTTCTTCAGCCAGCTCATCTTCCTGACGAAGCCGGACATGTACACCGTGCCCATCGCGCTGCGGACCTTCGTGGACGCCACGAGCAACAGCTCGTGGGGGCCGCTGTTCGCGATGTCGATCGTGTCCCTGATCCCCGTGTTCCTCGTCTTCCTGTTCGGCCAGAAGTACCTCGTCAAGGGCATCGCCACCACCGGCATCAAGTAGTTCGCACCCGTCGTTCGAAGGAGAACCTCATGCGAGTCACAGCCACCCGGGCGGCACGACGCCGCGGCGTCGCGCTCACCGCGCTCACCGCGGCGGGGGCCCTCGCCCTCACCGCCTGCTCCGGCGACTCCGGCGCCCTGCCGTCCGACGACGACGGCGGCGGCGACGGGAACGTCGAGATCCGCTTCGCGTGGTGGGGGTCGGACGACCGGCACAAGACCACCCAGCAGATCATCGACCTGTTCGAGGAGAAGAACCCCGGCATCACCGTCGTGCCGGACTACACCGACTGGGACGGCTACTGGGACAAGCTGGCCACCGCCACGGCGGGCGGCGACACCCCGGACGTCATCACCCAGGAGGAGCGTTACCTCTCCGACTACGCGTCGCGCGGCGTCATCGGCGAGATGACCGGGGTCGACACCTCCGAGATCCCTGCGGACATCCTCAGCACGGGCGAGGTCGACGGGAAGCTCGTCGGCATCCCGACGGGCGTCAACGCGTACGCGATGGTCGCCGACCCGCAGATCTTCGCCGACGCCGGCGTCGAGATGCCGGACGACACGACCTGGACCTGGGACGAGTACGTCGACATCGCGGGGAAGATCTCGAAGGGTGCCGGCGACGGCGTCTGGGGCGCGCAGGACTACGGCTTCAACGAGGCCGGGCTCAACGTGCTCGCCCGGCAGAAGGGCGAGACCCTCTACAACGCGGACGGCACCCTCGGGGTCTCGAAGGAGACGGTCGCGGAGTTCTTCCAGACGTCGCTGGACCTCATGGCGAACGGCGGCCAGCCCGACGCGTCGCGGTCGGTGGAGTACCAGAACGCCGGGCCCGAGGGCTCGCTGCTCGGCACCAACGCGGGCGCGATGGGCGTGTGGTGGTCCAACCAGCTCGGCGCGCTCTCCGACGCGTCCGGGCACGAGCTGGAGCTGCTGCGCCTGCCTGGTGAGTCCGAGTTCGAGCGCACCGGCATGTACTTCAAGCCGGCCATGTACTACTCGATCTCCGCGAAGACGGAGCACCCGGAGGAGTCGGCGAAGCTCGTGGACTTCCTGCTCAACGACCCGGAGGTCGCCAAGCTGCAGCTCACCGACCGCGGCCTCCCGGCCAACCTGACGGTGCGCGAGGCGATCCTGCCCGAGCTCGCGGCCGCGGACCAGAAGGTCGCGGACTTCATGGCGGCCCTGGAGCCCGACATCGTCGACAACCCGGCGGTGCCGCCGAACGGCGCGAACGAGATCCAGGACATCATGATCCGGATCAACACCGAGGTGCTGTTCGAGCGCATGACGCCCGACGAGGCCGCCGACGCGTTCCTCAAGGACGTCGGCGCCGCGATCGGCGGCTGACCCGGCTCCCCCTCGAGAAAGCGGTCTGCCGCGTCATCCGCTCGGATGCCGCGGCAGATCGCGTTCTGGAAGGGTTTTCGCAGGGTCACGCGGACGGGTCGACGACGCGCGCGACGACGGCGCAACGGTCGTCGCCCGGCGCGGCGCCGGTGGCGGCGCGCACGAGCAGGTGGCGCAGGGCGTCGCGCTCGGCGAGGTCCAGCCCGGCGAGCAGCTCGTCCTCCGCGACGCGCACGCGGGCGTCGAGGTCGGCGAGCACGGCCCGGCCGTGGTCCGTCACGACGATCCGGCGGGCGCGCCGGTCGGCCGGGTCGGGCTGCCGCTCGACGAGGCCGCAGCCGGCCAGCTCGTCGAGCAGGTAGGTCATCACGGTGCGGTCGATGCCGAGCCGGGCGGCGAGCGCCGCCTGGGTGGGCGGCGCGTCGTGGGTGACGGCGGCGAGGACCTCGTAGCCGCGCCCGCCGTGCGGGACGTCGGCGCAGGCGGCGGCGACGCGGGTGCTCCACTCGCGCAGCAGCGCGGCCAGCGACCAGCCCAGCGGGGACGGGGCGTCCGGGCCGGCGGCGGTCTCCGCGGTGCTGCGCGTGGGGTCGGCGGTGGTGCTCACGGTGCCATCGTAAGCGGAATGCGCGGCTCGCCAGAAGAGTTGCCGCTGCTATCGTCTGTGCGACAGACGATCTCCCGGACGACGGGAGCGGTCCTCCCGCGAAAGGTCCCGCATGACGGACTACGGCCACGACCTGGTCTTCGGCACGTTCCTCACCCCCACGAACCGCGACCCGCAGCAGCCGGTGCGCCTCGCGCAGGTCGCCGAGGCGGCCGGGCTCGACCTGGTGACGTTCCAGGACCACCCGTACCAGCCCGGGTTCCTCGACACCTGGACGCTGCTGTCGTGGGTGGCCGCGCAGACCGAGCGGGTGACCGTCGCGGGCAACGTGCTCAACCTGCCGCTGCGGCCGCCCGCCGTGCTGGCGCGCGCCATCGCGTCCCTCGACCTGCTGTCCGGCGGGCGGGCCGCGCTCGGCCTCGGCGCGGGCGGGTTCTGGGACCCGATCGTCGCGATGGGCGGCACCCGCCTGACCCCGGGGGAGTCCGTCGACGCGCTCGAGGAGGCGCTCGACATCATCCGCGGCCTCTGGGACGGCCGGGAGCGCCGCGCGCTGCGGGTCGAGGGCGACCACCACCGCGTCGTCGGTGCCAAGCGCGGGCCCGAGCCCGCCCACGACGTCCCGATCTGGCTCGGCGCGCTCAAGCCCCGGATGCTCCGCCTCATCGCCCGCAAGGCCGACGGCTGGCTGCCGTCGCTCGCGTACCTCGAGGACGGCGACCTGCAGCGCGGGCACGCGATCATCGACGAGGCCGCCGAGGAGGCGGGCCGCCATCCGGCCGAGATCCGGCGCCTGCTCAACGTGCAGGGCGCGGTGACCGCGCAGCCGCAGGGCTTCCTGCAGGGGCCGGTGGAGCAGTGGGTCGACGAGCTGGCGGCCCTCGCGCTCGAGGACGGCATCGGCACCGTCATCCTCGCCGCCGACGACCCGACCCTCATCCAGGTCTACGGCCAGGAGGTCGCGCCCGCGGTCCGCGAGCTGGTGGCGCGCGAGCGGGCGACGTCGGGCACGGCGCCCGCCGCGACGCAGCGCGGCGGGCGGGCCATCGCGCTGCGCCGGCCCGGCATCGACTACGCCGCGGTGCCCGCGGCGCTGGCCGCGTCCGCCGTCGAGCCCGGCGACCGCGCGTACGACGCGGTGCGGCACAACTACCTGCGCTCCGGGGCGCCCGGCCTCGTCCTGCGTCCCCGCGACGCCGCGCAGGTGGCCGAGGCCGTCCGGTTCGCGCGGTCGCAGGACGTGCCGCTCGGCGTCCGGTCCGGCGGGCACGGCATCAGCGGCCGGTCCACGAACGACGGCGGGATCGTCGTCGACCTGGGCGCGCTCGACCAGGTCGAGGTGGTCGACGAGGCCACCCGGCGCGTGCGCGTCGGCGTGGGCGCCACGTGGGGCCGCGTCGCCGAGGCGCTCGCGCCGCGCGGCTGGGCGATCAGCTCCGGCGACTCCGGCGGGGTCGGGGTGGGCGGGCTGGCCACCGCCGGCGGCGTCGGCTTCCTCGGCCGCCTGTACGGGCTGACGATCGACCACGTCGTCGCGGCGGAGGTGGTCACGGCGGACGGGCGCGTGGTGCGGGCGTCCGCCGACGAGAACCCGGACCTCTTCTGGGGGCTGCGCGGCGCGGGCGGCAACCTGGGCGTCGTCACGTGGGTGGAGATCGAGGCGATGGCGCTCGGGGATCAGGGCGCCGTCGTGTTCTCCCAGATGACGCTCGACGCGTCCGACGTCGCGGGCACCCTCGAGCGGTGGGGCGCCGTCGTGGAGTCCGCGCCGCGCGAGCTCACGAGCTTCCTCATCCTGTCGCCGGGACGTCGTGGGGAGGGCCCGGTCGCCCAGCTCATGACCGTGTGGGCGGGCGACGACACGGACGCCGCCGTCGAGCAGCTCGAGCGGCTGGCCGGCGCCGGGCCGCTGCTGGGCCACCAGGCGTACCTGCTGCCCTACGCGGGCGTCGTGCAGGCGGGGGAGAAGCACCACCAGGGCGGCGGGGACCCCGCCGTGCGCTCCGGGCTGGTGGCGCACCTGGACGCCGCGACCGCCCGCGCGTTCGAGAAGCTCGCGCTGTCCGGGGAGGCGTACTTCCTGCAGGTGCGCGCCACCGGCGGCGCCGCGAACGACGTCGACGAGGGTGCGACGGCGTACGCGCACCGGCATCAGAACTTCCTGCTGTCCGCGATGTCGTCGTCGCAGGCCCGGCTCGACGCCGTGTGGGACGACGTCATGGCGCCGTACACGGACGGGCTCTACCTGTCGTTCGACACCGACACCCGGCCGGAGCGGCTCGCCGACGCCTTCCCCGAGCCCACCCTCACCCGGCTGCGCGAGGTGAAGCGCGACTGGGACCCGGACAACGTCTTCCGCGCCAACTTCCCGGTGCGGCCGGCGGAGTGAGCCGGGGGCGCGGCGCGTCGGCCGGGTGCGCGAGGATGGGGCCATGCCTCTCGCACCTCGGTACCTGGCCGACGACGCCCGCTACGAGTCGATGACCTACCGCCGCACCGGTCGCTCCGGCCTGGACCTGCCCGCCCTGTCGCTGGGCCTGTGGCACAACTTCGGCGACGTGAACCCGTTCGACACCCAGCGCGCCATCCTGCGCCGGGCGTTCGACCTGGGCATCACCCACTTCGACCTGGCCAACAACTACGGCCCGCCGTACGGCTCGGCGGAGGAGAACTTCGGCCGCCACCTGGCCAAGGACCTCGCGCCGTACCGCGACGAGCTCGTCATCTCCACGAAGGCGGGCTACGACATGTGGCCAGGCCCGTACGGCGACCACGGCTCCCGCAAGTACCTGCTCGCCTCGCTCGACCAGTCCCTGACGCGGATGGGCCTGGACCACGTCGACGTCTTCTACCACCACCGGCCCGACCCCTCGACGCCGCTGGAGGAGACGATGGGCGCGCTCGCGTCCGCCGTCCAGCAGGGCAAGGCGACGTACGTCGGCGTCTCCAACTACTCGCCGTCGCGCACGCGCGAGGCCGCGCAGGTGCTCGCCGACCTGGGGGTGCCGCTGCTCATCCACCAGCCCAGCTACTCGATGTTCAACCGGCACGTGGAGATCGCCGACCGTGACGACGCCTACGACGGACACCAGAGCGAGTCGCTGCTCGACGTCGTCGAGGACCTCGGCGTCGGCACGATCGTCTTCTCCCCGCTGGCGCAGGGCCTGCTCACCGGGCGCTACCTGGGCGGGTCGGCGCCGGAGGGTTCGCGCGCCGCACGCAGCGACTCGCCGTTCCTGTCGTCGTCGAACCTCACGGACACCTACCTCGACCGGGCGCGGGCGCTGAACGCCGTCGCCGAGGGCCGTGGCCAGACGCTCGCACAGCTCGCCCTGTCGTGGGTGCTGCGCGACGCGCGCGTGACGTCGGCGCTCATCGGCGCCTCGTCCGTGGCGCAGCTCGAGGACAACGTGGCCGCGCTGTCCGCGCCGGCGCTCACCGACGACGAGATCGCCGCCATCGAGCCGCACGCCGTGGACGGCACCGGCCGCTGACCCGCGGTCGGCGCTCATAGGCCAGAAGGGAGCGGTCGATGGTGGTCTGCTGGTTTGTCGGGCTGACGACGCTCGACGTCGTGCACCGGGCGTCGGGACGGCCGGGCGCGAACGAGAAGGTGACCGCGTCGCGGCAGGACGTCGCGGCCGGCGGCCCGGCGGCCAACGCCGCCGTCACGGCGGCCGTCCTCGAGACGCACGCGATCCTCGTCAGCGCGCTCGGCGCCGGGCCGATCGCCCAGGCGGTGCGGGCCGACCTCGACGACCGCGAGGTGCAGGTGCACGACGTCGCGGGCCCGGACGAGGAGTTCCCGCTCGCCGTCTCGGCGGTCCTCGTCGACGCCGCGACGGGCGAGCGGTCGGTGGTCTCGCCCGACGCCTCGCTCGTCGAGGTGCCCGCGCCGCGGCCGGACGCGCTCGCGGGCCTGCCGCGGCCGGACGTCGTCCTCTTCGACGGCCATCACCCCGAGATCGCCCGGGCCGTGCTCGCGCACGTCGACGTCCTGCGGCCCCGGCCGCTGATCGTGGTGGACGGCGGCCGGTGGCGGCCCGTGTTCGCCGACCTGCTGCCCGCCGCGGACGTCGCGGCCCTCAGCGCCGACTTCACCGTCCCGCGGGACGTCGCGCCCGGCGCGACCGACGCGGCGCACGGCGCGCTGGTGCTCGGTGCGGGAGCCGCCGTGGTCACGCACGGCAGCGACCCGGTGACCTGGGCCCTGCCGCGCCGGCGCGACGACGGCGCCGTCGAGGTCGGCGAGCGCGGCACCGTGCCCGTCCCGACGGTCGACGTGCAGGACACCCTCGGCGCGGGCGACGCGTTCCATGGCGCGCTGGCCGTGGCCCTCGCCCGCGGGGAAGGGCTGGCGGACGCCTGCGCCGCCGCGGTGCGCGTCGCGAGCGTGCGCGTGCGGAAGGTCGGGCCGCGGGCCTGGCTCGCCCATCTCCCCGAGCTGTCAGAGCCGCACGGGGGTCTGGACCGACCGGGGTCTGACAGCTCGCGGGACGAGGGGTGACGGCGGTCGCCGCGACGACGGCGGAGCTCGTCGCACGCGCCCGGCGGCTGGCGGTGCCCGGCGAGCGGCGGGTCCTCGGGATCGTCGGTGGGCCGGGTGCGGGGAAGTCGACGCTCGCTCGCGCGGTCGTCGCCGGGCTCGGGCCGGCGCTCGCCGTCGAGGTCGGGATGGACGGCTACCACCTGTCGAACGCCGTCCTGGCGGACCTCGGCCGGCGGGAGCGCAAGGGCGCGATCGACACGTTCGACGACGCCGGGTACGCGGCGCTGGTCGCCCGCCTCGTCGACGCGCGGCCCGGCGACCCGCCCGTCTTCGCGCCGGTCTTCCGGCGCGAGATCGAGGAGCCCGTCGCCGCGGGGGTGGCCGTGGCGTCCGACGTGCCGCTGGTCGTGACGGAGGGGAACTACCTGCTCGCGCCGACCGGCGCATGGCCTGCCGCCCGGGCCCGCATGGCCGAGGTCTGGTACCTCGACGCGCCCGACGACGTCCGCCTCGCCCGGCTGGAGGAGCGCCACCACGCCTTCGGCAAGAGCCGCGACGACGCCCGCCGCTGGGCGCGCGGCTCGGACCAGGTCAACGCCGAGCTGATCCAGGCGACGCGCGACCGCGCCGACGTCGTCGTCCGCTGGTCCTGACCGTCGAGCAGGAGATCCGTCGCGGCAGCCGTGGGCCTGCCGCGACGGATCGCATGCTCGACAGGTGGTGCAGGCCGCGCGGGAGGAACGTCAGAGGGAGCGCCGGGCCGCCTCGATCAGGGGGCGGATGCGGTAGGGGATCAGCTCGCCCATGGACAGCGACGTCTCGGTGCGCTCGACGCCGTCGATGGCGAGGATGGCGGCGTCGATGCGGAACAGGTGGTCGGTGTCCCGGCACACGACGTGCACGCGGAGGTCGGCGGCGCCGCTGTGCCCGTACGCCTGGACGACCTCCGGGATCTCCGCCAGCCGGTCGACGATGGCGGGCAGCTCGCGCTGACGCACGGTGACCTCGAGGAACGCCGTCAGCGGGTGGCCCAGGGCAGCGGGGTTGATGCGGCGGTCGAAGTCGAGGAAGGCGCCCGACTCCTCGAGCCGGGTCAGCCGCGCGTGCACGGTGTTCCGGGACAGGCGCAGGCGCTCCGCGAGGGCGGCGACGGTGGCCCGCGGGTCGTCGGCGAGGGCCGTCAGGAGGCTCAGGTCCACGGCGTCGTAGCTGCGCACATCGACCAGCCTAACGGCGTCGGCCTGAGCACTCTGCTCAACGTGTCGTGGGGTGCTGGTCGCACTCTGTGAGCGGCGTTACGTTCGCGGTATCCGGCGCTCGACGCGGAGCGGCCGGCGACACGCGAGGTGAGGCGACGATGCCCAGCACCATGGGTTCGACGTCCCGCGACGACCTGTCACGAGCGGGTGCAGCGCGGGCGGAGACGGCGTCCGGTACGACGGACGGAACGACGACAGACGGCACGAACGGCAGCACGAACCCGGGCACGACGGCGGCCGGCACGGCGAGCACGGCGCGGCCGGGCGACATCCCGCTGCGCCTGCTCGACGAGAAGGGCGTGCGGCACCCCGACCCGGCGCTCGACCGCTGGCTGACGGACGTCGACGCGGGCACGGGCGACGCCCGGGCGGCGCTGCTGGCGCTGTACGAGGAGATGGTCGTGGCCCGGCGCATCGACGCCGAGGCGACGGCGCTGCAGCGGCAGGGCGAGCTCGCGCTGTGGCCGCCGCTGCAGGGCCAGGAGGCCGCCCAGGTGGGCTCGGCCGCCGCCCTGCGCACCGACGACTTCGTGTTCTCCAGCTACCGGGAGCACGCCGTCGCCCGCAAGCGCGGCGTCGCCCCCGTGGACCTGCTGCGCGTGTGGCGCGGCATCACGGCGTCGGGCTGGGACCCGTACGCGGTGAACATGGCGACGCCACAGGTCATCATCGGAGCGCAGGCGCTGCACGGCGTGGGCTACGCGCTGGGGATCCAGGCGGACGTCGAGCGCGGCGTCGTCGAGCCGCGCCAGGACGGGACGGACGACGACGGCACGGCCGCCGTCGTGGCGTACGTCGGCGACGGCGCGATGAGCCAGGGCGACGTCAACGAGGCGTTCGTCTTCGCGGCGACGTGGCAGGTGCCGCTGGTGCTGTTCTGCCAGAACAACCAGTGGGCGATCTCCGAGCCGGTGACGCTGCAGTCGGGCGTGCCGCTGGTGCGCCGGGCGGACGGCTTCGGCGTCCCGGGCGTGCGCGTGGACGGCAACGACGTGCTCGCCGTCCTCGCCGTGACGCGCGAGGCGCTGCACCGGGCGCGCACCGGCGGAGGCCCGACGTTCGTCGAGGCCGTGACGTACCGGATGGGCCCGCACACCACCGCCGACGACCCCACCCGCTATCGCGACGCGTCCGAGCTGGACGCCTGGGCCGAGCGCGACCCGGTCGCGCGGCTCGCGGCGTACCTGCGGGCCGGTGGCCTGCTCACCGACGACGACGAGGCGCGGGTGCGCGCGGCGGCCGACGCCGTCGCCGCCGAGCTGCGGGCCGGCGTCGTCGCCCTCGAGGACCCGCCGCCGCTGAGCGTCTTCGACCACGTGTACGCCGAGCCGCACGCGACCGTGGCGGCCGAGCGGGCTGAGCACGCGGCGTACCTGGCGGGCTTCGCCGACACGACCACCGGGACGACGAGCGGCGAGGGGGCCGACCGATGACCACCCAGACGCTCACGCTCGCCAAGGCGCTCGGCGCCGGGCTGCGCCGCGCGATGACCGACGACCCGACCGTCATGGTGCTCGGCGAGGACATCGGCCGCCTCGGCGGCGTGTACCGCGTGACCGACGGGCTGCAGGCGGAGTTCGGCCCCCGCCGCGTGGTGGACACGCCGCTCGCGGAGTCCGGCATCCTCGGCACCGCCGTCGGCCTCGCGTACCGCGGCTACCGGCCCGTGGTGGAGATCCAGTTCGACGGCTTCGTCTACGTGGCGTTCGACCAGATCGTCAGCCAGCTCGCCAAGATGCACGCCCGCACGAACGGCAAGGTGAAGCTGCCCGTGACGATCCGCATCCCCGTGGCCGGCGGCATCGGCGCCGCCGAGCACCACTCCGAGTCGCCGGAGGCGTACTTCGTGCACACGGCCGGGCTGCGCGTGGTGTCGGTGTCGAACCCGCAGGACGCGTCGACCGTGCTGCGCCAGGCGATCGCCTGCGACGACCCGGTCGTGTTCTTCGAGCCCAAGCGGCTGTACCACGTCAAGGGCGAGGTGGACGCGGACCTGCCGCTCGTCGACGCGCCGCCGATGGGCACCGCGCGGGTGGTCCGGCCGGGCGACGACGTCACGCTCGTGACGTTCGGCTCGCACGTCGCGACGGCGCTCGACGCCGCCACCGCGGCGTCCGACGAGGGCGTCTCGGTCGAGGTGATCGACCTGCGCTCGCTGTCCCCCGTCGACCACGACACGATCGCGGCGTCCGTGCGGCGCACCGGGCGGCTCGTCGTGCTGCACGAGGGGCCGCGGCAGGCCGGCGTCGGCGCCGAGATCGCGACGTCGGTCACCGAGCGCTGCTTCGACTTCCTCGAGGCGCCGCCCGCCCGCGTCACCGGCTACGACATCCCGTACCCGCCCGCGAAGCTCGAGGGCAACCAGGTGCCCGACCTCGACCGCGTGCTCGTCGCCGTCGACCGTGTGCTCGGCCGGGTGCCGGCGTCGGGCGCCGGCGTGGAGGTGGGAGCGTGATGGCGACGCGCGAGTTCAAGCTGCCCGACCTCGGCGAGGGGCTGACCGAGTCCGAGGTCGTCGAGTGGCGCGTGGCCGTGGGCGACGCCGTCGAGCTCAACCAGGTGATCGCGGAGGTGGAGACCGCCAAGGCGCTGGTCGAGCTGCCGTCGCCGTGCGCCGGCGTCGTGCGGGTGCTGCACGCCGAGGAGGGGCAGACCGTCGAGGTCGGCGAGCCGCTGGTCACCTTCGACCTGTCAGGACCAGGTGCACCAGAACCTGCTCCTGGTCCTGACAACTCTGCGGGTTCGGCGGGGGAGGACAGCCCGGAGCCGAACCTCGTCGGGTACGGCGCGCGCCCCGCGCGCACGGGACGCCCGGCGCGACGACGGCGCCGGGACGCCCCGGTCGCCGTCCCGGCTCCCGCCGCGGCGGCGACCCCGGCCCCGACAGCTTCCGCGAACGGCGTCGCGTCGTCCCCGTCGCCGGACGGGCGGGGGGAGCGGCCGCGGTCGACGCCGGTCGTGCGGGCGCTGGCGCGGCAGCACGGGATCGACCTCGCCACCATCACGGGCACGGGCCCGCACGGCCGCGTCACGCGCGACGACGTCGAGGCGGCGTCGTCGGGCACCGCGGGCCCGGTGGCACAGGGCCCGACGTCGGCCCCCGCGAGGACGGCGGACGGCGAGACACGCACCCCGGTGCGCAGCGTCCGCAGGCGCACGGCCGCGGCGATGGTCGCGAGCGCGGCGGCGCCGCAGGCGTCGGTGTTCCTCACCGTGGACGTCACGGCGAGCATGGAGCTGCTGGCCCGGCTCAAGACGCACCCGATGGCGGGCGGTCAGCGGATCACGGTGCTCGCGCTGGTGGCGCGCGCCGTCCTCGCGCTGCTGCCGCAGCACCCGTCGCTCACGAGCCGCTGGGTCGACCTGCCGGGCGGCGAGGCGGAGATCGTCCGGCCCGCGCACGTGAACCTCGGCATCGCCGTCGCGACGGACCGCGGGCTGGTCGCGCCGCACGTCCCCGCCGCGGACACGCTGTCGCTCACCGGGTTGGCCGCCGCCCTGACGGACCTCACGACGACGGCGCGGGCCGGCCGGACCACGCCCGAGCGGCTGATGAACGGGACGCTGACCATCACGAACATCGGCGTTTTCGGGGTGGACTCGGGCACGCCGATCCTCAACCCGGGCGAGCCCGCGATCCTCGGCCTCGGCCAGGTGGCGCGCCGGCCGTGGGAGCACGACGGCGAGGTCGCGCTGCGGCAGGTGACGACGCTCAGCCTCACGTTCGACCACCGCGTGGTGGACGGCGAGCAGGGCGCCCGCTTCCTCGCCGAGCTGGGGGCGGTGCTCGCCGACCCGGCGCTCACCGTGCTGCTGGGCGGGGACACCCCCGTCCCGGCCCCCGAGGGAGAGGAGCCCGCGTGACCGTCCTCGACTCCGCCGTCGACCCCCGCGCCGACGCGGCCCGCGCCAACGAAGAGGCGCAGCGGGCGCTCGCGGACCGGCTCCGCGAGCGCACCGCCGTCGCCGCGGCGGGCGGCACCCGGCGCGCCCGCGACCAGCACGTCTCGCGCGGCAAGCTGCTGCCACGGGACCGCGTGGCACGGCTCCTCGACGAGGGCAGCCCGTTCCTCGAGGTGGCGCCGCTCGCGGCGTTCGGCGTGGACGACGGGGCCTGGCCGGGCGCGGGCGTCATCGCCGGCGTCGGGCTGGTGAGCGGGCGGCAGGTGATGGTGGTCTGCAACGACGCGACCGTCAAGGGCGGCACCTACCACCCGCTCACCGTGAAGAAGCACCTGCGGGCGCAGGAGATCGCGCTGGAGAACCGGCTGCCGTGCGTCTACCTCGTGGACTCGGGCGGCGCGTTCCTCCCCCGGCAGGACGAGGTGTTCCCCGACCGCGACCACTTCGGGCGGATCTTCTACCACCAGGCGAGGCTGTCGGCGGCGCGCGTCCCGCAGATCTCGGCCGTGCTGGGCTCGTGCACCGCGGGCGGCGCGTACGTGCCGGCGATGAGCGACGAGACCGTCATCGTGCGCGACCAGGGCACGATCTTCCTGGGCGGCCCGCCGCTGGTGAAGGCCGCGATCGGCGAGGACGTCACGGCCGAGGAGCTGGGCGGCGGGGAGCTGCACGCGCGGCGGTCCGGCGTCGTCGACCACCTCGCCGAGGACGACGAGCACGCGCTCGACCTGGTGCGCGACATCGTGAGCACGCTGCCGCCGGACCCGGAGCCAGCGTGGGACGTCGCGCCCTCCCGGGAGCCCGTCGTCGACCCGCAGGGCCTGTACGCGGCCGTGCCGGTGGACGTGCAGCAGCCCTACGACCCGCGCGAGGTGATCGCCCGGATCGTCGACGGGAGCGAGCTGCACGAGTTCAAGCCGGAGTACGGCACGACGCTCGTCACGGGGTTCGCGCGGATCCACGGCCACCCGGTGGGGGTGCTGGCCAACGCGGGCGTGCTGTTCCGCGAGTCGGCGCTCAAGGGCGCGCACTTCGTGGAGCTGTGCGACCAGCGCGGCATCCCGCTGCTGTTCCTGCAGAACATCTCCGGGTTCATGGTGGGCCGCGACGCGGAGGCGGGCGGCATCGCCAAGGACGGCGCCAAGATGGTCACCGCCGTCGCGACGACCCGCGTGCCGAAGCTGACCGTCATCGTGGGCGGCTCGTTCGGCGCCGGGAACTACGCGATGTGCGGGCGGGCGTACTCGCCGCGCTTCCTGTGGTCGTGGCCCGGCTCCCGCATCTCGGTGATGGGCGGCGCGCAGGCGTCGTCCGTGCTCGCGACCGTGAAGCGCGACCAGCTCGCCCGCCGCGGCGAGGAGTGGGACGCGGGCGAGGAGGAGTCCTTCCGCGCCGAGATCCGCGAGGGCTACGAGGTGGCCGGCGACCCGTACCACGCGACGTCGCGCCTGTGGGACGACGGCATCGTCGACCCGCCCGACACCCGCCGCGTGCTGGGCCTCGCGCTGGGCGTGTGCGCCCGCACCCCGCTGCCCGGCGGCTCCCCGACCGCCCCCGACGACGAGCCCCGCTTCGGGCTCTTCCGGATGTGAGGGCGATGGGTACCCGAGAGCTCTCGACCGTCCTCGTCGCCAACCGCGGCGAGATCGCGTGCCGCGTGATCGGCACCCTGCGGCGGCTGGGGATCCGGTCCGTGGCCGTGTACTCCGACGCCGACGCGGACGCCCGGCACGTGCGGGAGGCCGACGTGGCCGTCCGCCTCGGCCCGGCACCGGCCGCGCAGAGCTACCTCGACGTCGAGGCGGTCGTGGCGGCGGCCGTCGCCACGGGCGCCGACGCGATCCACCCCGGCTACGGCTTCCTGTCCGAGAACCCCGCCCTGGCGCGGGCGTGCGAGCGCGCCGGCGTCGTCTTCGTCGGGCCGTCGGTCGAGGCGCTCGAGACCATGGCGGACAAGGCCGCGGCCAAGCGCCTCGTCGCGTCCCACGAGGTGCCCGTGCTGCCCGGCACGCTCGACGACGGGCTCGACGACGCGGCGCTCGTCGCGGCGTCGGACGGCGTCGGGTTCCCCCTGCTCGTCAAGCCCGTCGCGGGCGGCGGCGGCAAGGGCATGGAGGTCGTGCGAGCGGCGGACGAGCTGCCGGGCGCGTTGGCGTCGGCCCGGCGGGTCGCCGCGGCGTCGTTCGGGCACGACGGGCTCCTGCTCGAGCGGCTCGTCGAGCGCCCGCGGCACATCGAGGTGCAGGTGCTGGCCGACACGCACGGCGCCGTCGTGCACCTGGGCGAGCGCGAGTGCACGCTGCAGCGCCGCCACCAGAAGGTGGTGGAGGAGGCGCCGTCGCCCGCCGTCGACGACGCGACCCGGGCCCGGCTCGGGGAGGCGGCCTGCGCGGTGGCGCGGTCGGTGGGGTACGTCGGCGCGGGGACCGTCGAGTTCCTCGTGCCCGGCGACGACCCCGGCGCGTTCTGGTTCATCGAGATGAACACCCGCCTGCAGGTGGAGCACCCCGTGACCGAGCTGGTCACCGGGCTCGACCTGGTGGAGCAGCAGCTGCGCGTCGCGGCGGGCGAGCCGCTCGGCCTCGCACAGGGCGACGTCCGGCTGGACGGGCACGCCGTGGAAGCCCGCCTGTACGCCGAGCAGCCCGCGCGGGGGTTCCTGCCCGCCGCCGGGCGGGTGCTCGCGTACGACGACGCCGGCGTCCCCGCCGGCCCGGGGGCCGTTCCCCTGCGGCTGGACAGCGGCCTGCTCGCGGGCGCCGCGGTGACCGGCGACTACGACCCGATGCTCGCGAAGGCCGTGGCCTGGGCGCCCACCCGCGCCGAGGCGATCGCGCGGCTCGACGGCCTGCTGGCCGACGTCGTCGTGCTGGGCGTCGAGACCAACGCCGGCTTCCTGCGCGACCTGCTCGCCGACGACGACGTGCGCGCCGGCCGCCTCGACACCGGCCTCATCGACCGCTTCGTCGCCGAGCTGTCCGACGCGCGGCACGCCCCCGACAACGTGTCAGACGCTCGGGTTGCCCCGGTGGCGCGGACGCCTGACGGGTCGCTGGTCGCGGCGGCGCTGCTCGCCGTCGACACCGGCGCCCCCGCGGCGACCGGCCCGTGGGCCGCCTCCGACGGCTGGCGGCTCAACGGCGCGCCCGTGCCGCGCCGCGCGGTGCTCGTCGACGCGGCGGGCGCGGAGCACGCCGTCGCCGTCATCGGGACACCCCAGGACGCCGTCGTCACCGTCGACGACGACGAGCCGGTGCGCGCCTCCTTGCGCACCCGGGACGACCCGGTCCGCGGACGCCACCTGCTCACCGTCGACGGCGTCACGCGCACCCTGGTCACCGCTGTGAGCGGGAGACACGCCCACGGCACGCCGGGCGACGGGGCCGACCGCCCGCTCACAGCAGCGCCGGCGGTGGTGTGGACGCACCTCGACGGGCGGACGTCGTCGTGCACGGTGCTCGACCGGGCGGCGCTGGCCGCACGACGGCGGGCGGAGCGCGCGCTCGGCGACGACGGCGCGGCGGGCGGAGCGACCCGCGCACCGGTGCGCGTCGCGATGCCCGGCACGGTGTCCGCCGTGCCCGTCGTGGACGGCGACGTCGTCGTCGCCGGCCAGCCCGTCGTCGTCGTCGAGGCGATGAAGATGGAGCACCCGCTGCTCGCGCCGATCGGCGGCGTCGTGCGCCTCGACGTGCGCGCCGGCGACCAGGTGCGCCTCGACCAGGTGGTCGCCGTCGTCGATCCGACCGCCGAACAGCCTGTCGACCCACCCGTCGACACCCCCGAAGACCACGCTCCCGCGCCGGCAGACCCCGCCGTGGCGGCAGCACACTCCGACACCCGAGGAGCGTCATGATCAGCGAGACCCAGTCCACCGTGCTCAGCGACGAGCAGCGGAAGCTCAGCGCCGTGGTGCGCGAGTTCGCGGACCAGGTGGTGGCGCCTGCTGCCTACCGGTACGACACCGAGCGGCGCCTGCCGGTCGAGATCATCGAGCAGATGGGCGAGCTGGGGCTGTTCGGCCTGCCGTTCCCGGTGGACGTGGGCGGGCAGGGCAAGGACTACGTGTCCCTGTGCCTCGCGGTCGAGGCGCTCGCGCGGGTGGACCAGTCGATCGCGGTGACGCTCGAGGCGGGTGTCGGGCTGGGCATCATGCCGATCTTCCGGCACGGCACGGACGAGCAGAAGCAGCGCTGGCTGCCCGACCTGGTCAGCGGCCGCGCGCTCGCCGCCTTCGGCCTCACGGAGGCGGGGGCGGGGTCGGACGCCGGCGCCACGCGCACCACGGCGCGCCGGGACGAGGCCACGGGGGAGTGGGTGATCGACGGCTCCAAGCAGTTCATCACCAACTCCGGCACGCCGATCACCAGCGTCATCACCGTCACCGCGGTGACCGGGACGCGCACCGGCGCGGACGGCGCGACCCATCCCGAGCTGTCGTCGTTCCTCGTGCCGTCCGGCACGCCCGGCCTCACGGTGGAGCCCAGCTACGACAAGGTCGGCTGGCACACCTCCGACACCCACCCGCTGACGCTCGACGGGGTCCGCGTCCCCGCCGGGAACCTGCTCGGCGAGCAGGGCCGTGGGTACGCGAACTTCCTGCGCGCGCTCGACGAGGGCCGGATCGCCTTCGCCGCCCTCGCGACGGGCGCCGCGCAGGGCTGCCTCGAGGAGGCCCTGCGCTACGCGAAGGAGCGCGAGGTCTTCGGCCACGCGATCGGCGGCAACCAGCACATCGCGTTCACGCTGGCCCGCATGCAGGCGCGCGTGCACTCGGCCCGCCTGTGCTGGCTGGACGCCGCGCTCAAGCAGGTGCACGGCAAGCCGTTCAAGGCGGAGGCGTCCGTCGCGAAGCTCGTGGGCGGGGAGGCCGCGATGGCGAACGCCCGCGACGCGTCGCAGATCTTCGGCGGCTACGGCTTCCTCAACGAGAACGCGGTGGCCCGGCACTACCGGGACTCCAAGATCCTCGAGGTGGGCGAGGGCACCACGGAGGTGCAGCTCATGATCATCGCCCGCGACCTGGGGCTGGCGTCGTGACCGCCGACCATGCAGCTGCGCACCGTCAGACGGCTCAGAACGTGCGCAGCTGCCTGCTCGGCACGGACGAGGGAGGGCGCGATGCGTGACGAGGTGCAGCGCGGGCTGTACTACGACGAGCTGGACCCGGACGTGCGGTACGTGCACCGGCCGGGCCGCACGATGACGGAGGCGGACGACGTGCTGTTCACGTCCGTCACGATGAACCCGCAGGGGCTGCACCTGGACGCGGCGTGGGCGGCGACGCAGCCGTTCGGACGCCCCCTGGTGAACTCGATGCTCACGCTGGCCACGCTGGTGGGGCTGTCGGTGGCGCACCTGACGCGCGGGACGCTCGTGGCGAACCTCGGCTTCACGGAGGTGGCGTTCCCGCACCCGATGTTCCACGGCGACACGCTGTACGGGGAGACGACGGTCGTCGACCGGCGGCTGTCGCGCTCGCGCCCCGGCACGGGCGTCGTGACCGTCGAGCACGTGGGCCGCAACCAGGACGGCGAGGTCGTGGCGAAGGCGGGGCGGACGATGCTGATGTGGACGCGCGAGGGCCACGAGGAGCACGAGCACAAGAACGCCAGCGAGCACGGCGGGGGCGTGCTGTGAACCCCGCCCCGTTCACGCTCGGGCCGGCGCTCCTGTTCTGCCCGGCCGACCGGCCCGACCGGTTCGCCAAGGCCCTGGACCGCGCCGACGCGGCGATCCTTGACCTCGAGGACGCCGTCGCGCCCGGGCGCAAGGAGGCGGCCCGCGCCGCGCTGGTGGACACGGTGCTGGACCCGGAACGGGTGATCGTGCGCGTCAACGCGGTCGGCACCCCCGAGCACGACGCCGACCTCGCCGCCCTGGCCCGCACGCCGTACCGCACGGTGATGCTGCCGAAGGCGGACGGCCGGTTCGTCGGCCCGCTGCTCGCGCCGGACGGCGGCCCGTACGCCGTCGTCGCGCTGTGCGAGACGGCGGCGGGAGTGCTCGCCGCGCCCGCCCTGGCCGCGCGGCCCGACGTCGTCGCGCTCGCGTGGGGCGCGGAGGACCTGGTGGCGTCGCTGCACGGCACCTCGAGCCGGTTCGTCGACGGCGGCTACCGCGACGTCGCGCGGCACGCCCGGTCGGCGGTGCTGCTCGCGGCCGGCGCGGCGGGCAAGGCCGCGATCGACGCCGTGCACCTCGAGCTCGACGACCTCGCGGGCCTGCGGGCCGAGGCGCAGGACGCCGCGGCCAGCGGGTTCGTCGCGTCGCTGTGCGTGCACCCGAGCCACGTCGCCGTCGTGCGCGCCGCGTTCGCGCCGTCCGAGGCCGAGGTGGAGCGGGCACGCGAGGTGCTCGCCGCGGCGTCCGGCCGGGCGGAGGCGCTCGCGGGCATCGCGGGTGAGCACGCCGGTGAGCACGCCGGTGAGCACGCCGGTGAGCACGGACGGCGCGTGTCGGCCGACTCCGGCGTGCTCACCGTCGGCGGCCGGATGGTCGACGCGCCGCTGCTGCGGCACGCCGAGGCGGTGCTGCGCAGGTCCGAGCAGGCGGAGCAGGGCGCGCAAGGCACTCCCGACGGCCCCGCCGTCGGACGTACGGTCGAGGAGAACGGGGGACGACGATGACGGTGTCGAGGACGGTGGACCGGCTGCAGCCCAGCGCCGTGGCCGCGCTGGACGGCCTGCTGCACGACGGCATGACCATCGCCGTCGGCGGGTTCGGCCTGAGCGGCAACCCGAACGACCTCATCGAGGCGGTGCGCGACTCCGGGGTGAAGGACCTGACGGTCGTGTCCAACAACATGGGCGTGGACGGCAAGGGGCTCGGCATCCTGCTGGAGAACGACCAGGTGCGGCGGGTGCTGTCGTCGTACGTGGGGGAGAACAAGCTGTTCGCGCAGCAGTACCTGGACGGCGCGCTCGAGGTGGAGTTCGTGCCGCAGGGCACGCTCGCCGAGCGGCTGCGCGCGGGCGGCGCGGGCATCCCCGCGTTCTACACGCCCACCGGGGTGGGCACGCCCGTCGCCGAGGGCAAGCCGGTCGACGAGATCGACGGCCGGCGGTACGTGCTGGAGCGCGCCATCGTGGCGGACCTGTCGCTGGTGCACGCGCGTCGTGCGGACCGGTTCGGCAACCTCGTCTACCGGTACACGGCGCGCAACTTCAACCCGGTGATCGCGACGGCCGGGCGGGTCACCGTGGTCGAGGCGGAGGAGATCACCGACGAGCCGATCGACCCGGACGTCGTCGTGACGCCGGGCATCTACACGCACCGCCTGGTGCTCGCGCGCGAGCGGGTCAAGGACATCGAGCAGCGCACGGTGCGCCCCGCACCGGCGAGCAGCGTGGCCGACACGACGACGGCGGGAGGTGCGGCATGACCTGGACGCGCGACGAGATGGCCGCCGTGGCCGCCGCCGAGCTGCAGGACGGCGACTACGTCAACCTCGGCATCGGCATCCCGACGCTGGTGGCGAACCACCTGCCGCCCGGCGTGGGGATCACGCTGCAGAGCGAGAACGGGCTGCTCGGCATCGGGCCGTTCCCGGTCGAGGGCACCGAGGACGCGGACCTCATCAACGCGGGCAAGCAGACGGTCACCGCGGTGCCCGGCGCGAGCTTCTTCGACGCCGCCGACTCGTTCGCCATGATCCGCGGCGGCCACATCGACATCGCGATCCTGGGCGCGCTGCAGGTGTCCGCCACCGGCGACCTGGCGAGCTGGACCGTGCCCGGCAAGCTCGTCAAGGGCATGGGCGGCGCGATGGACCTCGTCGTCGGGGCGCGGCGCATCGTCGCGCTCATGGACCACGTGGCCCGCGACGGGTCGCCCAAGCTGCGTCGGCGCTGCACGCTGCCGCTCACGGGCGAGGGCGTCGTCGACCGGATCGTCACCGACCGGGCCGTGCTCGACGTGACCGACCACGGCCTCGAGGCCGCGTTCGTGCTGCGGCGGCTGGCGCCGGGCGTGACCGTCGACGAGGTGCGCGAGGCGACCGAGGCCGAGCTGGTCGTGGAGCTGGAGGACGATCCGGAGGACGACGCCGGGACGGGCGACGGCTCGGCCGCGGCGGTGGAGGAGGGACGACGATGACCGTGATCGCGGGATACCGGCGGACGCCGTTCGTGCGCTCGAACGGGGCGTTCGCGTCCGTGCCGGCGACGACGCTGGGCGCGCACGCGCTGGCGGCGGCGCTCGCGGCGGCGGGCGTGGAGCCGGGGGAGGTGGACGTCGTCGTCGGCGGGCAGGTGCTGCAGGGCGGCGCGGGGCAGAACCCGGCCCGGCAGGCGGGTGTCGGCGCAGGAGTGCCGATGACCGTGCCGGCCGTGACGCTCAACGCCGTCTGCCTGTCCGGGGCGGAGGCGGTGGTGCAGGCGCACCGGCTGATCTCGGGCGGCGAGGCGACGATCGTCGCGGTGGTCGGGATGGAGTCGATGACGCTGGCCCCGCACGCCTGGGTCGGCTCGCGCGCCGGGAAGAAGTTCGGCCCGGTCGAGCTGATCGACACGATGGCGCACGACGGGCTCACCGACGCCTTCGAGCACGACTCGATGGGGCTGAGCACCGAGCGGCACGGCGAGGCGATGGCCGCCGCGGCCTGGAACACGCGCGAGGCGCAGGACGCGCTGGCCGTCGCGTCGCACACGCGGGCCGCCAAGGCGGCCGACCTGCTGGCGGAGGAGATCGCGCCCTACGACGTCCCCGGCCGGCGCGGCACCGTGCGGGTGGAGGCCGACGACGGCGTGCGCCCGGACTCCACGCTCGACGGTCTCGGCCGGCTGCGGCCGGCGTTCCGGGAGGACGGCACCATCACGGCCGGCAACGCGTCGCAGATCTCCGACGGCGCGGCGGCCCTGGTGCTCGTGGCGGACGACGTGGCGGAGGCACGCGGGCTGTCCGGTGTCCGCGTGCGCTCCCACGCGCTCGTCGCGGGGCCCGACGTCGGCCTGCACGCGCAGCCTGCGAACGCGATCGCCGCCGCCTGCGAGCGGGCGGGCCTGTCCCCGCGCGACCTCGGCGCCCTCGAGATCAACGAGGCGTTCGCGGCGGTCGTGCTCGCGTCGGTGGACAGGCTCGGCCTCGACCCGGAGCTGGTGAACGCGCACGGCGGCGCCATCGCGCTGGGGCACCCGATCGGGGCGTCCGGCGCGCGCGTGGTGGGGCACCTCGCCCGGCGGCTGGAGCTGCTCGGGCCCGGCTCGGTGGGCGCCGCCGCGCTGTGCGGCGGCGGGGGCCAGGGGTCCGCGGTGCTCCTGGAGGCCTGAGGCGCGCGGACGGTGGCCGTCACCGGGCGGCGGCCACCGTCACCAGGACGAACGCCGCGACGATCACCGCGAGGCGCACCAGGTGCAGCCGGTCCCAGCGCGTGGCCTGCTCGCGGTGGTCGGCGGGGGCGGTCTCGGCGGTCCAGGTCTTGGCCCGGTCGTTGATCGGCACCAGCAGGGTGACGGACAGGACGACGCTGACGAGCAGCAGGCCGACGGCGGCCCAGGCCACGACCGCGGCATCGGGGACGACCAGCGCGGTGCCGGCGACCAGCAGAGTCGAGCCGATGTACCAGAAGGGCATGAGGCGCCCCAGCATCCGGCCGCCGTGGGCACGGGCGAGGATCCCGGCGCCGTCGGGCAGGCTGTCGAAGATCGGGTTCATCACGAACGCGACGGACAGCTCCACCCCCACCATCAGCCCGGTGACGACGACGGCGACGATCGGCAACCACTCCATGGCCCTGCTCCGTTCCGTGGGCTAGCGCCGCTAGATCTAGCAGCGCTAGAGAACATATCAGCGATCGTCTAGCAGTGCTAGAGTCGCTGGCATGACGACCGCTGCCGCTGCACGACGAGCCCGCCAGGTCGCCGAGCGCCGGGATCGCATCGTGGCCGCCGCCCGCGCGCTCGCCGAGGAGCAGGGGTGGGAGGCCGTGACGACCCGGCGGCTCGCGGACGCGATCGAGTACAGCCAGCCGGTGCTCTACGGGCACTTCCCGCAGGGGCGCACGGAGATCGTCACCGCGGTCGCCCTGGCAGGGTTCGAGGAGCTGGCCGACGTCCTCTCGTCCGCGACGTCCGGGCAGACAGGGACGGACGCCGCGCGGGTGCGCGCGCTGGTGACGGCGTACCTGGACTTCGCCGCGCGGCACCCCGCGACCTACGACGCGATGTTCCTCCTGCCCGTGCTGGTCCCGTTCGCCTCGGACGACACGCCGGAGACCCTCCGCGCGGGCTTCGCGGCGATCGAGGGGGCGCTGGCGGGGCTCGAGGCGCCGCCCTCCGACCCGGCGACCGCGGCCGAGGTGCTGTGGGGCGCCGTGCACGGCCTCGTCGCGCTGCACCGGGCGGGGCGTCTGTCGGCCGGCAACGACGACCGTCGGGTCGACGCGCTCGTGCGGCTCGTCGTCGGCTGACCCGACGGCGCGATCGATCCCGATCGTTCGGTGGCCCCCGGCGGGTCCCGACCGGCAGGATGGGGCGTCGTGACGACGACGCGCGACTCCCGACCTCCCCGCATCCTGATCCTCGCCGGCCGCGGCCGCCACGAGGACCCCTGGCACGACCACGCGGCGACGTCGCACCGGCTGGCGCTGGTGCTCTCCGGGCTGGACCCGGACGGCGGCGCCCCCGACGTCGTCGTCCGCTCGACGTTCCCCGACGCCCTCGACGACCTGGACGACATCGACCTGCTCGTCGTCAACGCCGGCACGCCGTGGCCGGGGCTCCGGGAGGCCGGCATCGGCCCCGACGACGCGGCCTGGGCGCCGTTCCACGCGCGCCTCGACGCGTGGGCGCGCGCCGGCGGACGGATCCTCGCGGTGCACCAGGCGGCGAACGCGTTCGGCGACCACCCGGAGTGGGAGGAGGTGCTCGGTGGCCGGTGGGTGCCAGGGGAGTCGATGCACCCGCCGCTGGGTCCCACCACGGTGCCGCTGGCCGTGGGGGCGCACGCGATCACGGAGGGGATCGGGGCCGTCGAGGTGGTCGACGAGCGGTACTGCCACCTGCGCGTGGCGCCGTCGTCGCAGGTGCTGGGCTGGGTGATCGGCGACGACGGGGAGCGGCACCCCGCCGTGTGGGTCGCCGACGCGCACGGCGGCCGCACCGTGTACAGCGGACTGGGGCACGACGTCCGCGCCTACGACTCGCCGTCCCACGCCGAGCTCCTGCGCCGCGCCGCGACGTGGCTCCTGGAGGGCTGAGGCGGTGCGAGTCGTCCTCGTCGCTGCGCTGTTCGTGACCCTTGCGGGCGCGTCGGTCTACGCGATCGAGGCGCTCGCGCCCGACCTCGCTCCGTTCGGCCGGTTCCTGGTCGATGTGCCGATCTTCATGGGCGACGGGTGGGCCGTCCGGGCTGCCGCGGAGCGCCGTCGTCGAGAGCGCGCACGCGACCGGATATCTTGACGTCGAGATACTTTTCGGAGACGAGGAGACGACATGCGGCTGCATCACGTGCAGGTGGCCTGCCCGCCGGGCGGCGAAGACGCGGCACGCGCGTTCTACGGCGCCGGGCTCGGCCTGACCGAGGTGGCGAAGCCGCCGGAGCTGGCGGGACGCGGCGGCTGCTGGTTCCGGGGGGTCGACGCGCGGGGCGCCGTCGTCGCGGAGATCCACGTCGGCGTGGAGGACCCGTTCGTCCCGGCGCGCAAGGCGCACCCGGCCCTGGTGGTGGACGACGTCGCCGCGCTCGACGCGACGGCGGACCGGCTGGAGGATGCGGGCTTCGCCGTCGACCGCTCCGAGCGGACGACCTTCGCGGGGTACCTGAGGTTCCACACCCGCGACGGCGCGGGCAACCGCGTCGAGGTGCTCGCGCCCGCCTGACGCCGGTGAACGGCCAGGACGCCCTACTCCGGCTCCGCGAGAGGCAGGTCCTCCAGGCGGTGTCGGTCGATGACGTCGGCGGTCAAGTCCACGGGGAGCAGATCCTCCGTCCAGAGGCTGAGCGTGGGGAGCACGGCGCGGACGTGCGCTGGGCCGGGCTTCGCACGCGCCCACTCGGAGCCGCCGATCGACACCGGGAGGCGTGCGTAGTCGCCGGGTCCCAAGGGGACGGCGGCCCCCTGGCTCCCGAAGAAGCCGAAGCCGAAGGACGCGCGTTCCTCCCCGGGAGACAGCAGCAGGCCTCCCGCGACGATGAGGTCCTCCTCCCGCGGGGTCCAGAGCTCGGTGCCCTCGTTGACGAGGTCGACGGCGAGGAGCTCGATGTCGGGCTGCGCCGCCGTCGGGCCGGCCCAGCGGAGGACCAGTCCGCGGGAATGCTCGGGATCGCTCGGCAGCGCACGGTCGCGGGGCGTCATGGGCCGAGCATCCCAGGCGTGCCGGGACGCGCCAACGGCCGGGCGCCGCCGGGACCGGTGTCAGTTCTGGTTCGGCAGCGGGTGGCCCTCGGACGCCTGCACGACGACGATGCCCTGGCCGGTGAGCCCGAGCTGGTACGCCTCGCCCGAGCCGCGGCCGATGGCGGCGCCGAGCTTCGCCGTCTTGCGCACGGTGCTGGTGAGGGTCGTGGACCAGAGCACCACGCTCTGCATGTCGACGTAGGTGGGCTCGTCGACCTCGAGCACCACGGGGGTGCCGTAGGCGGTGACGGCGAGCGCGCCGGAGCCGGTGAACGTGGTGTTGAACAGCCCGCCGCTGAGCACCGACGCGCCCTGCACGCGGTTGATGTCCCAGGTCAGCGAGCTCTCGAACGCGAGGATGTTGCTGCCCGAGACGGTGACGCTCTCGTTCTCCAGGTACAGCACGAACACCTCGTCGGCGTCCTGGGCGAGGAAGACGTCGCCGCTGCCGGACACCTTCATCAGGGACATGCCCTCGCCGGTGAACGCCTTCTTGAAGAGCTTGGTCATGCCGCCCGCGCCCTCGTAGGCGAAGTCGACGTCGCCCTGGTAGGCGACCATCGACCCCTGCTTGGCGTAGAAGAACCCACCGGAGCCGGCGAGGTCGACCTTGAGCATCCGCGGGTTGACGAGCTGGAAGCTGCCGGGCTCGCCCTGCGGCTCGGTGTGGTGGAAGAGGCTGCTGCGCATGGTGCACATCCTGTCGTCAGCCCCGCAGTGCCCACCACTGGAGCAGCATGATGGTCTTGCCGTCGACGATGCGGCCGTCGCGGACCATGGCCAGGGCGTCGTCGCGGTGGAGCTCGACGGCCTCGATGTCCTCGCCCTCGTGGGCGACCCCGCCGCCGGGTCCGACACGGTCGCCCGGCGTGTAGGGCGCGGCGTAGAAGTGGACCTTCTCCGTGACGGAGCCGGGGCTCATGTACGCGGTGAAGACGTGCGCGACCGGGCCGACGGCGACACCGAGCTCCTCGGCCACCTCGCGGCGGATCGCGGTCTCGGGGTCGTCGTCGTCGAGCAGGCCCGCGGCCGTCTCGATCAGCATCCCGTCCGGGTGGTCGTTGACGTACGCCGGGAACCGGAACTGGCGGGTGAGCAGCACGGTGGACCGCGCGTCGTCGTGCAGCAGGATCGTGGCGCCGTCCCCGCGGTCGTAGGTCTCCCGCTCGAGGGTGCGCCAGCTCCCGTCACGCCGGCGATGGTCGAACGTCGTGCGGCGCAGCACGTGCCAGCCCCGGGAGGTGAGCTCGACGTCGCGCACGACCACGTCCGGGTTGCGGCGCAGGTCCCGTCCGGCCCGGTCGAGGCCGGTCCGGCCGCGGTGGTCGGGGACGTCGACGCCGGGAAGGCCGCTCACCGGTCGGCGTCCGCGAGACGCGGCACGTCGGCGACGTCGTAGTAGACGGGGATGCCCCGGCTCTCGGCGATCGCGACGTCCTGGTCGGCCCCGGTCGACTCGCCGGGCAGCCGGAGCACGGCGTCGCAGTGCTGCAGCAGCCGCTGCGCCGTCGGGTAGAGCACGTCGTCCGCGAGGTCGTCGTCCAGCGTGGCGCCGGCCGAGCGCAGCACCGGCAGCGCCACCCACTCGCCGACCACGGGGACGTGCCCGGCGGCGAAGACGGGCCAGGCGGCCTCCTCGAGCCGGCGCAGGTTGGCCTCCATCGCGGCGGGGTCGCCGTCGGTGCCGGAACGGTAGGGGCCGGCGACGAGGATGAGCAGTGGTCGGGTCATGCCCGTAGACTAGACATAAACATGCAGGACTACGAAGAAACGAGAAAGCGCGATGCTCGCTGCCGAGAGGCGTGACCACCTCCTCGAGACCCTCCGTCGCGACGGCAAGGTCGTGGCCAAGACGGCTGCGGCGGAGCTCGGCCTGTCGGAGGACAGCATCCGGCGCGACCTGCGCGAGCTGGCGGCCGAGGGGCTGTGCCAGCGCGTCTACGGAGGCGCGCTGCCGGTGTCCCCGGCGGTCGTCGACTACGCCGGCCGGCAGCGGGTCGAGGTGGCGGGCAAGGAGCGCGTCGCCGCGGCGGCGGTGCGGCTGATCGACCCGGGGAGCACGGTGATCCTCGACGGCGGGACGACGGCGCTCGCGGTGGCAAGGGCGCTCCCGCCGGACCTGGGGTGCACCGTGGTCACGCACAGCCCGACCGTGGCGACGGCGCTGGTCGAGCACCCCGTGGCCGAGGTCTTCGTCCTCGGCGGCCGGCTCTTCAAGCACTCCGCGGTGGCGAGCGGCGCGGCCGCGGTCGAGGCCGCGCGGCGGATCTCCGCCGACGTCTTCCTCCTCGGGGTCACGGGCATCCACCCCGACGCCGGGCTCACCACCGGCGACCCGGACGAGGCCGCCATGAAGCGGGCGCTGGCCGGCCGCGCCGCGGAGACCTTCGTGCTGGGCTCGTCGGAGAAGGTCGGGGCCGCGTCGCCGTTTGAGGTGATCGGGTTCGACGCCGTCGCGGGCGTCGTCACGGACGCCGACCCGGGCTCCGACGTCATGGCCAGGTTGGGAGAGCTCGTCCGCGTCGTCGGCGTGGACGCATGACCGGGCCGGGCGCGAACGTGCACGACCGTGCGCCGCTGGAGTACCGGGGAATCATCGACGTCCTGCCCGGGTGACGGCGCCGCGAGACGCGCCGCGTCGCGCTCAGACGGCGCCCGGGAAGCCCGCCTGCCGCCACGCCTCGTAGACGACGATGGACGCGGCGTTGGTGAGGTTGAGCGAGCGCCGACCGGGCAGCATGGGGATCTTCACGCGGTCGGTGACGCGCGGATGGTCCATCGCCTCGTCGGGCAGGCCGGTCGGCTCGGGGCCGAAGAGCAGGATGTCGCCGCGGCGGTACTCGACGTCGGTGTAGGTGGTGTCGGCGTGCGCGGTGAACGCGAAGACGCGCGCGTCGGGCAGGGCGTCGAGCGCGGCGTCGAACGTCGGGTGCACGTCCATGACGGCCAGGTCGTGGTAGTCCAGCCCGGCGCGCTTGAGCTTCGCCTCGGACAGGTCGAAGCCCAGCGGCTCCACGAGGTGCAGCCGCGCCCCGGTGACGGCGGCGAGGCGGATGGCGGAGCCCGTGTTCCCCGGGATGCGCGGCTCGTAGTACACGACGTGGGCGAACGGGGACGCGGGCACGGGCGGGAGCTGGTCGGGCACGGCCCGATTCTCCCACCGGTCGCCCGGGTGGTCGGGCGGGTGGCCGGGAGAGCGGCCGGGCGACGTGCCGCCGTCCCGATGACGCGACGGGCCTCCCGCCCCTACGCTCACTTGATGGCGGAGATCCCGGCGGTGATGAAGGCGGTCCAGCTCGTCGGCCACGGTGGCCTCGACCGGCTGGTGTACCGCGAGGACGTGCCCACGCCCGCGCCCGCCGCGGGCGAGGTCCTGGTCGACGTGCACGCCTGCGGCATGAACAACACGGACGTCTGGGTCCGGGAGGGGGCGTACGGCACGGAGACGGACCCGGGCTCCGTCTCGACGTGGAGACGCGGCAGGTCCACGCTCACCTTCCCCCGGATCCAGGGCGCGGACACGGTCGGCGTGATCGCCGCCGTCGGCGACGGCGTGCCCGCCGGCCGGGTCGGCGAGCGCGTCGTCGTGGACTTCAGCATCTACCACCGGCCCGAGGGCGACGACAGCCTGGCGGACATCGACTACATCGGGCACGGCCGCGACGGCGGGTACGCCGAGTACATGACCGCCCCCGCCGAGAACGCCTACGAGATCACGGCCGACATCGCCGACGCCGAGCTCGCGACGTTCTGCTGCGCCTACCTCACCGCGGAGCAGATGCTCGACCGGGCGCGGCTGGCCGCGGGGGAGCGGGTGCTCGTGACGGGGGCGTCCGGCGGCGTGGGGTCGGCGATCGTGCAGCTCGCCCGCGTGCGCGGCGCCGTCCCGTACGCCGTGACGAGCGCCGGCAAGGAGGCCGCGCTGCGGCAGATCGGGGCGCAGGACGTCGTGCTGCGCGACTCCGCCGACCTCGTCGCCGAGGTGGGGCGTGTGGTGGACGGCCCGGTCGACGTCGTCGCCGACCTGGTGGCCGGGCCGATGTTCAACGACCTGCTGCGCATCCTGCGGCCCGAGGGGAGGTACACGACGGCGGGCGCGATCGGCGGCCCGGTCGTGCAGCTCGACCTGCGCACCATGTACCTCAAGCAGCTCGAGCTGCACGGGTCGTCGCAGGGCACGCGCACCGCCTTCCGGCGGCTGGTGCGCTACATCTCCGACGGCGAGATCCGTCCGCTCCTGGACCGCACGTTCCGGCTCTCCGACCTGCACGACGCGCAGCGCGCGTTCCTGGCGAAGTCCTACGTCGGCAAGCTCGTCGTCGTGCCGGACCGGCACTGGGACGGCGTGGGGGCACCGTATGCGCAGCCGTGAGCGCACCATCGAGCTGATCGACGCGCAGTCGGGCGGAGACGTCAGCCGGGTCGTCATGTCCGGCGTCGAGCCGCTGCCCGGGCGGACCGTGCTGGAGAAGGCGCGCTACCTGGAGCGGCAGGGCGACGGGCTGCGCCGCCTGCTGCTGTCGGAGCCGTACGGCGACCCGGCCATGTCGGTCGACCTGATCGTCGAGCCCAGCGACCCGCGGGCGCAGGCCGGCTACGTGATCATGGAGGCGATGGGGTACCCGCTCTACTCGGGCTCCAACACGATCTGCACGGCCACGGCGCTGCTGCAGAGCGGGGCCATCCCGCTGCGCGACGGCGACGGGCTCCAGGACATCGTCCTGGAGTCCCCCGCGGGCCTGGCCCGGGTCAGCGCGCGGGTGATCGACGGGCGGGTCGTGTCCATCACCACCGAGGGCGAGCCGGCGTACGTGGCCGACGAGGCACTGAGCGTCGAGGTGCCGAACCACGGCGACGTGCTGTTCGACCTCGTGTGGAGCGGGGCGTACTACGCGCTCATCGACGCGTCCCGCTACGGGTTCGACATCGGCCCGACGGAGCAGGTCGCGCTGACCGCGTTCGGGGACGCCTTCGTCCGCGCGGCCCGGCCCGGCCTGCGCCAGGAGCACCCCGACCTGGGCGACGTCGGGCCGCTGCCGTTCGCGCACTTCATGGGCCCGCTGCGCCAGGTCGGCGACGGCCGCTGGGAGTCGCCGTCGGCCACCTACGTGCACCCGGGCGTGCTCTGCCGTAGCCCCACGGGCACCGGCACGTCGGCGCGGCTCGCGCTCATGGCCCAGCGCGGGGAGATCCGCGAGGGCGAGTCGCTGGAGACGGTCTCGCCGCGCGGCAGCCGGTTCGTGGGCACCGTGCTGGAGCGCACCCGGGTGGGCGACTACCCGGCGCTGCGCTCCGCCGTCACCGGCGCGGCCCGCGTGATGGCGCGGTCGCAGATCACGGTGGACCTCGACGACCCGCTGGTCGACGCCTCCGACCTCGAGCCGCTGCTCACGCCGCCCGCCGACCGGTCCCGCTGACGAGCGACCCTCCGGCCACGAAGGGCCGGAGGGTCACCGTCGTGTCACGCCTGGACGAACGCCACGAGGTCCTTCGTGAACTCGTCCTCGTACGCCCCGACGATGCCGTGCGGTGCGCCCGGGTAGACCTTGAGCGTCGCGTCGGCGAGGATCTCCGCCGACCGGATCCCGGCGGCCTTGATCGGCACGATCTGGTCGTCGTCGCCGTGCGCCACGAAGACCGGGACGTCGATCGCGCGCAGGTCGTCGGTGTAGTCGACCTCCGAGAACTGCGCGATGCAGTCGTACGCCGGCTTCAGGCCGGCCTGCATCGAGAGCCGCCAGAACTGCTCGATCGCGCCCTGGGAGACGTTCGCCCCCTCGCGGTTCGCGCCGAAGAACGGCACGGCGAGCTCGCGGTAGTACTGCGAGCGGTCCGTCCGCACGCCCTCGCGGATGCCGTCGAACACCTCGATCGGGGTGCCGTCCGGGTTCTCCGGCGTCTGCACCATCAGCGGGGGAACGGCCCCGACGAGGACCGCCTTGCGCACGCGCGCCGAGCCGTGGCGCGCCAGGTAGTGGGCCACCTCGCCGCCGCCGGTCGAGTGGCCCACGAGCACGACGTCCGTGAGATCGAGCTGGTCCAGCAGCGCGGCGAGGTCGTCCGCGTAGTGGTCCATGTCGTTGCCGTCGCCCGTCTGCGTGGAGCGACCGTGACCGCGTCGGTCGTGCGCGACGGCGCGGAAGCCGGCGTCGGTGACCGCCATCATCTGGCGGTCCCAGGCGTCCGCGTTCAGCGGCCACCCGTGCGAGAACACGACCGGGGTACCGGTGCCCCAGTCCTTGTAGAAGATCTCGACGGGACCGGTCGAGCTGTCGGAAGTGGTGATGAAAGGCATCACAGCCCCTTTTCCTTGAGCCACGCGAGCGCGGCGTCCGCGACCTCGGCCCAGCCGTGGTCGATGGTGAGCGAGTGTCCCCGGTCGGGGAACTCGACGAGGTCGGTGACGGCGCCGGAGTGCTTCCGGTGGATCTTCGCGGAGGTGCGCGTCAGGGACGCGGGCGCCGTGTGATCCATGCCGCCGCCGATGAACAGGAGCGGACCGCGGTCCGCGTCGCGGGTGTCGACCCGCGCGGGCGAGCCCGGCAGCAGGTTCGCCGCCGCGTCCTCGAACAGGGGCCTGCCGGGGGAGGGGATCGTCCACTGGTCGTAGAGCGCGGCGGCCTCGTCGTCCGAGAGCTCGTTGGCGAAGCCGTACCGGAACTCCTCCGGGGTCAGCGCGACGGTGCCCCGGAAGCTCGCAGGGCTCGTCAGCGCGACGGCGGCCACCCGCAGCGAGCTCGGCGGAAGGAGGATGTTCCCGCGCATGGGTGCCGGGTCGATCGCGACCGCCGCGGCCGCGTGGCCCTCGGTGAGCAGGCGCTGCGCGACGAGGCCGCCGAACGAGTGCCCGACGACGACGGGCCGCGGGTCGAGACCGTCGACGTACAGGCCGTCGAGGACGTCGGCGTAGTGCGCCACGACGTCGTCGATGCCCACGCCGCCCGCCAGCTCGGGGTTCTCCCTCGCCTCCGCCACGGTGGCGGAGGCGCCGGGCCAGCCCGGGTTGTGCGGGTCGTAGCCGGCCTCCGCGAAGCGGTCCATCCACGGTGTCCACGAGTCGGCGTGGAGCCACAGGCCGTGGACGAAGACCACGGCACGGCGGGACGCGCTGAACTCGGTCATGGTGTGTCTCCCAGGGTCGGAGACATCACCCTCACCCGTGCGGGTGGCCGGCCGCTTCTGTCAGATGACTGGTCGCGGTTCGGAGGCCCCGGCGTCGACCAGGTCGCGCAGCTGGCCGCGCGACGTCACGCCGAGCAGCGGGAACACCCGGTAGAGATGGAACCCGACCGTCCGGGGGGACAGGAAGAGGCGCTCCGCGATCTCCCGGTTGGTGCGTCCCTCGGCCGCCAGCCGCACGATGCGGCGCTGCTGGGGAGTGAGCTGTGCGAGGGCGTCGGGCGTGCGCTCCGCCACCGCGACGCCGGCGGCGCGGAGCTCGGCGCTCGCCCGGTCTGCGAACGAGGCGGCGCCGATCCGCAGGAAGGTCTCGCGCGCGGCGCTGAGCTCGGTCCGTGCCTCGCTCACACGCTGCAGGCGCCGCAGCCGCTCGCCGAGGTCGAGCCGGACGAGGGCACGCTCGAACGGCCAGGTGGCGCCGGCAGGGTCGGCCAGCGCGGCGCGGTACTCGCCCACCGCGTCGTCGGGGGACGCCAGCAGGGCGCGGGCGTGGTGCAGCAGGGCCGCCACCCGCGGCCCGGGGGCGTCGCCGACGTGTGCCGTGACGGCGGAGAGCACCTGGGCCGCGTCCTCGAGCCGCTCGGGCCGGTCCGCGCGAGCGGCGGCGGAGGTGAGCAGCGCGATCCCGTGCACCGAGGCGTGCCGGTGGGTGGGGCGCCCGTCGGGGGCGAAGGTCCGGCGGAGGGCGTCGTAGGCGGCCTCGGGCTCGCCGGCGACCAGGGAGGCGAGACCGAGCGCCTGTCGCGCGCGCACCTCCACCGACCGGGTCGCCCCGGGCCCCACGTCGGCGAGCGCGTGCTGCGCGAGCTCTCGGGCCTCGTCCGTCCTGCCTCGGCCGGCGGCGAGCAGGGCGGCCGTCTCGACCGCGGCCGCCCGCACGACCGGCATCCCCGTGGCCTCCGCGACGCGCACCGCGTCCTCGACGTGCCCCTGGGCGTCGTCCCACCTGCCGAGCTCGTGCAGCGCAGCGGCGAGGGTCGCCGTGACGAGGGCGTTGGCCCCCTGCGTGGGGCCGTGGGAGAACAGCTCCAGCAGCTCGCCGAGCAACCGCGCGGCCAGCCCGGTCTCGTCGAGCATCCACGCCGCCCCGCCGAGCACGTTGAGCTCGCTGATGCCGAGGTGCGTGGCCGCCCGGACCGCGCCGTCCAGCGTGGCGCGCGACGCCGGGGCGAACGGCGCGGCCGCGGCCCGCACCCACGCGGTCACCGGCACGGTGTCGTCCGGGTGCAGCGCCTCGAGGCAGCGCGCGACGTCGTCGATCAGCTCGTCGTCGCCGGAGTAGTAGGCCGTCACGGCGGCGGGGGCCAGCGCGGCGAGGGCCAGCTGGGGGTCGGACGCCCCCGCCCGGCGCGCGACGGTCGTCAGCCGTTCGACGGCGGCGCGGTGGCGGGGCGTCGAGGCAGCCGCCCATCCCCCGTAGAGGTCGGCCTCCCAGCGCGTGTGCTCGTCGTCGGTGGCCTCGAGGGCGCGGTCCGCCAGGCGCTCCACCCAGGCCGTGCGCCCGGTGTACATGGCGGCCGGTGCCGCGAGCACGAAGCGGCGCGCCGCCTCGTCCGAGGTTGCCGAGAGCTCGCCCGCCCGCTCGAGCGCGCGGGCGCTCGCGGCCCAGCCCCCTCGCTCGCGGGCCCGGTCGGCCGTGGCCTCGAGGTCGGTCGCCACGGCGGTGTCGGGGCCGACGGCGGCGGCCGCGCGGTGCCAGGCGCGCCGGTCGAGGTCGTCGACGGCCTCCGCCAGGGCCAGGTGTGCGCCACGTCGTTCCGCGAAGGGCGCGGCGTGGTAGACGGCGGCGCGTGCCAGCGGGTGACGGAACCGGAAGCGGGGCCCGTCCAGGTGGACGAGGCCCGCGGTCTCGGCCGGTGCCCATGCGACCAGCCGGTCGTCGTCGGGCACGTCACCGGCGGCGGCGAGGACGGGCGCGAGGTCGTCGCCGTCGGCCGCCGCGGCGAGGAGCAGCAGCCAGCGCGTCGGCGCGGGCAGCGCGGGGAGCCGGGAGGCGAACGCCCGCTCGATCCGCCCGCTCACCGGCCAGGGGCCGTCGGGCGGCGCGGGCGAGGGCACCGCGGCGTCGGCGCGGGACAGCTCGACGAGCGCCAGGGGGTTCCCGGCCGCGTGCTGGATGAGGTCGTGCCGCACGGCCGCGGCGGGAGGGACGGGCTGCAGGTCGAGGACCCGGGCGGCGTCACGGGGGTCGAGGCTCGACAGGGTGATCGTCGGGAGGGGCTCGGGTGCCTCCGGCCGCGTGGACAGGAGGAGGGACGTCCCGGCGGACGCGTCGGCCAGCCGGCGGGCGCAGAAGAGCAGGACGTCGCGGGAGGCGTCGTCCGCCCAGTGCAGGTCGTCGACGACGGCGAGGGTGCCGCTGTCGCTGGAGCCGTCGCTCGTGGAGGGCCCGACGTCGCACAGGAGCGTGAGCGCCCCCGCTGCCAGGTGCAGCCGGTCCGGGACGGCCGTGGCCTCGTGCAGACCGAGGGCTGCCCCGAGCGCGCGGGCCTGCGGCGCCGGCAGGCGGTCGAGGCGGTCGAGACGCGGCAGCAGGAGCTGGTGCAGCGCGGCGAACGGCAGCTCGCGCTCGCCGCGCGCGCACCGCGCCGTGAGGACGTGCCGTCCCGACCGGCGGGCGAGCTCGCGACCGTGCTCCAGCAGGGTCGTCTTGCCCAGTCCCGGTTCTCCGACGAAGAGCAGCACGCCGCCCGAACCCGGGGCGGCGAGGCGTTCGACGCGGGCGAGCTCGGCGTCCCGGCCCAGGATCGGGGCCTGGCCCTGGGTGGTCCCGGTCGGGCGTCGTGCTGCGTTCTCCACGGGAGAATCTGACCACGGCGTGCACGGACGCGGCGCACGGACGTCCCCGGGTCACCTCGCCGCGGGCCTGGCCCGGCCGTGGCGCGGAATCCGGTCCCCCGGCCGCGGGCATAGGCTGACGTCATGACGACGCGCGCGAGCTGGTGGTGGCTGCCTCCGCAGCCCTGACCCGACGCGCCCACGTCCCCGTCCCGAGCTGCCCGTCGCAGCCGGGGCGTTCTCGTGTCCGGACCGGTCCGACGGGCGGCGATCCCCCTGAGGAGCCGAACCGATGACCGCACCGACCGTCCTGACCACCCCCAACCCCGCGACGACGAGCGCCGCCGTCGCGCAGGCCCGCTCCGCCGAGATCGAGGCGGAGATCGCGCGCGGCCCGGGCCGCTTCCGCGTCCTCACCGGCGACCGGCCGACCGGCACGCTGCACCTCGGCCACCTGCTCGCCACGCTCGACAACCGGGTGCGTCTGCAGGACGCCGGGGTCGAGGTGGTGCTCGTCGTCGCCGACTACCAGGTCATCACCGACCGCGACGACGCCGGGGACCTGCCCGCCGTCGTGCGCGAGGTGGTGCTCGACTACCTCGCCGCAGGCATCGACCCGGCGCGCTCCACGGTGTTCACCCACTCGGCGGTGCCTGCCCTGAACCAGCTGCTGCTGCCGTTCCTGTCGCTGGTGAGCGTGACTGAGCTGGAGCGCAACCCCACCGTGAAGGCGGAGGCCGCGGACGCCGAGAAGCGGCAGGGGCGGGGCATGTCCGGGTTGCTCTTCACCTACCCGGTGCACCAGGCGGCGGACATCCTGTTCTGCCACGGCAACCTCGTGCCCGTGGGGCTCGACCAACTGCCGCACCTGGAGACGACGCGGACGGTCGCGCGCCGCTTCAACCAGCGGTACGCAGGCGCCCGCCCGTACTTCCCGGAGCCGGAGGCCCTGCTCACGCGGTCGCTCACGGTGCTGGGGAACGACGGCGCCAAGATGAGCAAGTCGCGCGGCAACGCGCTGGAGCTGCGCGCCACCGAGGACGAGACGGTGCGCTTCTTCCGTCGCGCCCGCACCGACTCCGAGCGGCACATCGCCTACGCCCCGGAGGACCGGCCGGAGGTGGCGAACCTGCTGCGCATCGGCGCGCACTTCGCGGGCACGACGCCGGACGCGCTGGCCGCGTCGGTCGGCGACGCCGGGGCGGGGCGGCTGAAGGCGGTCGTGACGGAGGCGGTCGTGGAGGGGCTGCGTCCGCTGCGCGAGCGGCGGGCCGCCCTGGCCGCCGACGGCCCCGCCGTCGTGCGCGACGTCCTCGCCCGGGGGAACGCCCGGGCGAACGAGGTCGCCGACCGCACGCTCGGCGACGTCCGGGAGCTCATGAGCACGGTGTACGCCTGACGCCCGGCGCGGCTCGGCGCGGCAGTCTCGGCTCGCCGCGGCAGGACGGACTGCCGCCGTGAACCCGGACTGCCGCGCCGGGCGAGGGGTACGGGCCCGCCGGTGCCTCTCCGGCGGGCCCGGGTCTGTGGGTCAGCCGCGCGCGCCGAGCCGCTCGCGCAGCAGGGAGAGCTGTGCCCAGAGCTGGTCGGGCACGCGGTCGCCGAAGGTCTCGAAGAACTCGCCGGTCAGCGCCGTCTCGGCGAGCCACGCCTCGGCCGGGACGTCGAAGAGGGCGGCGAGGTCGTCGTCGGTCAGGTCGAGGCCGTCGGTGCGCAGCGCGCCCTTTGCGGGCAGCAGGCCGACGGGGGAGTGCACGGCGCCGGCGTCGGTGCGCAGGCCGCGCGCCCGGTCGAGCTGGGTGACGATCCACTCCACGACACGCGAGTTCTCGCCGAACCCGGGCCACAGGAAGCTGCCGTCCTCGCCCTTGCGGAACCAGTTCACCTGGAACACCTTGGGCCGCTTGTCGGCGTCGAGGCCCTTGCCCACCGCCAGCCAGTGCGACCAGTGGTCGGCCATGTTGTAGCCGCAGAACGGCATCATCGCGAACGGGTCACGACGGAGCTCGCCGACCGTGCCCTCGGCCGCAGCCGTCCGCTCGGAGCTGATCGTGGCGCCCATGAAGACGCCGTGGTCCCAGCTCGTCGCCTGGGTCACGAGCGGCACGTTGGTGGCGCGGCGGCCGCCGAAGACGATCGCGTCGACCGGCACGCCGGCCGGGTCCTCCCAGACGTCCGCGATGGACGGGCACTGCGCCGCCGACACCGTGAACCGGGAGTTCGGGTGCGCGGCCGGGGTGTCGGAGCCGGGCGCCCAGTCGTTGCCCTGCCAGTCGATCAGGTGCGCCGGCGGCTCGGGCGTGAGGCCCTCCCACCACACGTCTCCGTCGTCGGTCAGGGCCACGTTCGTGAAGATCGCGTCGTGCGTGAAGGTCTCGACGGCGGTGGGGTTGGTCTCGACGCCCGTGCCCGGCGCGACACCGAAGAAGCCCGCCTCGGGGTTGATGGCGCGAAGGCGGCCGTCGGGGCCGGGGCGCATCCAGACGATGTCGTCGCCGAGCGTCTCGACCGTCCAGCCCGGGATGGTCGGGCGCAGCATGGCGAGGTTCGTCTTGCCGCACGCGCTCGGGAACGCGGCGGCGAGGTGGTACTGCCGCTGCTCCGGCGAGGTGACGCGGACGAGCAGCATGTGCTCGGCGAGCCAGCCCTCGTCGCGGGCCATCGCCGACGCGATGCGCAGCGCGAAGCACTTCTTGCCCAGCAGGGCGTTGCCGCCGTAGCCGGAGCCGTACGACCAGATCTCGCGGGTCTCGGGGTAGTGGACGATGTACTTCGTGTCGTTGCAGGGCCACGGCACGTCGGCCTCGCCGTCCGCCAGCGGGGCGCCCACCGTGTGCACGGCCGGCACCCACTGCTGCCCGCCGTCGACGAGGTCCATGACCTGCGGCGAGACCCGCGTCATGACGTGCATCGACACGACGACGTACGGCGAGTCGGTGATCTCGATGCCGACCTGCGAGATCGGGCCGCCGACGGGTCCCATCGAGAACGGCACCACGTACATGGTGCGGCCGCGCATCGAGCCGGCGAAGACGCCGTCGGGCCCGGTCAGCACCTGGCGCATCTCGGCGGGCGCGCGCCAGTTGTTCGTCGGGCCTGCGTCCTCCTCGCGTTCCGAGCAGATGAAGGTGCGCGACTCGACGCGGGCGACGTCGGACGGGTCCGACCGGGCGAGGTAGGAGTTCGGCCGCTTCGCCTCGTCCAGCTTGATCAGCGTGCCGGCATCGACCATCTGGGCGAGCAGGCGCTGCTTCTCCGCGGGCGAGCCGTCGCACCACACGACCTCGTCGGGCTGCGTGAGCTCGGCGATCTCCCGTACCCAGGCGCGGGGGTCCCGCGGCGACGGGGCGGTGGCGCGCGACGATGCGGCGCCGGCGTGCTCCGCGGGCGCCAGGGCGCTGGGGGCCAGGACGTCCGGGGCGAGCTCGGCGATCGCGAGTCGCGTGCGGCGCGGGTTCGCGGTGAAGGTCATCGGGTGCTCCGTCCGTCGAGGCCCCGGCGTGCGCCGCCGGGTGGGCTGTCTCCAGCGTCCCTCTCCGCCGCACCGACTTTCCAGCGGATCGGCCGTGAAGAAATGCCGATCTTCACGTAACGTCAAACCATGGCTGCCAAGGACGTCCCCGGGGCGGATGCGCCGGACCTCATCACCCTCGGCCGGCGCATCCGGCACGCGCGCACGTCGCGCGGCCTCACGCTCGAGGCGCTGGGGGAGCGGGTGGGATCGGCGCCGAGCCTGCTGTCCCTGATCGAGAACGGGCGGCGCGAGCCGCGCCTGTCGCTGCTGCGCTCGATCGCCGACGCCGTGGGCGTGGCCGTTCCCGACCTGCTCGCCGACGAGCCGCCGTCGCGCCGGGCGGAGCTGGAGATCGCCCTGGAGCGCGCGCAGCGCGGACCGCTCTTCGGGGCGCTCGGCCTGCCGTCGGTCAAGCCCAGCCAGAAGCTCCCGATGCCCGTGCTGGAGCAGCTCGTCGGCCTGCACACGGAGCTGTCGCGGCGCGAGGAGGAGGCGATCGCCACCCCCGAGGAGGCGCGCCGCGCGAACACCGAGCTGCGCCACGAGCGCCAGGTGCGCGACAACTACCTGCCCCAGATCGAGGCGCTCGGCGAGGAGCTGACCCATCGCGCGGGGTACGCGGGGGCGGGCGCCCTCACGCACCGCACGGTGGCGCGCATGGCCGAGCAGCTGGGACTGACGATCCTGCACGTGGACGACCTGCCGCGGTCGGCGCGGTCGGTCACGGACCTGAAGAACGGCCGGATCTACCTGCCGCCGGCGTCCATCCCCGGCGGGCACGGGCTGCGCTCGCTCGCGCTGCAGGCCATCGCGCACCGCGTGCTGGACCACGAGCGGCCGCGCAGCTACGCCGAGTTCCTGCAGCAACGGGTGGAGATCACCTACTTCGCGGCGAGCTGCCTCATCCCGCAGTCGGTCGCGGTGGAGTTCCTGCAGCGACGCAAGCGGGAGAAGGACCTGGCGGTCGAGGACTTCCGTGACGCGTTCGGCGTCACGCACGAGGCCGCGGCGATGCGCCTGACCAACCTGGCCACCGTGCACCTCGGCATCCCGCTGCACTTCCTGCGCGTGGGCGACGACGGCGCGCTGTTCCGCGGCTACGCCAACGACGGGTTGCCCCTGCCGCAGGACGTGACCGGCGCCATCGAGGGGCAGCTCGTGTGCCGCTGGTGGGCGGGGCGCGAGGCGTTCACGCGCCGCGACCGCGCCACCGAGTCGTACCAGTACACCGACACCCCGGCGGGCACCTTCTGGGACTCGGTGCAGACCGGCACCGGCGCGGACGGGCGGCAGTTCTCCATCACCGTGGGCGTGCCGTACGCGCACGCCAAGTGGTTCCGCGGGCGCGACACCCAGGTGCGGCACGCCTCCACGTGCCCCGACCCGTCGTGCTGCCAGCGCCCGCCCGCCGAGCTCGCCGAGCGGTGGGACGGCGTCGCCTGGCCCAGCGCCCGCATGCACCAGCAGGTGCTCGCGGCGCTGCCGCGCGGCGCGTTCCCCGGCGTCGACGACACCGACGTCTTCGCCTTCCTGCAACGGCACGCCCCCGCCGCCGACCCCTCCTGACGGCGCCCACCACGTTCGGTCGGCAGGTCGGGACAGCATGCAGGTCAGTCGAGGCGGACCTCGCGGATGCGGCGGTCCTCGACCGCAGTCACGCGCAGGACGTGCTCGCCGTCCGCATCGGGGTGGTCCGTGGCAGGGCCGGTGTCGTCGACCACGACGGCGTCGCCGGTCTCGGCCAAGCGCCCCAGCCGTGCCAGGACGTAGCCCGCGACGGTCTCGTACGGACCGTCGGGCAGCTCGACGCCGGTGAGCCGGGCGAAGTCCTCGATCGTGAGGCCGGCGTCGTACGTGCCCGCCACGCGCACCGCGGCGAGCGGGTCGTGCTCGTCGCGGATGTCGCCGACGAGCTCCTCGACGAGGTCCTCCAGCGTGACGATGCCGTCCGTCCCGCCGTACTCGTCGACGACGAGCGCGAGGTGGGTGCGGGTGCGCTGCATCTCGGCGAGGGTCGGCAGCAGCCGTCCGGTCGCCGGGAGGTCGAGCACCGGCCGGGCGACGTCGCGCACGGTGCGTCGGCCGGCCGACGGCGCCCCCGCGCCGCGGGCGAGGTCGCGCACGTGCACGAAGCCGAGCACGTCGTCGACGTCGTCGCCGATGACGGGGTACCGCGAGTAGGGCAGGTCGCGAGTGCGCTCCTCGGCCGCGGCGAGCGGCAGGTCCGCCCGCAGGAAGACGACGTCGCCCCGGGGGCGCATGACCTCCCCGAGGCTGCGCTCCGAGGCGGCGAACACGTCCGAGAGGATGCGCCGCTCGTCCTCGTGCAGGCCGGGGTGGGCGGCGACGAGGTCGCGCAGCTCCTGCTCGGTGATCTCCTCCGAGCGCAGGCTGGGGTCGCCGCCCAGCAGGCGCACGACGGCGTCCGTGGAACGCGACAGCAGCCAGATGACGGGCCGCATCAGCACGGCGAAGCGGTCCAGCGGCGGCCCGACGGCCAGGGCGACCTGCGCGGTGCGCTGCAGCGCGATCCGCTTGGGCACGAGCTCGCCGAGCACGAGCGACAGGTAGGCGATGACGAGGGTCAGGCCGACGAGCGCGACCGTCGCGGCGGCGCCCTCCGGGAGACCGAGGGACTCGAGCGCGGGGGCGACGTCGGGCGCCAGGGTGGACGCGCCGTAGGCCGCGGAGAAGAAGCCCGCCACGGTGACGCCGATCTGCACGGCCGCGAGGAAGCGGTTCGGGTCGCGGGCGATCCCGGCCACCCGGCGGCCGCGAGGGCCGCTGCGCTCGAGCTGGTCGATCTGCGTGCCCCGCAGCGAGACCAGGGCGAACTCCGTCCCGGCGAACACGCCGCCCAGGAGCACGAAGAGCAGGACGAGCGCGATGTTCCACCAGGTGTCCGCGTCCACCGGGGTCCTCTCGGTCGGTCGGCGGCCGAGGCGCCGACGGTCGCCCCGGTGTCGTCACCCGGTGAACGCGTCGCGGTGCGGCCCGGTTCCGGCGGGAAAGCTCCGGCGGGAACGTCCCGTCGGGAACCGGGGGGCCGCGAGAGACCAGGTCAGCGGAAGCGCTGCGCCGCCAGGGGCGCCGCCTCGGCGAGGCCGCGGACGGCGGGGTGCGCGTCGTCGTCGGAGCCGGCTGCCAGGACGTCGCCCATCGGGCCCGAGGCGACGAACGTGCCGTCCGCGAGCACATGCACGGTGGGGCAGAGCCGCCCGACCAGCTCGACGTCGTGCGAGACCAGCAGCACGGCGGTGCCCTCGGCGCGGGTGGCGTCGGTGAGGCGGCGCACGATCTCGCCGCGCATCGCCGGGTCGACTGCGGTGAGCGGCTCGTCGAGCAGCAGCGCCTCGGGGCGGGTGGCCAGGGCGAGGGCGAGCGCGAGGCGCTGCTTCTCCCCGCCGGAGAGGGAGTAGATCGCGCGCTTCGCGAAGTGCGGCTCCAGCGCGACGTCGTCCAGCAGGTCCGCCACGGTGCGGCCGCTCGCGCGGCCGGCCTTGCGGGCGTCCGACAGCGCGCCGGAGACGGCACGCTCCACGGTCCAGCGGAGGTCGACGTCGAGCCCGTTCTGCGCGACCGTGCGCACCGCCGCGCGGAACTTCTTCTTGTCGCGCCGGCCGAGCTTGGCGACGGTGCGCCCCTGGAACGTCACGTGACCCTCGCGGATGCGCAGCTGACCCAGCAGCGCCTGCACCAGGGTCGACTTCCCGGCGCCCGACTCGCCCAGCACGCCCACGGGCTCCGCGCCGGGCAGCAGCTCCAGGTCGATCCCCTCGAGGATCGCGGGGCCGCCGTAGCCGACCACGAGGCCGGACGCGCGCAGGATCGGGGCGGGGGAGGTCGAGCTCATGCTGGTGTCACCTTCGTGTGTGCGTGCGCCGGACGACGGGGCCGGCCCGACAGTCCGACGAACGACGGTACCCCGCGGTTCCCGCCGCCCTCGACGGCCGAGGGCGGCGGGGACGGCGCACGGTCAGGTCACACGCCGGCCAGCACCGCCTCGGCGGCGGGCTCGTCGGGCGTCGCGGCGGGGCTGCGGCCGAGCACGGCGGACAGCGCGTCCGCGAGCCACGCCCGCGCCTCGGCCGCCGTGGCGGGAGCGCTCGCCCGACGGGCGGCGACGTGCAGGTCCGGGCGGACGAGCAGCACCCCGGAGTCCTCGATCTCCCGCAGGTCCGCCCACGTCCCGTAGGGGTCCTCGACGTCGCGGCCGGGGCCGATCGCGACGGTCGTGAGGTCGAGCCCGAGCTCCTCGCCGAGCCCCCGGGCGGCGTCGACCCACGCCTCGCCGCCGATCCCGGTGACGACGGCGAACCGCCCCTGCCCGACGAGGTCGAGGGTCGAGGCCTTGGCGCCGTCGACGGTCACCCAGGTGTGCGGGATCCGGGCGCCCGGCCACGTGGTGGGCTGGGCGTACAGCTCCGGGTCGAGCGCGTACTCCGGCTCCGGGGTGCCGTCCGGCAGGACCGCGCCCGAGGCGTACCGGTGGTTGTGCTCCACCCCGTGCGCGTCGAACTCGTACTGCTTGGAGGCGATCGCCTCGCGCAGGGCGGCACGCACCCGCTCGCCGTCCGCGCCCGGCGCCTTGCGGAGCTCCAGCTGGGCCTCGAGCCGCGCGGGGTCGCTCGTGTCCTCGAGCTCCAGCGCGGCCAGGATGCGGCCCGTGTCGGCGATGCTCTGGTTGGCGCGCTCGACGATCTGCCGCGCGACCGGGGCCCGCTCGGCGTCGTAGGAGTCCAGCAGCGCCGGGTCCGCCGTCCCGGCGACGACGTGGGCGAGCTTCCAGGCGAGGTTGTAGGAGTCCTGGATCGACGTGTTCGAGCCCAGGCCGTTCGTCGGAGGGTGCCGGTGGACGGCGTCGCCCACGCAGAAGACGCGGCCCCTCGCCAGGGTCGTGGCGTAGTGGTGGTTCACGGTCCACGGGGACGCGGACTTCACGCGCATCTCGAAGTCGTCGGTGCCCACGAGGTTCACGGCGAGCTCGCGCACGAACTCGTCGGTGAGCTCCGGCGGCCCGGCCGCGACCTCGTAGCCCCACATGACCATCCACTCGGTCCAGGGCTTGATCATGCGCAGCACGCCGAGCCCCACGCCCTCGCGCTCCGCGCCCGGCTGCAGCATCCAGTAGAGGACCGACGGCCGGTGGGCCACGAAGCGGGAGAGGTCCGCCTCGAACACGATGCTCAGGGACCCGCCCACGGCCCCGGGGCCCTCGTAGGGCAGGTCCAGGTGCTCCGCCACCCTGCTCCGGGCGCCGTCCGCGCCGACGAGGTAGCGCGAGCGCACCCGGTACGTCGCCCCGGTGAGCCGGTCGCGGACGGTGGTGGTGACGCCGTCGGCGTCCTGCACGTGGTCGACGTACACGGTGTCGAAGCGCACGGTCGCCCCGCGCTCCTGGGCCGCCTGCACGAGGATCGGCTCGGTGATGGTCTGCGGGGCATCGACCATCGGGCTCGGGCTCTGCAGCTCGTACCGGGCGCGGCGCGCCGTGTCGGTGCCCCAGGAGGGGATGCGCCCGAGCTCCTCGCCCGCCAGGCTCGTGCAGAACGTCGTGTTGCCCATCGAGTCCCACGGCGTCGCCTCGCGCAGCAGCGCGTCCTCGAGCCCCATGTCGCGCAGCGCCTCCATCGTGCGCTGGTTGGTGATGTGCGCGCGGGGGCTGTCGGCGAGGCGGCCGTACTTGGTCACCACCATGACGCGCGTGCCGTACGTGGCGAGGAAGAGGGCGGCCGAGGCGCCCGCGGGCCCGGTGCCGACGACGAGGACGTCGGTCTCGAGCACGGGGAGGTCGGGGGCGGGGGAGTCGTGGGTCATCGCGATCAGCTCCTGGTCGTGAGGGTTTCGACGCCCGCACGGTAGCGAGGACCGGCCCTCACCTGCAGCGACGTCCCGAACAGGTGTGGCGTGCCGTCCGCCGTCATACTGCACGGATGGTGGACCGGGAGTCGGTACGGAGCTGGGTCGCGGGGTACGAGCAGGCATGGCGCGAGAGCGACGCCGACGCCGTCGCGCGCCTGTTCACGCCGGACGCGCGGTACGCGCGCTCGCCCTACGACCCCGAGGAGCTCGTGGGCCACGACGCGATCCGCGGGTTCTGGACCGTCGACCAGGACTCGGCGTTCACGATGGCGGCCGAGCCGCTCGCCGTCGAGGGCGACGTCGCCGTCGTCCGGGTCGAGGTGGGCTACACCGCGCCCCGGGAGCAGGAGTACCGCGACCTGTGGGTGCTGCGCTTCGCCGACGACGGCCGCGTCGCGGACTTCGAGGAGTGGGCGTACTGGCCCGGAAAGGCCTGGACGGCGGCGACCTGAGTCACGCGCCGTTCGTCTCCCAGTAGTCGAGTTCCACGCGCCACGGCTCGGGCAGGACCGCGGCCAGCGCGTCGCGGAGCGACTCTCCTTCGGCCCGGTGCGCCGCGGCCACTCCACGGTCGTCCCAGCCGTGCAGGTAGTGGTAGTGCCGGTCGAAGGTCGCCGCCCACGCGCGCAGTCTGGCGCCCAGGGCCTCGCCCACGGACTCCTCGACGGCGGCGGGAAGCTCGAGCGCGTGCTTCGGCCACAGGGGCCAGTCCGCCCCGTAGTCGTTCATGAGCCGCACGGTCACCAGGTCCTCGGGCGACGCCGGCGGTGACGGCAGCGGGCTGTCGGGCCACGGGCCGGCGTCCGCCCTCGGCACGAACACGGCGCCCGACAGGGGCGCGTACGCGTACCAGCCCGAACGGGGCGCACCGGCGGGGAGGTCCGGGACATCGTCCTCGGGCCGACTGCCGCCGCTCCTCCTGCTCACGACCGTGCGCCCCCGCGGGCGTCCATGCGGGCGAGGAGCCGGGGGAAGACGTCGCCCAGGCGCAGGCCGTCGTGCTCGAACTCGTTGGTCACCCAGGCGCGAGCGTTCCCGACGTGGGCCGCCGTCTCCAGGGAGAGTCCGGCGTCCACGAACATGTCGTCGTGGTAGACGGCGGCCTCGAGCGGCGCCTCGTTGCGGGCGAGGACGCCGAGGTCGTACAGGTCGGTCCAGTCGGTGCGCGCCGCCAGCACCTCGGCGGCCGGGCGGAACGGGCGCAGCGCCGAGACCTGCTCGAACATCCAGGGGTAGATCATCTCGCCCGTGAACAGCAACGGCCGGGCGTCGGCCCCGAACGACGCGTCGTCGTCGCGCACCCGCTGCGCCGCCCATGCCGTGGCGCCGGTGCCGGACTGCGCGTAGATCGACTCGTGCAGGACGGCGTACATCGGGTTGGTGGCGAAGCCGGTGGCGGCCTCGACCTCGGCGAGGAACGTGTCGGTCAGCTCGTCGGGCGCGCCCTCGTCGAAGGCCTCGTCGACGATCCAGTGCACGCGCTCGAAGCCCGGCCCCATGCCGAACGCCATGCCGAGGGTCTGGAACCGCTCGACGGTGAGCGGGTCCCCGCCGGGCAGGCGCACGTCGCCGACGGCGAGCCGGTCGGCGATGCGCGCCACGCGGTCGACGTCGTCGGGGTACCGCTCGCGGTAGAGCGCGTTCTTGGCGACCACGCGCGGCTGGGTGCGCCGGTAGACGTCCTCGGCGCTCGCGGTGAGCCCGGCGAGGCCGCCGGTGACGTACGACGCGGCCACGCCGTCCGGTGCCTGGGACAGGTACGTGAGCGTGAGGAACCCGCCGTACGACTGCCCCAGCGTCGACCAGCGTCGGCCGCCGTAGACGGACTTCCGCACGTGCTCGGCGTCGGCGACGATCGAGTCGGCGCGGTGGTGCGTCAGGTGCTCGGCCTGGGCGTCGGCAGAGCCGAGCGCGGTGAGCGCGGCGGCCCGCACCGCCGTCGAGCGACCGGTGCCGCGCTGGTCGAGCAGCACCACGCGGAACCGCTTCATGGCCTCGCCCACCCAGCCGTCGGGACCGGTCGGGCGCGGGCCCTTGCCGCCCGGGCCGCCCTGGAGGAAGACGAGCAGCGGCAGGTCGTCGGTGCGCCTCGTGGGGTCCACGAGCTCGCGGACGAAGAGGGAGATCGTGCGCCCGTCGTCGGGGTGCGACCAGTCCAGCGGCACCGTGAGGGTGCGGTCGGTGACATGGACGCCGGGGATCGTGTACTCGCGCGTCGAGGTGACGGTGCCGTTGCTCACCGGCCCAGCGTAGGACGGGTTGCATTATTGGAGTACATGCTCCAACAATTGTCGGCGTGCCGACCCTGACCCCGTCCGAGGTGCGCCAGCCCCGCTGGGTGCCGCTGCTCGTGCTGCTCGCGACCGTCGCCCTCGGCGTCGGGCTGGGCTTCGCGCTCCCGCCGCTCGCCCGCTGGCTGCACCGGCTCCTGGAGGGCACCCCGCTGCCGAGCCTCGGCCCGGTCGAGCTCCTCGCGGGCCTGACCCTGGCGTGGTCCGTGCCGATCCTCGGCGGGCTGGGCGTGGTGGGCGGCGTCCTCCTGGCGCTCAGCACGATCGGGGAGTCACTGCGGCTGACGGTCGCGGACGACCACCTGGAGCACCGCACGGACGACCGCGAGGGCTGGGTGGAGCGGGACGAGGTGTCCGACGTCTACCGCGACGGCCGGTACGTCGTGATCCTCGGGCTGACCGACGCCCCGCGGGAACGCCTGGACGCGGACACGCTGCGTCGCGACGAGGTCCGGGCCGCGTTCGAGGCGCACGGGTGGCCGTGGCGCGACGCCGACCCGCACGAGCGCGCGTACGAGCAGTGGATGGACGGCCGGCCGGGCTTCTCGGCCGACGAGCACGCCCTGCTGCGCCGTCGGCTCGCCGATCGCAAGGACGCCGCGGCCGTCGCCGAGGTCGACGGGGCGCTCGCCGCTCACGGGCTCGCCGCGCGGGTCCGCGAGGACCGGCTGCAGGTGCGGAGGCTCGGCGTCGTGCCCGCCGAGGACCCCCGTGGCGCGCAGGGTTGACCCGGAGCGCCACGAGGCGCGCCGCCTGCAGATCATCGTGGCCGGGCTGACGGTGCTGGCCGAGCGCGGCTACGAGGGAGCGACGACGGCCGCGATCTGCCGTGAGGCGGGGATCGGCTCGGGCACGTTCTTCCACTACTTCGCCACCAAGACGGAGCTCGTCCTGGCGATCCTCGAGCTCGGCACCGCCGAGACGGTCGAGAAGGCGGCCGCGCTCGAGGGCCGTACGGACCCGCTCGCCGTCCTCCTCGAGCTCGTGGGCTCGTGGGCCGACGACGCCGCCGACCCCCGCATCCCCGGCTTCGTGCGCGCCGTCGCCGGCGTCATGCACCTGCCAGCCGTCGCCGACGCGCTGACCGCGGACGACCGGGCCCAGCGCGACCTGCTGCTGCCGTGGGTCGAGCGCGGCCAGGCGGCGGGGGAGGTCCGCGCCGACCTCCCGCCCGCGCGCATCGCCTCGTGGCTCGCCCTGCTCTCCGGCGGCTTCCTCGAACGGGTCGCGACCGACCCCGGCTTCACCGTCGACGGCGAGCGCGCCCTCCTCCTCGCCACGGCGGAGGACTTCCTCCGGCCATCGTGAGGTGATCCCGCGCTTGGGCTTGTCACGCCGGAACTGGCTTCCGAGATTGCTTGGCGCATCGAATCACAGTGGTGTAAATATCTGCCCAGGCCATCGCCAAGGAGCCATGGTCAGACACGGAACAAGGAAGATCTAGATGTCGAGAAGGACCACGCGAGCCGCTGCGGTCGGGCTGCTCGTGACTCTGGCCTTCGGTGGGGGGCCGCGTACGCGGGTACCACCTGGGGTAACTACAACACGTCGGTGGCACCCTTCAACGGGTCGGGGTACACGGGCTATCAGACGCAGAAGACCACGGGTGCATCAGGCGGCCTGCAGTCCGGCACGGTTGGCAAGGACTATCTCGTTGACGCACGAATCGAGGGCGCCAAGGACGGCGCCTGGGTGCGGGTTGGTGACGGCTCGGTCCGGACGCTGAGCAACGACAACGCCTCCGGTTCGAAGGTGCGGGTCCAGTTCAGCAGCGACCTGGGCACGACAGTCTCGGTGCAGGTCACCGGAAAGTGGCGGAGCAACCAAGCGTTCCGACTGTCCCCGGGCCGGAGCACAGTTCCGGCTCGGGGACACCGCACGATATGGAGGGTGTGTCGATGACCCTTGCGGTCACGAACCCACGAACAGTCCCCGCCGAGCTTCGGCGTGCGGGGCGGTCGATCGGCGTGCTTGGCCCCGCGCTGATAGTGGTATTGATGCCGGCCGCGATCGGCATCCTCGTGCGCGAGGAATATGCGCTCAGCGGATCGTTGGAGTTCTTCGGGCTCATGTTGCGGAACTTCGTTCCGTTGCTCTTCCCGGTCCTGGTCACAGTGGTCTACCTGCCACGACTCTCGGACGAGTTCGCGAACGGTTTCACGGGATCTGTCCGCACACGGACGACGCTGCGGACGTACCTCGGTTCGCGGATCGCGACAGCTGCCCTGCTTTCGTTCCTCACCTTTACCGCGATGATCGTCGTCTGTTGGCTGGTGGCCTTCGTCATTGGTCCGCTCGTCGGGATGAACGAGTTCGAGAACGTGCTACCGGCGGGAGCCGCCCCTGACGCGTTGCTCGACCCCGTCAGCCGGGCGACCTTCACCCAGCTCTATGCGGACCCCCCGGTGCTCTACGGCGTGGTGTACGCGGTATGGGTCGGGCTCAACGCTGCGCTCGTGGCAGTGTTCGGCACGCTGTCCCTGATCCTCATCAGCAACAGGTTCGTCGCGCTCGCCGTACCTACGGTCGCCTTCCTGGTGGTGGGATTCGCACTGCAAGTTCTGGGCCTTGCGCCGTTCACGCCGACCTTCGCCACCTTTCCGTTCGGCCTCGCCCAACAGCCACTCTGGACTCCCTTCGTCCCGTTCATGGCGCTTGCGATCGTGTGTGCTGGCCTGTGGGTGTACGTGGAGCGGCGTAACTTCGAGACCTCTGGTCTGGACTGATGAGCGTGAGCCACAGATTGGTCCGGACCGGAGCGTTGGCTGCGTTCGGGTTGCTCGTCGGGTTGGCAACCGTCGCCGAACGGCAGGTGCGGGCTTCGATCGTGTCGTCCGGCGGCATCGGCGAGCTCAACGGTTGGGACGTGCTGCTCTCGTCCCTCGGCAACCCGTACCTCCTGTGCTACCTCGCGATCCCTGCGTTCCTGTTCGGCATCAGTGCGATGGTGGAAACGCGTGCCCGCCCGGAGGAGCTACTGCGCCATGGTTCGCGCACCGCCGCGGCGGGTGCGATGGGCCTGACGGGTTTCGCGGCGGTCGTGCCGTTCGTCGGCGTGTGGACGCTGGTCGCAACCGGTTGCGCGGCCGGCCTTCCCTGGGGGCGAGGGTGGAGCTCGGCGGCGCTGTCCGGTGGGCACCAGCTCGACCTGGCGACCACCGACCTTGTGGGCCTCGGCAGCCCGCTCGTGGCTCTCGTGATCCAGCTCTCCGCCGTGCTGGTCAGCGCCTGGGCCGCGACCGTCGCCTGCGCGACCGTACGACTGTGGACTGTGGGACCTCGCGCGCTGCGGTACACGTGCGTCGGCGTCGCGCTCTGGACGATCGTTTCCTTCGCGATGATGGACGGCGCGCCGGGCCTCCTGCGAGCGATCAACTACGTGGACGTCGCCCACGCCGTCGCGACCACAGGAGCGGCGCTGCCGTTCCTCGCCACCACCGCGGCCGTCGGAGGCCTGCTGCTGCTCGTGAACCTCCTGCTCGAGCGGCGAGGTCGGGTCCGTCGTGGCTGACAGAGGGATCCTGGCATATGCCACCGTCGCCGCCGCTGGCCTGCTCGGCCTCGAGGTCGCCTTCGGCTGGTACGAAGCGGACGCCACCACCGCGCTCGTCGCGATCTTCTACGGCACCAGCCCGGATGGCTTCACGATGCTGCCGTACCTGTACCTGATGATCGTGAGCCTGGGCCTGGCTACGGTGCTCCATGCCGGTTTCGTGCATGGCCTCGGGTACGGACTCTATGCGGAGGTCATCCGGTTCGGATCGGTCGGGCGATGGCTGGGGCGCTACCTGGGCCGCAGCATCGTCGTGGCGTCCGTCGCGACGGTCGGGCTGCTCGTGTTGCACCTGCTGCTCTACGGCCTGGGCGTCGGTTGGACCACCCTGTTCGGCTCTCGCGCGCCCGCCCTCTACGGGTACTTCGTCGTCGCCGGCGTGGTGCAGACCATGGTGTACGTGCTGCTTCTGATGGTCGTCACGCTGGCGTCCGGACGCACCGCGGCCGGGCTTCCCGTCGTCGGGCTGGTCCTCGTGTGCGGGCTCCCACCGCTGTTCCGCCTCGGCTTCCTGCCCGTCGGGCTGAACTCCCTGAGCATCCCGTGGTCCGAACCCGGCGCCGTGCTCCACGAGGCGGTCGTCCTCGCCGTCTGGGCCGCGCTCCTCCTCGTCGTGGGCCTGGGCGTCGTCCCACGCCGTCGCGACCTCTCGTTCTCCTAGAAAGGCCGACATGTCTGCCACTTCCACCACCGTCGCGTCGTTGCGCGGGGTCAGCAAGGCGTTCAAGCACCATGTGCTCTTCACCGACGTCGACTACGACCTGGAGCCCGGCCGGATCCAGGCGCTGCAGGGCCCCAACGGGTCGGGCAAGTCCGTGCTGCTGAAGATCCTCTGCGGATTCGTGAAGCCGGACACCGGGCACGTCGTGATCGACGACGCCTACCTTGACGCTCGCCGGACCTTCCCGCAGGACTTCGGGGTGATCATCGACCGCCCGGGCTACGTCGGAGGGCTGACCGGGTATCAGAACCTGCAGCGCCTCGCGGAGATACGGGGCGCCGTCGGACGCCCGGAGATCGAGGCCGCGATGCGGCGCGTCGGGCTCGACCCTGTCGCGAAGCAGCGGGCGCGGAACTACTCGCTCGGCATGAAACAGCGCCTCGCGCTCGCGCAGGCGTTCATGGAGGACCAGCGGGTGCTCGTGCTCGACGAGCCGTTCAACGCGCTCGACGCGAACGGCGTCGACGAGGTCCGCAACCTCCTGCGGGAGTTCCGCGACGAGGGCCGCACGGTCCTCTTCACCAGCCACAACGCCGAGGACGTCGACGCGCTCGCCGATATCGTCCACCGACTCAACGGTGGAACCCTGGAGCGCGTGCGCTGACGCGCCGTCGCGGACGCGCGGGTCACAGCACCAGAGAACCCACCACGCGCCGTAGTCCGAACGCAGAGCGGCGGGGAGGAACGTCGTGCGGGCGGTCGTAGACGTCCCGAAGTGGAGGGCGCCCTGGCGCCCG
>NZ_JBHJVM010000016.1:0-41258 GCF_042264825.1 Isoptericola sp. NPDC056134
AGACCGCAGGGATGCGGTCTCGTCCGGGCCTCTCTATCTCGCGGGTCTGCCCTCTCTATCTCGCGGATCGGGCGTAGCGCGTCACGAAGTTCCGCAGGATGCGCATGGGCTCGGTGACCCGGTGCTCGCGGGAGCGCGCGACGATGCGGTCGCCCTCCTCGGGCGGGAAGTACCCGTAGGTCCGGTACACCTCGACCCGCTGCTCGATGCCGGCCAGGTCCAGCTCGGGGTGGAACTGCGTGGCGTAGAGGTTCCGGCGCACGCGGAACATCTGCACGGGCGCGTCGGCGGACCGGGCGAGCAGGGTGGCCGACGGCGGCAGCTCGCGCACCGCCTCCTTGTGGCCCAGGTACGCGGTGAAACGCGCGGGCATGCCCGCGAGCAGCGGGTCCGCCAGCCCCTCCGGGGTCAGCTCGATCTCGGCGGGGCCCACCGGCTCGGAGTAGGTGCGGTCGACGACGCCGCCCTGGTGGGTGCCGAGCGTCCCGACGCCGTAGCAGGCGCCGAGGAACGGGAAGTCGCGCTCCACGAGCACGTCGAGGAGGTCCGCCATCTCCCGCTCCACGCGGTGCTGGACGGCGGACTTCTCTTCCTCGGGGTCGGAGGAGTTGAACGGCCCGCCCCCGACGATCACCCCGGACAGCTCCTCCGGGTCGACGCGCGGCAGCGGTTCCCGCTCGAGGCGCACGCGGCGCAGGGACGCGGGTCTCAGCCCGGAGTAGCGCAGGACGGCGTCGTACTCGCCGTCGGCGGCGACGTCCTCGGCCCGCGTGCCGAGGAAGAGGAACGGTCTCACCGGTGCAGGCTAGGCCTCGGCCGACGCCGTCGCCCGCGCGCTCTCCCCCACCGGACGCCGCGCCCAGTAGGACGCGAGCAGCGAGCCCGAGACGTTGTGCCACACGGAGAAGAGCGCGGCCGGCAGCGCCGCGGCGGGGCTGAAGTAGGTGGTCGCGAGGCTCGCGGCCAGCCCGGAGTTCTGCATGCCGACCTCCACGCTCACCGCGCGGCGGGCGGGCTCGTCGAAACGGACGGCGGCGGCCGCGCCGTACCCGAGCAGCAGCCCGGCGCAGTTGTGCACGATGACGGCGAGGGCGACCAGCAGGCCCGTGCTCAGGACGGCGTCGGCGTTGGCCCCGACGATGCCGGCCACCACGATCACGATCCCCAGCACGGACACCAGCGGCAGGTACGGCAGCATGTACCGCTCGACGACCCGGCCCGCGAACGTGCGGACCAGGAGCCCGGCGATCACGGGGAACAGGACCACCTGGGCGATCGACGTCACGAGCGAGCCGTAGGTGACGTCGAGGTCGGTGCCGGCCAGCCACAGCACGAGCGCCGGGGTGAGCAGCGGGGCGAGGAGCGTCGAGACCGTCGTGAGCGCCACCGACAGCGCGGTGTCGCCCTTGGCCAGGTAGACGATGACGTTGGACGCCGTGCCGCCGGGCGCGGCGCCCACGAGGATCATGCCGATCATCGCGTCGCCCTCGAGCCCGAACAGGTGGCCGATCGCCCACGCCAGCAGGGGCATGATCGTGAACTGGGCGACGACGCCGATGGCGACGGCCGCGGGGCGCTTCGCGACGAGGGCGAAGTCCCGACCCGTCAGGGTCAGCCCCATGCCGAACATGATGATCCCCAGCAGGAGCGGGACGTGCGCGGCCAGCGGCGCGAACGTGCTCGGGGCCGCCAGCCCGGCGACCGCACCGAGCAGGACGAGCACGGCGAACCACTGACCCACGAGCTCTGCAACTCTGCGCATGGGGTGGCACCCTACTCTCCGCCCGGTGCGGGCGACGGGACGTCACGACCAGCGGAACAGCCGCCCCGCGAGCGGGAGGAGCACCGCCGTCCACACCACCATGACGACCACCTGCAGCAGCGGGAACCCGTCGCCGAACCAGCCGGTGTCCATGGCCTGCGCGGTCGCGCCCATCGGGGTGAACTGCCCGATCTGCCGGACGACGTCGGGCATGATCGGGCCGGGCGTCCACAGGCCCGCGAGGAACAGCATGGGGAAGTAGATCAGCGAGCCGACGGCGTTGGCCGTCGACGGCTTGCTCACCAGGGCGGACAGCAGCATCCCCACGGAGAACATCGCGAGCATCCCAAGCACGAAGGCGAGGAGCACGACGCCGAGCTGCGTCGGCGCGACGAGCCCGAAGGCCAGCTGCGCGACGACGAGCGCGAGGGCGACGCCCACCAGCGTCGTGGCGACGTTGATGGTCAGGTGGGCCACGATGAGCGCCTGCGGCCGCATCGGCGTGGTGGAGAGCCGCCGCAGCACCCCCTTGTCGCGGAAGGTGGCGAACGTGACCGGCAGCGACAGGACGGCGAGGGTGCCGATCGCCATCGAGAGCACGGTCGGCAGGTAGGTCGCGATCGGCGTGACCCCGTACCAGATCGAGTCCGCCGGGGCGTCGGTGATCGGCTCCCGCATCCCGGGGATGCCGAACCCGACCCCCAGCAGGATCACGGACGGGAAGAGGATCCCGAAGAACACGGACCCGAAGTCGCGCAGCCAGACGCGGGTCTCGGTGCGCACCAGGCGCCCGTACCCGCGCCAGCCTCGGCCGGCGGTCGGGCGCGGGGCGGCGTCGGCGGTGATGGCGGTCATGACCGGTCTCCTTCTCGGGTCGTGGCGGAGACGAGCGGGGTGCCCGTCGAGGTGTCCGGCTGGGCGTCCGGCTGGGCGTCCGGCTGGTAGGTGCGGCCGGTGACGGCGAGGAAGACGTCCTCGAGCGACCGGGTGACGGTGCGGACGTCGTCGGGCACGAGGTCGGCCGCCGCGAGGGCGGGGACGACGGCGAACAGCACGCGGCGCGTGCCGGTGACGGCGACCTCGGTGGCGCCCTGCGCCTCGGCGGTCGCGACCTCGGCGTCCCGGGCGGCGAGGTCCGCCAGGAGCTCACGGCCGCGCGCGACGTCGTCCGGTGCGAACCGCACGACGACCGTGCGCCCGTCGTCGAGCCCGTCGATCAGGCCCTGCGGCGTGCCCGCGGCGACGACGCGGCCCGCGTCGATGACGACGAGCCGGTCGCAGAGACGCTCGGCCTCCTCCATGAAGTGGGTGACGAGCAGGATCGTCACGCCGGTGGCCCGCACCCGCTCGACGAGGTCCCAGGTGGCGCGCCGTGCCTGCGGGTCGAGGCCGGTGGTGAGCTCGTCGAGCACGGCGATCTCCGGGTTGCCCACCAGCGCGAGAGCGATCGACAGCCGCTGCTTCTGGCCGCCGGACAGCTTCCCGAACTGCCTGTCGGCGTGCTCGCGCAGGTCGAGCAGGTCGAGGAGCTCCCCGGGGTCGGCGGGGTCGGAGTAGAACCCGGCGAACAGCCCGAGAGCCTCCCCGACGGTGATCTTGTCGTGCAGCATCGCCTCCTGGAGCTGCACGCCGAGGATGTCCTTGACGGCCGCCGGGTCGCGCTGCGTGTCGATGCCGCGCACGCGCACGGTGCCGCCGTCGGCCTGCCGCAGGCCGGCCAGCGTCTCGACGGTCGTGGTCTTCCCGGCCCCGTTGGGGCCGAGGATGCCGAAGATCTCGCCGGGCTGGACGGCGAACGACACGTCGTCCACGGCCACCTTCGGTCCGTACGTCTTGCGGAGGTTGCGGACCTCCACGATGGGGTCGGCCATCTCGATGCTCCTCTCGGTCGTGCGGTTCAGGGGTCCTCGGTGTCTGCGGACAGCGAGGTTCGGGTGGATCACGGCCGGACCCGCACGCGGGCCATCAGCCGGAGAGCTCCGACGCCGGCGACCGCGACGGCGAGGACGCCGCCGCCCGCGACGACGAGCGCCGCGACGACGGGGTCGTCGTACCCGCCGCGCAGCGGGATGCCGAGCAGACCGGTGCGCGTCGACAGGTCGACGATCGCGAGCGGGACCAGCAGCGGGACGGCGTGCAGGGGGCCCAGGAGGTACAGGCGCGCCGGCATCGCCCGGTAGTAGCCGATCGCCGCGGCGCCCACGAGCGCATAGGTCAGGACGACGAGGGTCTCGCCGACGATCGTGACGACGATCCCGGCGACCGTGTCGAGCGGCACCGGTGTGGCACCTCCCGGCCACGGCTCGTCGATGGCACGGAAGACCCGCTCCTCGGCGAGGGTGAGCAGGACCGTCAGCACGCCGAACACGGGGCCGACGATCGCCGCTCCCTGCAGGACACCGATGACGAGCGACCGGCGGGTCCCGCCCGCCGCGAGGTGCCCGCGGAGCCAGGCTCCGCAGTAGACGGCCGCGACCGCGAGGGCGACCCATCGCGCCGGGGCGCCCGCCAGCTCGTAGGTCAGGCCGACGAGCTCCCCGCCCCACCGGTCCACGGCGGCCGGGACCACGGCGACGACGAAGGCCCAGATGCCCCAGAACCAGGCGCCCGCGGCCAGCAGCCTCCGGACGAACCGGCGGCGGACCGCCGCCGACGCGACCCGCTGGAGCGTGCCGGCATCGGGTGTCGAGGGGGCTGTCGTGGTGGTCATCGCGCTCACCTCGTCGGCCTGAGTCGCAGGGTGCGCAGCTGCCACCACGCCCAGCCGGCGGCCAGCGCGAGCACGACGAGCGCCTGCAGCAGCCCGAGCGCGGCGGGCGCGCCGTCCCCGCCCAGGCCGAGGGCGCCGAAGGCGTCGGCGAACGCCCCGTGGCGGGTGGCGTGGTCGACGAGGACCAGCAGCGCCAGGCCCGGCAGCAGGAGCGCCGTGCCCCGCCACACGCCGTACGTCCGGTAGGAGGCCTGGGCGGCGACGCCGACCAGGGCGTACACGACGACGACGATGGCCTCGCCCGCGGCGGTGACGACGAGCCAGGCACCGCCGGCGTCGAGCCCGCTCCCGAGCTGCTCCCACTCCCAGCCGAGCGCGCCGAAGAGGGCACGCTCCACGAGCAGGAGGAGCGCGTACGCCACGCCGTAGGCGACGCCCGCGGCGAGCGCGGCGACCAGCGCGCCGGTGAACAGGGACCGGCGGGTGCCACCCGCGGCAAGGTGGGGCACGACGAGCGCGGCGACCGCGATCAGGCCCAGCGAGAGCGCGAACCACGGCGCGGCGTACTCGGCGCCCGTCATCGCGCCCCCGCCCATGACGCCGCCCACCTGGCGCACGACCAGCGGCACGCCCACGGTGACGAAGAGGAAGATCGCCCAGAAGACGCCGCCGATGACGAGCATCACCTGGCCGACGGACCGCATCACGCGCCGGACCGCCCGCGCGTGCGCCCGGGCCGTGAACGCGTCGCGCTCGGCCGGGGTGACCACGACGGCGCTCATCGCCGCCCCTCCGTCGCGCCGGCGGGCTCCGGCTGGGTGAGGCGCACGAACAGGTCCTGCAGCGGCAGCGACCCGAGCTCGACGCCGGCCGCGCGGGCCGCGGCGGCCGTGCCCTCGTCGGGCGCGCCCTCGATCGTGACCTGCACGGTCGCGCCCAGGCGCTGCCGGTGCAGCTCGCGCCGCCCGCGGGCGAGCTCCTCGACCGCGGCGACCGGTCCGGTGAGGCTGAACCCGCGGGACTGCATCTCCTCGGCGGTCTCGGCGAGGAGGACCTTGCCGCGGTGCAGCACCACGACGTCCTCGAAGAGCCGCTCGACCTCCTCGACCAGGTGGCTGGACAGCAGGATGGTGCGCGGGTGCTCGGCGTAGTCGGCGAGGATCTCGTCGTAGAACGCGTACCGCGTGGGGGCGTCCATGCCGAGGTAGACCTCGTCGAGGATGGTGAGCGGCGCGCGCGCCGCGAGGCCGATGGTCGCCCCGACGGCGGACCGCTTGCCGCGCGACAGGGCGGTCGGCTTCTTGCGGGGGTTCACCTCGAACGTGTCGAGCAGCCGCGCGGCCAGGTCGGCGTCCCAGTACGGGCGCAGGTCGGCGTAGTACTTGAGGGTCTCGGAGACCCGCTCGTCGTCCATGAGGTCGCCGCTCTCGCGCACGAGCTGCACGTTGGCGGTGACCCACGGGTTCTCCCACGGGTCCTCGAGCAGCTCGCCGGCGCCGACGCGGACCGTGCCCTCGGTGGGCCGGTTGAACGCGGCCAGCAGGGTCAGCAGCGTGGACTTGCCGGCGCCGTTGCGGCCGAGCACGCCCGTGATGACGCCGGGCCGCAGGTCCAGCGTCACGCCGTCGAGAGCGGTGCCGGCCTCGTCCTTGACGGCCGCGCCGTCCATGGTCAGGCGGCGCTGGGCTCCGAACCGGACGACGACGTCGTCGAGACGGGCGCCGAAGGGTGCGGGGGTCATGGCTCCTCCGTGGTGGTCGTGGGGCCGCCGGGCTCCCGGCGGCCGGTGCCGAGCACGTACGCGACGAGCTCGTCGGTCGAGATGCCGAGCAGGTCGGCCTGCGCGAGCGCCGGGCCGAGCACGTCGTCGAAGTACGCGGTGCGGTGCTGGTCCAGCAACCGCGTGCGGGCGCCGGGGGCGACGAACATGCCCAGGCCGCGGCGCTTGTACAGGACGCCCTCGTCCACCAGGCCGGCGAAGGCCTTGGCGGCGGTGGCGGGGTTGATGCGGAACGTCGTGGCGAACTGAGTGGTCGACATGACCTGCTCCTCCTCCGCGAGCTCACCGGCGAGCACCTGCGCGCGGATCATCGTGGCGATCTGCACGTAGATGGGTTCGGGACCGTCGAACACGCGGGCCTCCTCACGGCAGGTTCAGTGGTTCTGGGGTTCATTACTCGACTAATGAACCATAGACCCGCGTCGGCGCGCAACCCTTTCCGGCGAGGTAGTACGGATCTCGGCGAGGTAGTCCCGGTTTCCGCGAGGTAGTACCTCTCACGGTGGCGCGCGCCGTCCGACCGTGGGCGCGACCACCGCGATCGCGGTCGCCGCGAGCACGTGCCAGGCGGGGTGCGAGAGCTGCCCGGCGAGGGTGCCGACGCCGAGCACGGCCAGCGCCAGGAGCAGCCTTGCCCTCAGACGCGGCCGGGCCCGGGCGCGCAGCAGCACCGCCACGACGGCGACAGCCGCGGCCGCGCCCTGCGCGACGACGGACGCCCCGGGCCAGAGGGCCGCCAGCACGACGTCGGCCAGCGTCGGGACGAGCCACCACCAGGCCCGCAGACGCCGCCCGGTGAGGTCGGCGACGGCGTCCGCGGCGACGAGTGCGTACGCGCCCAGCAGGGGCGGGTCGTGCACGACGGGGTTCCACGGCGGCGCGGGTCCGTGCTGCACCCCCGAGCCGACGCCGACCAGCACGGCGAGGACGCCGAGCGCGGCGCGCGGCCCCGTTCCCGCACCAGGCCGCCGCACCGTCGTGAGGATCCAGGCACCCGCGACGACGAACCCCAGGCTCGACCAGGTGTCCGCGGACCACGCCATCTCCCCAGTGAAGGAGGCGGGGGGCCTCCTCGCCGCCCGGGACCGGCGGTCAGGAGAGCCCGCGGCGGCGCTCGTACCGACGGCGCGCGGCGTCGTGCGCGCCGCGCAGCAGGCCGAGGACGGCGTCGCTCGTGCGCTCCCCCGGGTTCACCACGCACACCCACCCCAGGTCCCCGTACAGCGGGTGCGGGAGCAGGACGTCGGGGACGACCGCGATGCGCTCCCGGCCGCCGCCCACGAGCTCCCGCGCCCGCTCGCGACCCACGTGCACGTTGACGCGCCACCGGTCCGGCCGGTCGAGGTCGCAGGAGACGTCGTCGGGGTAGTTCTTGGTGACGACCGTGCCGTACGGCTGCACGGTGGTCGGCACCTGCCCGTCGGGGGCGTAGTAGAAGAACGCGTCGCCCCACGCGATCTCCGGCGTCCCGTCCCCCGGGCGGGGCTCGAGGACGAACGCCCCGTCGAGGCGCCGCACCGTGTCGATGATCTGTTCCATACTCGTGCTCATGGTTCAAGCGTGACCTTGAAGTGCTTCTGTGGGGTGAGGATGGATCGTCCGCTGCATACCGTCGACGTCGCCCGCGCCGCCGGCTACTCGGTCCAGCAGGTGCGCGACCTCGAACGGCTCGGCGTCCTCCCTCCCGCCCGCCGCGAGCCGAACGGGTACCGCACCTACGACACCCGCCATGTCCTGGCCGCCCGCGCCTATCGGGGGCTCGCCACCGCCGTCGGGCCCGTCGTCGCGCGACGCACGATGGCCGCGCTCCCAGGGGCGCCCCTCGCGGACGCCGCCGCCGCGGTCGACGACCTGCACGCCGGGCTCGCGGCCGAGCGGGCCCAGACCCTCCAGGCACTGACCGCGCTCGACGCGATCCGGAGCGAAGCCGCGGCGCCCTCCCCCGGGAGCAGCCTGTCGATCACCGAGCTCGCCGACGCGCTCGGCGTGCGCACGTCCACGCTGCGGCACTGGGAGGCCGAGGGGCTGCTGGAGCCGCAGCGGGTGGGCTCTCTGGGCGCGCGCGTCTACGACGCGCCCGCCAGCGCGACCGCCCGCGTGGTCGCCGCCCTCCGCGCCGCCGGGTACGGCATCCCCGCGCTGCGCGCCGTGGTGTCCGCGCTGCGGGGGCTCGGCGGCACCGCCGAGGCCGAGGCCGCGCTGCGGGAGCGGCTGGACCGGATCGCGGTGCGGTCCGTGGCTCTGATGAAGGCCGGGGCCGACCTCGCCGCCGTGCTCGACGGCGCTGGGCGCACCCCGTCACCCGTCCGGCGACGCGCGGCGGGACCGGCGATGCTGGGGACGTGAGCGATCCCCGCACCCGCGACCGCCGCGACAGGGTCGTGGCCGGCATCCACGTCGTCGTCGACGGGCCGCCCGACGCGCCTCCGCTGCTGCTCCTGCACGGCTCGGGGGCGACCGCGGCCAGCTGGTCGCCGACGGTCGCGACCCTCGCGGCGTCCCGTCGCGTCCTCGCGATCGACCTGCCCGGCTGCGGCCGCTCGGCGCCCGCGCCCCCGTACGACGTCCCCGCGCAGGCCGACCGGGTCGCGGCGCTCCTCGACGAGCTGGGCGTGGCCGCGCCCCGGGTGGTCGGGCACTCCAGCGGCGGGTACGTCGCGACGGAGCTCGCCGTGCGGCGACCGGACCTGGTCGGGTCGCTGGTCCTGCTGAGCACCGGGCCTGCCCCGGACGCGATGCTCCCGGAGGCCGCTGCCGTGCGCGTCCTCATGGGGCGGCCGTTCGGCCCGCTGCTCTGGCCGCTGCGCACGACGGGGATGCTGCGCCGCGGGATCCGCTCGGTGACCGCGCGCCCGGTCGTCGTGCCCGACGGCTTCCTCGCCGACGTGCGCCGCACCCGGTACCGGGACTTCCGGCAGATCATGGACGGCTACGCGGCCTACCTCGCCGAACGGCCGCTGCCGGACCGGCTCTCCGCGGCGGGCGCCGCGCCGCTGGTGGTCTTCGGCGACGCCGACCCGCGCTGGGACCCGGCGTCGGCGCGCCGGTACGAGGCCGCGCCCGGCGCCCGCGTCGAGTACCTGGCCGGGGTCGGGCACGTGGCCATGCTCGAGGACCCCGGCGGCGTCAGCCGTCTGATCCTCGACGCTGCCTGACCACACCGCCGGTACGGGGCGGGGCCCGGCGACGATCGCTCGTCACCGGGCCCCGGGGTGGTCGTGCGCCGACGTCAGGCGGGCGCCGCCTCGGCCGCGTCGACGTCGTCGAGCGCGTCCAGCTCGGCCAGGTCCGCAGCGACGATCTCCGCGATCTGCACGGCGTTGAGCGCCGCGCCCTTGCGCAGGTTGTCGTTCGAGACGAACAGCACGAGGCCGCGCCCGCCGGGCACGGACTGGTCGGTGCGGATGCGCCCGACGAACGACGGGTCGGCGCCCGCCGCCTGCAGGGGCGTCGGCACGTCCGCCAGCTCCACGCCCGGCGCGGCGGCCAGCAGCTCGCGCGCCCGCTCCGGCGTGATCGCGGCGCCGAACTCGGCGTGGATCGCCAGCGAGTGCCCGGAGAACACCGGTACGCGGACGCAGGTCCCCGCGACGGCCAGGTCGGGCAGGCCGAGGATCTTGCGGGACTCGTTGCGGAGCTTCTGCTCCTCGTCCGTCTCGCCGGAGCCGTCGTCCACGAGGTTCCCCGCGAGCGGCAGCACGTCGAACGCGATGGGCGCGACATACTTCTCCGGCTCCGGGAACGTCACGGCCCCGCCCGAGTGCGCCAGCCCCTCCAGGTCGCCGGCCACGGCGGCGCGCGCCTGGTCGGCGAGCTCCTTGACCCCGCCGAGCCCCGAGCCCGACACCGCCTGGTAGGTCGCGACGCGCAGCCGCTCCAGCCCGGCCTCGTCGGCCAGCGGCTTGAGCACCGGCATCGCAGCCATCGTGGTGCAGTTGGGGTTCGCGACGATGCCCCTGGCGGCGTCGGCGATCGCCTCCGGGTTCACCTCGGAGACGACCAGCGGCACCTCGGGGTCGAGGCGCCACGCGGACGAGTTGTCGATGACGACGGCGCCCGCCTCGGCGAACCGGGGCGCGTGCTCGCGCGACGTGCCGCCGCCGGCCGAGAAGATCGCGACGTCGACGTCCGCGAGGTCGTCGGTGGCCGTGGCCGCGACGTCCTCCACGACGACGTCCACGCCCTCGAACGGCAGCGTGCTGCCCGCCGAGCGCGCGGACGCGAAGAACCGCAGCTCCTTGACCGGGAAGGCGCGCTCCGCGAGCAGGCGGCGCAGCACGCCGCCGACCTGGCCGGTGGCGCCGACGACGGCGACGTTGATCCCGGACTCGTTGATCTGGACCATCAGCGCGTCACCGCCCCGAGCCGGCGTAGACGACGGCCTCGCCGTCGGCGGAGTCCAGGTCGAACGCGGTGTGGATGGCGCGCACGGCGTCGTCCAGGGCGTCCTCCCGGGTGACCACCGAGATGCGGATCTCCGAGGTGGAGATCATCTCGATGTTGATGCCCGCGTCGCGCAGGGCGCCGAACAGGCGCGCCGAGACGCCGGGGTGCGACTTCATGCCCGCGCCGACCAGCGACAGCTTGCCGATCTGGTCGTCGTACTGCAGCGAGGCGAACCCGAGCTCCTCCTGCAGCGCGTTGAGCGCCGCCAGGGTGCTGGGGCTGTCGGCGTGCGGCAGCGTGAAGGAGATGTCCGTCAGCCCGGTGTGGGCGGCCGAGACGTTCTGCACGATCATGTCGATGTTCGCGCCGGCGCCGGCCACGACCTCGAAGATGCGGGCCGCGGTGCCGGGCTTGTCCGGCACGCCGACGACGGTGATCTTGGCCTCGCTGCGGTCGTGCGCGACGCCGGAGATGATCGGGGCTTCCATCTGGGTTTCCTCCTCGGCCGCCGGGGCGTTCGGGTCGATCGCGTCGCCGTGCGTGCCGGTGACGAGGGTGCCGGTGGTGCTGCTGAACGAGCTGCGCACGTGCACGGGCACGTCGTAGCGGCGCGCGTACTCCACGGCACGCAGGGCCAGGACCTTCGCGCCGGACGCCGCGAGCTCGAGCATCTCCTCGTAGGTGACGCGGTCGATCTTGCGGGCGCTCGGGACGATGCGCGGGTCGGCGGTGAACACGCCGTCGACGTCGGTGTAGATCTCGCAGACGTCGGCGTCGAGGCCGGCCGCGAGCGCGACCGCCGTCGTGTCCGAGCCGCCGCGGCCGAGCGTCGTCACGTCGTTGGTGGAGCTGACTCCCTGGAAGCCCGCGACGATCGCGACCTGCCCCTTCTCCACCGTCTCGCGGATGCGGTGCGGCACCACGTCCACGAGCCGCGCGCGGCCGTGCACCGCGTCGGTCATGAGCCCGGCCTGCTGGCCGGTGAAGGACTTCGCCTTGACCCCGAGGTTCGTGATCGCCATCGCGAGCAGGGACATCGAGATGCGCTCACCCGAGGTGAGGAGGATGTCCAGCTCGCGCTGCGGGGGCAGGGGGGTGATCTGCCCGGCGAGGTCGAGGAGCTCGTCCGTGGTGTCGCCCATGGCGCTCACCACGACGACGACGTCGTTCCCCGCTCGCTTGGTCGCGGCGATCCGCTTCGCCACGCGCTTGATGCTGTGGGCGTCGGAGACGGATGATCCGCCGTATTTCTGCACGACAAGTGCCATGTCACAACCTTCTGCTGGCCGGCCTCCGTCTCTCTCAACGGTCCGCCGGGGCTTGTGCTTGCCCATCGATGGTACGTGCCGTCCCGGCGGGCCGACCGCCGCCGTCTCGCATCGTGGCACCCGTGCGCACCCGGCACCGACGGCGCCGTGCGGTCCGGGTCGGCCCGCGCGCTCCGGGCCGCGCGACGGCACGAGCCGGTCTATGTTGGCGTCGTCCACCTGCCGTCCGCGCCAGGAGACCGACCGATGACAGCACGCCGCTGGACATCCGCCGCCGCCGTCGCCGTGGCGCTCGCGCTCGTCGCCACCGGGGCTCCCGCGACCGTGGCGGTGCCGCACCTCCCAGCGCGGTCCGCCACGACGTCCGCCGGGGGCGGCGCGGGCGGCGACCCGTCCGCCGTCGAGGCGACCGTCGAGGTGACGCCGGCGGCACCGCCCGCCCCCGGCACCGCCCGCACCTTCAGCTCGGACGAGGCGCGGGCCACGGGCGACGACGTCGTCACCGCCACCTCCGACGTCAGCGGGTTCGCGACCGTCGGCGTCACCTGGTCGGGTCGCGCCGACGCCGACCTGGACGTCGCGGCCCGCACCTCCGACGACGGCGGGGCCACCTGGTCGGCCTGGGGCCCGCTGGAGGTCGAGGCCCCCGATCCGGGCGCGCCCGAGGGCGGGTCCGCGCCCCTCGTCGTCGGGGAGGTGGACCGGGTCGAGGTGGCGGTCGGGAACGTCGCGGCCGAGGACGTGCGCGACGTCGAGCTCGTCGTCGTCGACCCCGGCCGGGGGGCGGTGGACCGCGCCGCCGCGGACCCGTCGCTCGACGACGACGGCGCTCTCTCGCCCTTTGGGAAGGGTGCCGGCGGCGTCGTGCGGCTCCCGGGCGCCGTGGCGACCGGGGACCAGCACGACGGCCCCGCCATCCGGTCCCGCGCCGACTGGGGCGCCGACGAGTCCCTCATGACCTGGACCCCGCGGCAGGGGCAGGTCGAGGGCGCGATCATCCACCACACCGCCGGGACCAACAGCTACACGTCCTCGCAGGTGCCGTCGATCATCCGCGGCATCTACACGTACCACGCGAAGACCCGCGGCTGGGGCGACATCGGCTACAACTTCCTCGTCGACCGGTGGGGCCGCATCTGGGAGGGACGCACCGGCGGCGTCGAGCTCGAGATCGTCGGGGCGCACGCCGTGGGGGTGAACGACGAGACCGTCGGCGTCTCGGTCCTCGGCAACTACGAGCAGGCCACCGTCAGCGACGCGGCCGTCCGCGGCGTCATCGACCTGCTGGCCTGGAAGCTCGCCCTGCACGGCGTCCCGGCCCGCGGCTACACCACCCTCGACGGCTCGCGCGAGGCCCGGATCTCCGGGCACCGCGACGTGGGCAGCACCGCCTGCCCGGGTGCCTCGATCTCCCGGCGCATGACCGAGATCCGCAGCAAGGTCGCGCACGACCAGGCCAGGTGGGGACACCTGTGGAACAAGAGCACCGGGTACCTCGTCGAGTACCGGCCGCACGCCACCCGCGACGAGGTGTGGTTCGTCTCCGGCAGCACCCGGCACCTCCTCACGAGCACCAGGGCGCGCGCCGCGCTGGCGAAGCGGCTCGGCCGGGCCTCGTACGCGAGCCGCACGTTCCTGACGAGCCTGGAGCGGGGCACCGACTTCGACTCCCGCTGGGCCCGGGTGCCGTCCGGCCGCTACGTCATGCTCGACGGCAACGGCGACCTCATGTGGGCGACCGCCTGCGGCACCGTGCGCCACTGGGGTGGCGACTGCACCGACCCCCGGATCCCCGCCCGGGCCAAGGACGCCTTCGACGTCGAGCCCATCTCGTTCTTCGCCAGGTCCGACCGGACGGGCTACCTCTACCGGATCCACGAGGGCCGCAGGGAGCGCGTCTACACGAGAGACGCCTGGTGGCGGCTCACGCGTGCGGTCGGCTGGAGCGAGCTGCGGGACGTGAAGGTCACGTCAGCGCTGCTGAACGAGTTCCCCGCCGGTCCGTCGCACCGCTAGGCGCCGGTGACGACGTCGTAGCCCAGCTTCACGATCAGGGCGCCCACCACGACGACGAAGATGACGCGCACGAACGCGCTGCCCTTCGCCACCGCCATCCGCGCCCCGACGTACGCGCCCACGAGGTTGGCGGCGCCGATCATCAGCCCGAGGCCCCACAGGACGGCGCCGTGCGGCACGAAGAACAGCAGCGCGCCGAGGTTGGTCGCGAAGTTGACGATCTTGGCCAGCGCCGACGCCGGCAGGAAGGCGTACCCCAGCACGCTCACCAGCGCGATGACGAGGAAGGTGCCGGTGCCCGGGCCGAGCAGCCCGTCGTACGCGCCGATGACGAGGCCGATGCCCGCGGCCGTCCAGCGGTGCCGGTTGCCCTCCCAGCGGAGGTTGTCGTGCGCACCGAGCTTCGGCTTGAGCACGGTGTACGTGGCCACACCGATCAGCACGACGAGGATGATCGGCTTGAACAGGTCGGCCGGGATGCGGCTCGCCAGGGCGGCGCCGCCGAACGCCCCCACCAACGCGGCGACCGCCATCGGTCCCGCCGTCGTGAGGTCCGGGCCCACGCGCCGGTAATAGGTCACGGCACTGGTGGACGTGCCCATGATCGAGCCCAGCTTGTTGGTGGCCAGCGCCTGCACCGGCGAGATGCCGGGCACCAGCAGCAGGGCGGGGAGCTGGATCAGGCCGCCGCCGCCCACGACGGCGTCGACCCAGCCGGCGGTGAGCCCGGCCAGCACGAGCAGCACGATGGTGAGGGTGTCGAGGTCGGGCACCGGGGAATCCTGTCATGCCCGCCGTCGGCCGGTGCCCGTCCCCTCTCCCGACGCACGCCTCTCCGTGCCACCCTGGGAGGCATGACGGACGAGCAGCGTCCCGCCGTCGCGGCGACCGGCACCGTCGAGCACGGGCCCGGCGGGCGCGAGCTCGTCGTCGTGCGCAGGTTCGACGCCGACGCCGCCGACGTGTGGGCCAGCATCACCGAGCCCGGACCGCTCGAGGCGTGGGTCGGCCGCTGGGAGGGCGACCCGGCGACCGGCACGATCCAGTTCTTCATGACCGCCGAGAGCGCGGACGCCGAGGCCGCCGAGTGCGTCATCACGCGGTGCGAGCCGCCGCGCGGGTACGCCGTCGACACGGCCGCCCCCGGCGGGGTCTGGCACCTGGCGCTCGACCTCTCGGAGGACGACGGCGTGACGACGCTGACGTTCCGGCAGCGGCTGGGCGCGGACGACGACGTCGCCTCGATCGGGCCCGGGTGGGAGTACTACCTCGACCGGCTCGTCGCGGTGCGCTCGGGCCGGGGTGCGGACTCGGTGGCGTGGGAGTCGTACTACCCCGCGCAGCGCGAGCACTACGCCCGCGCGGCGGCGGCCGCGGGCTGACGAGCCCCGCCCGGGCTCAGGAGTGCAGGGCGTCGTACTCCGCCTCGGCGGCGACGTCGTCCGCGACGTCGAGCCGCAGGTGCGCCAGCACGCCCTGCAGCACGCGCAGCGCCGACGACGCGCGCTCGCCCCACACCGACAGGTAGCTGAACTGCCACCACCACAGGCCCTCGAGCTCGTGGCCGTCGTCGAAGTGCTGCAGGCCCTTGGCGATCTCCTCGGCGACGCACGCCAGGTCGCCGGACAGCGTCGCGGGCGCGACGTCGGCGCTCAGCGCCGGGTCGGACACCTCGACGTAGTCGTCGAAGCCGTCGAACATCTGCGCGAGCGCGTCGCGCAGCGGATCGACGTCGGTCTCGGGCCCGGCGTCGGGCTCCCACCGCTCGGCAGGGACGACGTCCACGATGGCGGCGAGCCGCGCGCCCGCGGACAGCAGGTCGGACGTCGCGAGGATGAGCAGCGCGATCTCCGCGCCCGGCGCGGCGCCCGACGCGACCTGGGTCGTCGTCGAGAGGAACACGCGTGCCTGCGCGGACATCTGCTCGGCGACGTCCCGGAACTCCGATCCCGCCTCGATCTCCCCCACGGTGCTGCCCCCTCCCGCCGCGGTGGCGGCGTCGGTGATGCGGTCGGTGCGAGTCTCGGGTGCGTCTCGGCTGGTCAGCCGCCGACGACCCGCCGGCCCTCGAACGCGCGGCCGAGGGTCACCTCGTCCGCGTACTCCAAGTCTCCCCCGACGGGCAGACCCGACGCGAGGCGGGAGACGGTGACGCCCATGGGCGCGATGAGCCGCGACAGGTACGTGGCCGTCGCCTCGCCCTCGATGTTGGGGTCGGTGGCGAGGATGACCTCGGTGACCGTGCCGTCGGCGAGGCGCGTCATGAGCTGGCTGATGCGCAGGTCGTCGGGGCCGACGTTCTCGATCGGGTTGATGGCGCCGCCGAGCACGTGGTACCTGCCGCGGAACTCGCGGGTGCGCTCGATCGCGACGACGTCCTTGGGCTCCTCGACCACGCAGATCACGTCGTCGGAGCGGCGCGGGTCGGCACAGATGCGGCACCGCTCCGACTCGGCGACGTTGCCGCACGTCTCGCAGAACTGCACGCGCGCCTTGACCTCGGTGAGCGCGTCGGCGAGCCGGCGCACGTCGGCCGCGTCCGCCGCGAGCAGGTGGAACGCGATCCGCTGCGCGCTCTTGGGCCCGACGCCGGGGAGGCGGCCGAGCTCGTCGATCAGGTCCTGGACTGCGCCCTCGTACACAAGGGTCCAGCCTACGGGCTGGCGGGGACGGTCCGGCCTCTCAGAGCCAGCCCTTGGCGCGCGCCAGCCGGACGGCCTCGTGCCGGTTCGCGACGCCGAGCTTCGCCACCGCCGACGACAGGTAGTTGCGCACCGTGCCGGGCGCCAGGGCGGCGCGCTCCGCGATCTCCTCGACGGGGGCGCCGTCCGCCGCGAGCTCGAGCACGTCCGCCTCGCGCGCGGTCAGGGGCGAGTCGCCCGCGGAGATCGCGTCGGCCGCGAGCTCCGGGTCCACGTACCGGCCGCCGCCCGCGACCTGTCGTACGGCGCCCGCCAGCACGGCCGCCGACACCGACTTGGGCAGGAAGCCCCGGACCCCCGCGGCGAGCGCCTTCTTGAGGTGCCCGGGTCTGCCGTGGCTCGTGACGATGACGACACCGCAGGCCGGCACCGTCCTGCGGACCGCCTCGGCGACCTCGATCCCGTCGGCGCCCGGCATCTGCAGGTCGAGCACCGCCACGTCGGGGGCGTGTCGCTCGATCGTCGCCACGGCCTCCGTCCCGTTCCCCGCGACCGCCACGACCTCGAGATCGTCCTCGAGGGCGAGCAGCTGGGCGACCGCGTCCCGGATCAGCGTCTCGTCGTCGGCGAGCACCACGCGGATCACGCGTCCACCTCCCCCGGCACGCGGGCCGTGAGGACGAACCGGTCGCCGTCGGCCGCCACGTCGAGCGCTCCCCCGACGGCGGCGAGCCGCTCCCGCAGCCCGACGAGGCCGGCGCCGCCCTCCAGCCCGGCCACCCCGGCGACGCCCACGCGGGCTCCGTCGTTGCTCACCCTCAGCACCATCTCCCCCGTCTCCTCCTGCCGGTCAAGATCGATCCGGCACTCGTGTGCGGCGGAGTGCCGCACGATGTTCGTGACGGCCTCGCGCACCACCCAGGCCAGCGCGTCGGCCTGCGGGGCCGCCAGCTCCGGCACCTCGCCCACGACCCGCACGGTCACCCCCGCCGCGCGCAGCACGGACCGGGCTCCGTCGAGCTCCGTCGACAGGTCGGCCGCCCGGTAGCCGGCGACGACGCGGCGCACCTCGCGCAGAGAGTCCTGGGCGAGCGAGCGCACATCGTCCATCTCGTCGGCACCCCGAGGGTCGCCGCGGCGCGCGAGCGCGGCCGCGAGCTCGGACTTCACCGCGACGGCGGACAGCGCTCGGCCGACGACGTCGTGCATGTCGCGCGCGATGCGCAGCCGCTCCTCCGCGACGGCGAGCCGCGCCGAGGCCTGCCGCGCGGTGTCGAGCTCGCGCACCACCTCGACGATCCACATGGACAGCCGCACGGTCGACGCCCAGAACAGGAGGAACACGTACGCGCCCAGGCCGGTGCCGAGCGCGGACGCGACCGTCCCGGCGGTCGGGTCGGAGGCGAGCCTGACGCCGATGACGACGACCGGCACAGCAAGTCCCACGGTCAGCACGCGCCGGATCGGGGTCGCGACGGCGAGCGCCCCGCACGTCGCCGCCCCGGCCACCGCGATCATCATGCTGCGCGGGTCGCCCATGAGGCCGTCCCCGACGGCCTCGGGCAGCACGACGACGGAGACGACCACGACGGCACCCGTCACCGCGAGCAGCGCCGCGACCACCGGGCGGGGGCGGCGCCGCCCGGTGGTCAGCGGCTCGTCGAACCCGACGTGGATGGTGCCGAGGCACAGCGCCACGTGCACGAGGCCCAGGACCGCCAGGACCGCCGCCGGGCCGACCGCGGGGACCTCGTCCGTGCCGGCCAGCGCCGCCACCGCGTACAGGGAGAAGAAGGGCTCGAGGAGGACGAACGAGTAGAGGCTCACGCGGGTGTACGTCTCGACCCCGCGCGCACCACCTGCCAGGGCCGTGGGCCGACGACGTGTTCTCACGCCGTCAGCCTGCCATGGTGCCAGGACCGGCCGCCCCGGTGGCAGGTGGGTCACCGACGCGGCTCCCAGCGCATCCACCGCCGGGCGGCGAGCACGCCCACGACGGTCCACGCGGCGAGCACGGCGGCAGGCAGCGCGGCGGCGCCGAACGTCTCGGCGAACGTCACCACGTGGCCGTCCCCGTCGATCCCGCCGGCGCCGAGCAGCATGAGGTCGGTGACCGGGCGCAGCGGGGTGAACGTGCCGATCGTGTCGAGCACGCCGCTCGACGCACCGGGCGCTCCGAAGAGGCCGGCGAACGGGATCGCGACGACGAGCAGCGGCAGCGTGGTGAGCTGCGCGGACTCCACGGTGCGGGACAGGCCGGACGTCGCGGCGGCCAGCACCGTGAGCATCGCGGCCCCGCCGAGCACGGCCACGACCATCAGCAGCGGGTTGACGAACGCCGGCGGCGTGAGGAACACCGACACCGCGACGATCCCCAGCAGCGTCTGCGCCAGCGCCACCACGACCGCGGGCACCGCGGTGCCGACCAGGATCTCCGCCCGGGAGCACTCCCCCACGAGGTAGCGCTTGAGCACCAGCTCCTCGCGCCGGGCCACGAACGCGACGGTGAGGTTGTAGTAGACGACGAACGCGAGCGCCATGAACGTCAGCAGGTTCAGCAGGACGGCGCCCGCCGCGGCGGGCGTCCCGTCCCCGACGACGCCGAGCGCGGCGAACAGCCCGACCGTCATCGGCGGGAGGGCGAGCGCGTTGAACAGCGCGGTGCGGTTGCGCACGAGCAGGCGCAGCTCTGCGCGGGCGAGCGCCGCGACGCGGCGGGCGCCGCCGCCCGTGCCCGGTGTGGCCCGGGCGGGGGTGGTGGTCGTGGTGGTCATGCCGCTGCCTCCGTGTCGGTCGTGCGCTGCGCGCCGGGCGTGCCGGCGGTGTCGTCGAGGGCGAGGAACGCCTGCTCGAGCGACGCCGCCCGGGCGTCGAGGTCGTCGAGCCGCAGGCGCCGGGCGTCGGCCCACTGCAGCAGGATGAGCAGGTCGTCCTGCAGGCGCGTGGTGCGCAGCCGCAGGCGGCCGGTGCGGTCGACGTCGGGTGCGCCGACGAGGCCGGCCAGCGCGGGCAGGTCCGCCACCGCGGGCGTGACGGCCCGGCCGCCGTCGTTGCGCACCACCGCCTCGACGCGGGCGGGCTCGGCGGCGACGACGTCGGCGACCGACCCCGTCCGCACCACGCGGCCGGCCTGCATGATCGCGATCCGGTCGGCGAGCTGCTCCGCCTCCTCGAGGTAGTGCGTGGTGAGCAGCACCGTGGTGCCCGCGTCGAGCATGCCCTGCACCAGCGCCCAGGTGGCGCGGCGGCTCTCCGGGTCGAGGCCGGTCGTGGGCTCGTCGAGGAAGAGGAGCTCGGGGTCGCCCAGGGTGGCGAGCGCCAGGTCCAGGCGGCGCTTCTCCCCGCCCGAGAGGCTGGCGACGCGCACGTCGGCGCGGTGCTCCAGCCCGACCGCGCCGAGGACGTCGGCGACCGGTCGCGGGCGCGACAGGGTGCCGGCCCAGGTGCGCGCCGTCTCCGCGACCGTGAGGTCGCCGGAGAACCCGGCGCTCTGCAGCATGATCCCGAGGGACCCCACGACGCGCCGCCGCTCGCGGTACGGGTCGTGACCGAGCACGCGGACCGTGCCGCCGGAGGCAGGCGCGAGCCCCTCGACGAGCTCGACGAACGACGTCTTGCCCGCGCCGTTGGTGCCGAGCAGGGCGACGAGCTCCCCGCGGTGGACGTCGAGGTCGACCCCGCGGACGGCCTCGAACGTGCCGTACCGGCGGCGTGCCCCGCGGACGTGGACGATGGGTTCCGAAGTCATGCCTCCACCCTCCCCGCGGGGCGTCGTCGCAGGTAGTGCCGCCCGTCACCGGGTGACGTGAGCCGCGCACGGGCGGGCCGTGACATCTGTCATGCCGGCCGGCGGGTGCGGCAGGATGCTCGTATGGGCGAGGTCGCGGGGGCCGAGGTCGTGGCGCTGTACGACGAGGCGGGGCGCGAGTGCGGGACGGCGCCACGCGCGCAGGTGCGCGCGGAGAACCTGCGGCACGCGGCTACCGCCGTCGTCGTGCGCAACGCCGCCGGCGACGTCTACGTGCACCGCCGCACCGACACGAAGGACCTGTACCCCGGCCGGTACGACTTCTGCGCGGGCGGCGTGCTGCGCGCCGGCGAGGAGCCGCTCGACTCCGCGCGCCGCGAGCTGGCGGAGGAGCTCGGCGTGACCGGCGTGGAGCTGGCGCCGCTCGGCGTGGCCGACTACGCCGACGACCGCACCCGGATGCGCGAGTTCCTCTTCGAGTGCACCTACGACGGACCCGTCACGTGGCAGCCCGAGGAGGTCGCGTGGGGCGCGTGGGTGCCGGCCGCCCGGTTCCTGCGCATGCTCGACGAGGTGCCGTTCATGCCCGACTCCGTGGCCAACCTCGCCGGCTGGCTGGACGACCTGCGCGCCGCCCTGCCGAGGTAGTACGGGCTCCCGCGAGGTAGTACAGGCTCCCGCGAGGTAGTACCGGGCCGGGGGCGGTCAGCCCGCGACGAGCTCGGCCTCGAAGCCGTCCGCGTCCTCGAGATAGGCGGCGTAGTGCTCGGGGCCGCCGGCGCGCGGGTGCCGGTCCGGGAAGAGGAGCGTCCAGCCGTGCCGGGGTGCGGCGGCAGCCAGCGCGTCGACCTGTGCGCGCGACCCGGCGTGCAGGGCGAGGTGGTTGAGGCCCGGCCGACGCCGGTCGTGGGCTGCCGCGGTCATCGCGGGGCTCTGCTCGACGACGACGTAGCCGTCGCCCAGCAGCCAGGACCGCCCGTGCTCCCACGACTGGTGCGGCCGGTAGCCGAGCTCGCCGAGGAGCCAGCCCCAGGAGCGCACGGCGCGCGGCAGGTCGGGCACCCAGAGCTCGACGTGGTGGATCGCCCCGCGGCGCGGGACGTCGTTCATCCGGCCGGGCGGCGTGCGGCGACGTCGGTCATGAGGTCCGCGGACAGCGGCGCGAGCGGGTGCGGCGCGACCGGGGAAGCCGGGTCGACCCAGACGTGCTCGGCGAGCTCGGCGCGCGTCTCGACGGCGAACCCGGCGGGGAGCGCGACCTCGAAGACGTGCGCGTCGACCACGTGGTCCGGCTCGTTGGCGGCCACGGCGGTCCGGCGCCCGAGCGGGCCGACGGCGGCCGGGTCGACGACGAGGCCGATCTCCTCGGCGCACTCCCGCACGAGCGCGGCGACGGGCTCCTCGCCCGGCTCGATCTTGCCACCCACCTGCATGAACGCCGTCGTGCCGCGCTTGCGCACGAGCAGCGCGCGGCCGTCGTCGCGCACGATGACGGCCGCGACGATGTGCAGCGTGGTGGTGCGGGTCGTGCCGTCGGTGGTGGTGTGGCCGGTCATGTCAGGGCTGCTCCGCGATCTCCTCGATGACCTTCCCGTCGAGCACCTGCACCACGAGCTGCACGCCGACCAGCCCGGCGGACGCGATGTCGGGGTCGTCGGCGGACGGCTCGTCGTCCGCGGGGTTCCCTCCGGACGCGGACGCCCGGGACGACCGGCCCTCCGACTGCTGCGCCTCGCGCACCCGACGCTCGGCGGCCTGCCGCGGGGTCTCGCGCGCGGGCGGCACCGCGGGGGCGGGCGGGGACGACGACGCCGGGGCGGCCGCGGGCGCGCTCGCGACCGGCGGTGTCTCGGGCGCGGGTCGCGGCGGCGCGACGGGCCGGGCCACCGGGGCTGCGACCGGCTCGTCCAGCGGCGGCTCGGGGAGGTCGTCGGGCGGGGGCTCGTGCAGGGAGACGCCGGCGAGCCAGGCCGCGTCGGCCTCGTCGACCGAGGCGACCTGTCTCGCCTGCTGCTGCGGCTGCGGGGTCCGCGGGGCACCCTGCGTCGCGCGCGGAGCGGACGGCGCCGGCGGGTCGACGACGGCGACGGCGGTGGCCGGGCGCGACCCGGTCGCCGCCACCGTGGTGGCGGACGGGCGTGGGCCGGCTCCGGGGCCCGGGCCGCCGGCCGTGGCGCCGCCGCCCCCACCGGAGCGCCCCTCGCCGGGCGGGGGGACGTCGGGCCACGCGGGGTCGGCGGGCCGCCCGGAGTCGTCGGGTTCCTCGGCGGCGTCGGCGCCCGGGTCGGACGGGGCCGGAGCGCTGCCGGCCTCCCGCGGACGCCGGCCGGGCACGTCCTCGACGATCTCGACCTGCACGGCGATACCCAGCGCCTGATAGACGGCGTCCGAGATGGTCTCCGGCCGTCCGCGGCGCGCCAGCCCGACGACGGCCGGCGCGAACCCGAGGCGCAGCACGTCGCCCTCCAGGCTCTTCACCTGGGCGTTCTCACCAAGGAACGCGGCGGCCTGCGGGCTCTGGATGGCGGTCAGGACCTCGCGCCACCGCCGCCGGACCACCTCGGTGGTGACGGCGCTCGCGGGAGCGGACGGCGCGGGCTCGGGCGCCGGCTCGGTGGACGGAGTGGCCTCGACCGGCTCGACCGGCGCGGGCGCTGCGGACTCGGCAGGCTCTTCGACCTCGTCGGGCCCGTCGGGCTCGGCAGCCTCTGCGGCCTCGTCGGGCTCGTCGGGCTCGTCGGGCTCGTCCACCGCAGGCTCGGACTCGACAGTCGCGGGGGCTTCGACGAGCTCGTCCACCGCGGGCTCGCGTTCGACGGTCGCGGAGGGCTCGACAGGCTCGACCACCGAGGACTCGGGCTCGGCAACGGGCTCGGGCTGGGGCACCGTGGGCTCCGGCTCCGCGGCGCCCTCGGGCTCGGCGACCGGACGCCGGCTCGCCTGCAGGGCGGCCCGTGCGGCGGCAGCGCCGCTCAGCCCGCCGCCTCCGCCCGCGGACGACTGCGGGGCGGGCGTCGGGGCCACGTCCCGGTCAGCGCGCGGCGCGGCCGGCACGGGCGTGTCGCCGGCGGCGATCCTGCCCCGCTCGAGCCGCTCGATGCGTGCGGCGAGCCCCTCCGTGCCGTCGTCGGCGCCGGGGAGCAGCAGCCGCGCGCAGAGGAGCTCGAGGTGCAGCCGGGGCGACGTGGCTCCGGTCATCTCGGTGAGCGCGGCGTTGACGAGGTCGGCCGCGCGCGACAGCTCGGACACGCCGAGGCGCCCCGCCTGGGCGCGCATGCGCTCCAGCTGGTCGGCGGGCAGGCCGCGCAGCACGGCCTCGGCCGCGTCGCCGGAGACGGCGATGACGATGAGGTCGCGCAGCCGCTCGAGCACGTCCTCGACGAACCGCCGCGGCTCGTGCCCGGTGGCGATCACCTGGTCGACCACACGGAAGATCGACGCGCCGTCGCCCGCGGCGAGGGCGTCGACGACGTCGTCGAGCAGGGTGGCGTGCGTGAAGCCGAGCAGGCCGACGGCCGTGTCGTACTCGACGACCCCGTCGGTCGCGCCGGCGATGAGCTGGTCGAGCACGGAGAGGCTGTCGCGCACGGAGCCGCCGCCCGCGCGGGTCACCAGCGGCACGACGCCGCCGCCCAGCTCGATCCCCTCGGCGGCGGTGAGCTGCTCGAGGTAGGGGCCCAGCACGTCCGGCGGCACGAGCCGGAACGGGTAGTGGTGGGTGCGGGACCGGATGGTGCCGATCACCTTGTCCGGCTCCGTCGTCGCGAAGACGAACTTCACGTGCGGCGGCGGCTCCTCGACGATCTTGAGCAGGGCGTTGAAGCCCTGCGGCGTCACCATGTGCGCCTCGTCGAGGATGAAGATCTTGTACCGGTCGCGGGCGGGCGCGAACGTGGCGCGCTCGCGGAGGTCGCGCGCGTCGTCGACGCCGTTGTGGCTGGCCGCGTCGATCTCGACGACGTCCAGAGAGCCGGGGCCGCCGCGCGCCAGCTCGACGCACGACGGGCACTCGCCGCACGGGGTGTCGAGCGGGGTCTCCGGGGTGTTGCGCGCGCAGTTCAGCGTGCGCGCGAGGATGCGGGCGGACGTCGTCTTGCCGCACCCGCGCGGCCCGGAGAACAGGTAGGCGTGGTTGACGCGCCCGCTGCGCAGGGCCTGCATGAGCGGTGCGGTGACGTGCTCCTGGCCGATCACCTCGGCGAACGTCTCGGGCCGGTAGCGGCGGTACAGGGCTGTCGTCACCCGCCCAACCCTAGACGCCGCAGCCGACACCGACGAGGCCGCTGCACAGGCCGGTCCGCGCGTGCTCTCGACGTAGCACCTGGTGACGATTCAGGCCGTCGAACCGCCACCAGGTGCTACGTCGAGGGCGTCAGCGGTGCAGCACCTTGCGCGCCAGGCGGTTCCCCACCCACTGCACGACCTGCACGATGACGATGATCACCGCGACGGTGACCAGCACGACCATCCAGTTGTAGCGCTGGTAGCCGTACCGCAGGGCGAAGTCACCGAGCCCGCCGCCGCCGATGAGGCCGGCGATCGCGGACATGTCGAGCACGGCGATGAACAGGAACGTGTACCCGAGGATCAGCGGGGCGAGCGCCTCGGGCACGAGGACGGTCGTGATGATGCGCCACGACGACGCCCCCATCGCGCGGGCCGCCTCGACGACGCCCGGGTCGATCCCGACGAGGTTCTGCTCGACGATCCGCGACGTCCCGAACGCCGTCATGACCGACAGCGGGAAGATGAACGCCTCCGTGCCGAGCGTCGTGCCCACGACCTGCAGCGTCACCGGCCCGAGCAGCGTCACGAAGATGATGAACGGGATCGGGCGCACGATGTTGACGACCACGTTGAGGACGCCGAACACGGCCTTGTTCGCCAGCAGGTTGCCCGGCCGGGTCACGTAGAGCGCGAGCCCCAGCGCGAGGCCGGCGATGCCGCCCGTGAGCAGGGCGATGGTGACCATCTGCAGGGTCTGGCCGAACGCCTCCCACAGCAGCGGCCACAGGGTGGACCAGTCGCGGTTCATGAGCGACCTCCCAGGTTGCCGAAGAAGCCGTGGCGGGTGACCGCATCACGCGCCTCGCGGTAGGGATCTCCGAGCTCGTCGTCGGGCGCCGCGGAGGTGTCGCCCTGCGGGGCGCGGTCGGCGCGGATCGCACGCGGGTCGTCGACCGGCCGCGCAGCGGTGCCCAGGTCGACGACCTCGGCGCGCTCGCGCAGCGCGGCGAGGAACGCCGCGATGCGGTCGTCGGGCGCGACGAGCTCGACGGTGAGCGAGCCGAACGGCCGTTGGCCGACCTCGCTGATGCCGCCGAAGACGACGGAGCCGTCCACCTCGTGCTCGCGCAGCAGGCGGAAGAGCTCGGTGCCGGAGCTCGCGCCCTCCCGCACGCCGACGGTGACGAGGCGCCCGGGGTGGCGCTCGCGCAGTCGGGCGAGCGCGTCGGGCGAGGGCCGGTCGTGCATGGACGTGCCGACGAACCGCTGGGCGGCGTCGGCGCTGGGCGCGGAGAACACGTCGTACACGTCGCCGACCTCGACCACCTTGCCGTGCTCCATGACGGCGACGCGGTCGCACAGGGAGCGCACGACGTCCATCTCGTGCGTGATGACGACGATGGTGAGGCCGAGCTCCGCGTTGACGCGCCGCAGCAGGGCGAGCACGTCGCGGGTGGTCTCGGGGTCGAGGGCGGACGTCGCCTCGTCGGCGAGCAGGATGGTGGGCGACGTCGCGAGGGCACGGGCGATGCCCACGCGCTGCTTCTGCCCGCCGGAGAGCTGGCGCGGGTACGCGCGCGCCTTGTCGGACAGCCCGACGAACTCGAGCAGCTCGGCCACGCGGGCCGCACGCTTCTCCTTGGGCCAGCGCGCCACCTTGAGCGGGTAGGCGACGTTGCCCGCGACGGTGCGCGAGCTCAGCAGGTTGAACTGCTGGAAGATCATGCCGATCCGCGCGCGGATCCCGCGGACCTTGCGCTCCGGCAGCCCGGTGAGGTCGGTGCCCTCGACGAGCACGGAGCCCGCCGTGACGGTCTCCAGCGCGTTCACGAGGCGCACCAGCGTGGACTTGCCCGCGCCGGAGTAGCCGATGACGCCGAAGATCTCGCCCGCGCGGACCGTGAGGGACACGTCGTCGACGGCGTGCACCGCGCGGTCGCCCTCGCCGAACGTCTTCGACACCCCGCGCAGCTCGATCGCCGGCGTCCCGGGGGCCGGTCCGGCCGTGTTGTCGCTCACCTGTTCGTCCTCACTGGTCTGCCCGTCGCCCGCCCGACCGGTCTGCCGTCCATCGTGCCCGGCACGACGGCCGGGGCGCGCGGGCTGGCCCGCGTTCCCCGGCCGTCGTCGGGTCAGGAGGCGTTGCGGATGTCGTCCTCGAGGCCGGACAGGATCTCCTGCAGCTCCTCGGGCGAGTTGTCCTTGATGACAGCGGTGTTGCCGGACTGCTTCTGCTCGGCGGCGACGACCTCGTCGGAGTGCGAGATCTCGACCAGCTTCTTCAGGTCCGGGTCGTCCTTGTCCTCGGCGCGCGCGACCCACACGTTGATGTACGGGGCGGCGGCGTCGGAGTCGGGGTCGTCCTGGAACAGGGCCGACTCCGGGTCGAGGCCCGAGTCCGCGAGGAAGTCGTTGTTGACGATGGACGCGTCCACGGACTTCAGCTGGATCGGCGTCTGCTCGGCCGCGACCGGGGTGACGGTGACCTTGGAGCTGGGCAGCACGTCGGCCTCGGTGGAGACGGCGCTGCCGCCGTCCTTGAGCTCGATGAGGCCGGCGTCCTGCAGCACGAGGAGCGCGCGGGCCAGGTTGGTCGGGTCGTTCGGCACGGCGACCTCGCCGCCGGCGGGGATCTCCTCGAGGGAGGTGTGCTTCTCCGAGTACAGGCCCAGCGGGTAGACGGCGGTGGCGCCGATCGGCGTCAGGTCGTCGTCGGCGTCGACGTTGTAGCCGGCGAGGAACTGCAGGTGCTGGAACTGGTTCGCGTCCAGCTCGCCCTGCGAGAGGGAGGGGTTGGCCTGCGTGTAGTCCTGCAGGTCGACGAGCTCGATGTCGAGGCCCTCCTCCTTCGCCTTGTCGGTGAAGACGGCCCACTTGTCGTCGGACGCGCCGACGACGCCGATGCGGAGCGTGCCGTCGCCCTCCGCGTTGCCCGAGCCGCCGCCGCAGGCGGACAGCGTGAACGTGGCGGCCGCGGCGATCGCGGTGACGGTGAGGAGGCGGTTGCGGGTGGTACGGGACACGGGTGGGTCCTTCCGGGCGGGCGCCGGGTACGGCGCCGGTGAGAGAGCGGGGTGGGTGCGGCGGCCACGGCCATCAGCTCGAGGCGGCAGAGAACGGGGTTCCCCGGCAGGCCGGGGAGGGGCGACGACGACGTCGTCGGGCGATGCCGGGGAGGCGTCAGCCGAGCTCGCACATTCGGCAGGTGGTCATGCGGCCCGTCGTCATCACGACGCGGCACATCTCGCCGCGACGGCGTGTGCGCGCGGTCGAGGTGGCTGCGGGAGCGATGCGGGGCATGCCCTCAGAGTGACCACCCGCTGCCCGGTTCACCAAGCCGATCGCCGGGAAATCTCATGCAGTGGACGATTCTCCGTCCGCATGGTGGATTCTGTGACCCGCGGCACTCTCGCGACGCTGCGAGGGCCGGGTCTGACGTGAAGGACCCCTCGCACACCCACCAGAGCTCACTTACCCTTGCTGCCTTCCGGCCCTGGGGGAGTTCGGCGAGATGGTGCCGCACGAGGGGTCTGCACGACAGCCTAACCGAGACCCCGCCCCGTCCCGAAACCGGCGGCAGCGACACGGCGGAGACAGGATAGAGACCGCCGTCACCCCGGCAGGATTCGGAGCCACGGCAGGGTGTCGGCTATTCTTCTGGGGCTGCCCGCGCAGGATGCGGGTCGCGCTCCAGGAGGATTCGCCTAGCGGCCTATGGCGCACGCTTGGAAAGCGTGTTGGGTTCACGCCCTCGGGGGTTCGAATCCCCCATCCTCCGCCGGACCGACGGGCCCGGGACCACGAGAGTGGTCCCGGGCCCGTCGTCGTCGAGGCCGGCCCGCGCCGACCACGCGGTTGCCACCGGTATCCGCCCTCGTCGCGGGCTATTTCGGTAGCAACCGCCTGGTCGGCGTCCGAGGATGGCGGGATGGACCGCACGTTCGACGAGCTCGTCGCCGAGGCCGACGCCGCACCGATGTCCGGCTGGGACTTCTCCTGGCTGGAGGGCCGCGCCACGGAGGAACGCCCGAGCTGGCGCTTCTCCCGGCTGCTGCACGAGCGGCTCGGCACGGTCGACGCCGCGCTCGACCTGCAGACGGGCGGGGGCGAGGTGCTCGCCGCCGCGCCGACGCTCCCCCGCCTGCTGGTCGCCACCGAAGGTTGGCCGCCCAACGTCGCGGCCGCCACCCGCCTGCTGCACCCGCGCGGCGTGGCCGTCGTCGCGCACGACGACGGCGGACCGGGCTCGCCGCCCCTGCCCTTCGCGGACGGCGCGTTCGACCTCGTCACGAGCCGGCACCCGGTCGTGCCCCGCTGGGCGGAGATCGCGCGCGTGCTGCGTCCGGGCGGGACGTACCTGGCGCAGCACGTCGGGCCGGCGAGCGTCTTCGAGCTCGTCGAGCTCTTCCTCGGCCCCCAGCCCGAGGAGGTCCGGCGCGGCCGCGACCCGGAGGACGAGATGGCCGCCGCCCGCGCCGCCGGGCTCGAGCTCGTCGACCTGCGGGCCGAGCGCCTGCGGATCGAGTTCCACGACGTCGGCGCCGTCGTCTGGTTCCTGCGCAAGGTGGTGTGGATGGTGCCGGGATTCACGGTCGACGCGTACCGGACCGAGCTGCGCGACCTGCACGAACGGATCCGGGCCGACGGCCCGTTCGTCGCGCACTCGGCCCGGCACCTGGTGGAGCTGCGCCGGTAGCGGCGGTCAGGACAGGGCGGGCACCGCGAGCTCGACCAGCTCGTCCGCCTGCTCGACGAACCACTGCCCGGCGGGCGGGTCCACCATGCCTCGCTCGGGGTCGAGCGGCCCGCCGGTGCCGCGGAAGCACTGGCCGTCGGACTCCCCCGGCACCTTGATCCAGAGGTAGGCGTCGACCAGCGGCTCGCCGGTGTCCAGCGTGGGTCGCAGGCCCAGCCCGCGGCCGGGCGGGTTGCACCAGTCCTCGGCGTCGGCGTACACGTTCTCGGACGTCGCCGGGTCCCACGGCCCCTGCCCGTTGCGCGAGCTGTCGACGACGAACGACGTCGTGGCGCGCACGTCACCGAGCTGCTCGGCGTACCGCGAGTCCACCCCCGCCGTGCTCAGCGCCGGGTCGGAGGCGTCCGCGGACCAGCGCCCGTACGGCGACATCTCCACGCCCGACCACCCGTTCGCCGGGCCGCCGTTCCAGTACTGGTTCCCGCAGTCGCCGAACGCCCCGCCCGCCTGGGTGACGAGCGCGAGGCACGACGAGACCCACCGCCCGTACGCGACCGAGTTCTCGGTGTACTGGTAGTTCGAGGCGTTGAGGAAGAACCCGTCCGCCCGGTCGACGCCCGCCTTGAGGAGGCGGTCGGCGTTGTCTCCGACGTTGAGCCACTTGCTGTTGCCGGCGTCGAGGTAGACCTTCGTTCCTGGCAGCGCGCCGAGGGTGTCGACGGCGTGGTTGAGCATGGCGAACCGTTCCGCGGCGGCCGTGGCCGGGTCCGCCTCCGCCGGCCGGCACCACTCCTGGTTGCCGTCGACGGTCGTGTACCAGGGGATGATGCCGAGCCCGTCGGGCTCGAGGACCACGATCGCCTGCTTGTTCCCGATCCCGCGCGCGAACCCGTCGATCCACGCGGTGTACTCCGCGAGCGACGTGGCACCGCCCGCGGAGTACTGCGCGCAGTCGCGGAAGGGCAGGTTGTAGGCGACCAGCACGGGGACCGCCTTGTCGGCGTGCGCGTGCACGACGACGTCCTTGACGTCCTGCTTCACCTCGCGCGGCGTACCGCCGGTGAACCAGCTCGCGGAGGGCACGCCCGCGAGCGCGAGCGCGTCGTCGCGCGCGTCCCCCGTCAGGCCGAGCTCCTCGACGTGACCGATCGTCGAGCTGTCCGGGTCAACCCACAGCTGCGGGTCCGGGGGCGGTGGCGGCGCCGCCGACGCCGAGAGCCCGCCGAGGGCGAGGCCCGCGGCCGCGGCGAGGACGACGACCGACCGGACCGCCGTCGGGGTGGAGGGACGACGAGAGGAACCGAGGACCACGGCGATCTCCTTTGATCGGCGCCCGCATGATGAGAGCGCTCCCACGCTGCTGTCGGTCCCAGCGTGCCACAGCGCCCCGGCCGTGACCAGGCCCGTCCTCCCGGGCACGGCACGGGCCCCCACGGGGCCCGCCCGTGACGGGATCGTGACGGGATCGTGTCCGTATCGCGAGGCAACGAGGCGGCCGGTCACAGGCCCGCCCCTACGATGGCAGCCATGATCTTCAAGGCCGTGGGGGACGGCCGTCCCTACCCCGACCACGGGCACGTCACCGCCAAGGACTGGGTGGACGTGCCGCCTCGCCAGGTGCGTCTCGACGAGCTCGTCACCACGAAGCGCACGCTGGACCTCGACCACCTGCTCGCGGAGGACTCGACGTTCTTCGGCGACCTCTTCGCCCACGTCGTCGAGTACCAGGGCGTGCTGTACCTCGAGGACGGTCTGCACCGCGCCGTGCGGGCCGCCCTCCAGCAGCGGCCCGTGCTGCACGCCCGGGTCCTCGTGCTCCGGTGACTCCCGCCACGACCGGCGGCGCTCCCGCGAACGATCCCTCGAACTCGGGTAGTTTCTTCGCGTGACATCACCTGCCCCTGACCCGGTCCGCGAGACGCGCCGCAAGCGCGAGCACGAGCGGCAGGCCGTGGTCTTCGGGCTCCTCATCGCGTTCCTGCTGCTCGCGGGCCTGGCGGCCGCGGCGATGTACTCGGGCGCGTTCAGCTCGCCGTTCTCGCGACCCATCTACACGCCGGTCGCCGAGGCGCCGCAGCCCGAGCCCTGCCTGCCGCAGGTCAAGGGCCAGCCCGACGGCGCCCTGCCCGTGCCGTACTCGAAGGTCAAGGTGCGGGTCTACAACGCCGCCGACGGCAGCGAGCCGCTCGCGGGCGCGAACGAGGACGTCCTCAGCGAGCGCGGGTTCAAGATCGTCGACACCGGCAACTGGGTGGAGAAGCTGGGCCAGTCGGAGGTGCGGTTCGGCACCAAGGGCATCACCCGCGCCTACACCCTCGCGGCCCAGTACCCCGACGTCCGCCTCGTGCTCGACGACCGCAAGGGCGACACCGTCGACCTGCTGGTCGGCGAGGAGTACAGCCCGCCGCTCAGCGAGGACAGCGTGCTGCTGAACGCCGAGACCCCGATGGAGGACGTCGAGGGGTGCGTGCCCGCCGACGAGATCACGCCGATCCCCCAGGTGACCCTGTCCAAGAAGTAGGACCGGGCCACCCGGGCTGGCGTCAGTCCGTCGTCCCGGCCGCCGCGGGAGCCGACGCCGGCGATGCGGGCTCCTGGCCGGTGCCGCGCCACCGCGCGATCGCCCGCATGCCGTGGTAGATCACCAGCGCGGACGCGGTGCCGATCGCGATGCCCTCGAAGGTGAGGTCGCCGGCGGAGAACGTGAAGTTCGCGATGCCGATGATCAGCGGGACGGCGGCGGTGGTGAGATTCACCGGGTTGCCGAAGTCCACCTTGCCCTGCACCCAGATGCGGGCGCCCAGGATGCCGATCATGCCGTAGAGCATCGTCGTCGCCCCGCCGAGCACGCCCGCCGGGATGGTGGCGATGAGCTCGCCGAACTTCGGCGACATCGACAGCAGCAGGGCCGTCGCGGCGGCCACCCAGTACGCGGCCGTCGAGTAGACGCGGGTCGCGGCCATGACGCCGATGTTCTCCGCGTACGTCGTGGTGCCGGAGCCGCCGCCGACGCCCGCGAGCGTCGTCGCGAGGCCGTCGCTGAACAGGGCCTTGCCGGCGACGTCGTCGAGGTTCTTGCCCGTCATCGCCGCGACCGACTTCACGTGGCCGACGTTCTCCGCGACCAGCACGAGCACCACGGGGACGAACAGGCCCAGCACCGCCGGCTCGAACGACGGGGTGACGAAGTGCGGGAAGCCGAACCAGTCGGCCGCCTCGACCTTGGCGAAGCTCACCTCGCCCAGGAGCAGCGCAGCGATGTAGCCGACCAGCACGCCGACCAGGATCGACAGCCGCCCGAGGATGCCCTTGAACAGCACCGTCGCGAGGATGATCGCGACCAGGGTGACCGTCGCCGTCAGGGGTGCCGCGCGGAACCCGTTGTCGCAGGTCTGGACGATCGCGCCGTCGACGACCTTCTCCTTGCAGGTTCCCCACGCGGCCGGAGCCAGGTTGAGGCCGATGAGCGCGACAATCGTGCCCGTGACGACCGGCGGCATGACGACGTCGATCCACTGGGCGCCGGCGAAGTGCACCAGGACGCCAACCGCGGCCAGCACAATGCCGGTCACGAGGATCCCGCCCACCGCCACGGACTGCCCGTGGGACGCCGTCGCTGCGAGGATCGGGGCGATGAACGCGAAGCTGGACCCCAGGTAGCTGGGCAGCCGGTTGCGCGTGATCAGCAGGAACAGCGCCGTGCCGATCGCCGAGAAGAACAGCGTCGTGGCAGGCGAGAACCCCGTCATCAGCGGCACGATGAACGTGGAGCCGAACATCGCCACCACGTGCTGCATGCCGATGCCGATGGTGCGCGGCCAGCTCAGCCGCTCGTCGGGGGCGACGACGTCGCCGGGTCCGACGTGCCTTCCGTCGCCGTGCTTGGTCCAGCCGAGGCTCATGGTGCTCCGTCCGTCGGGCCCGCGTGCGGGCCGTCGTGCTCACCGCTGCCGCTCGCCCGTGAACGTCCGGTGAAGATTGCCGCCGCACAGCGTACTTGGTGGCTCTCACCCCACCGGTCCCGCCAGCCGGGGCTCCTGGTCGCAACGTGCCGCATCAGGTCGGCCCACCCCGCTCCTGGTCGTTCTTCGATGGCGAGCCGCGATCAGGCGGATCCGGTCGTGGGCAAGGAGCAACGGTTCCGCCTCGTCCAAGACGTCCCGACCGAGATTCGTCACCATCCATCCCGAGGACCCGCGGAAGAGGAGGGAGCCGCCGATGACCGCCTCAAGGGCGTCCAGCTGCCGGCTGACCCCACTAACGGTGTAGCCGAGCGCGGCAGCGGCGCTGGTCAACGATCCATGCTCAGACATCGCGTACAGCGCTCGAAGCTGCGTGATCGTCGGCACCTGAGATCCAACCTCCGCTCGTCCGGCCGGAAGATATCAAGCACCACACCCCACCACGACGGGCTTGACGTTTCCGCAATCTCCCTACACCTGCCGAAGCGGCCGCCTAGCCTCCTCTCGGTCTGCTCTTCGAGGCCGCGGCCATCACACTCACGCGGGAGACAAGTTAATGCGCGCCACAACCGAACATTCGCCCAGCCCAACCCGTACGATGCACGACGCCCCGAGAAGATGGACACGATGGGTCCTCGCTGTCGCGATTGCGACGACATCAGTCGGGGCTCCCGTCGTAGCGGCTCCACACGCTTCCGCGCTCTCCGCTTCCGTGCCTGCAACCATCGTGTCGTCAGGGTGCAGCAGCGCGCTCTCCTGGCGTGCGGGAGTGGGGAACGGCCGTGTCAGCGGGTACTACCCGGGGTACAAGCCCCACGGCGCAGGTGGAACCGTGAAGTACTGCACCTGGAAGTACCGCCTCAAGGACTCGGACAAGTCCGCCGACTACTACATCTCGGAGATCACGTCGACGTGGTCCAAGACGCAGAACGCCAGCAGCGGGTTCTCGGGACGCAGCGGTGGCTGGGCGCAGCGGGTCGCGTCGACGCAGGCCGCCCGCTCCAACGTGTACTCGGCGACACCGACCTTCTCACGCTCACGGACCGGGTGCGGAACAGCATTCAGCGTCGGCTACTCGTTCGCGGGCTTCTCTATCTCCCTGCCGCAGAAGATCGGCTGCTCGACGACTGTGAAGCGCACGTCCCTCTCCACCACCGCAGCGCGATGGGCGCACGGTGACGCTGCAATCATCAAGAAGACGGATCTCTCGTACTCGCAAAAGGTCACCAACGGAAAGGTGCCGAAGTACACCTTCAGCACCTCACGGCCTGGGTATACCTATTCGTGGACGAAGGTGAAGCAGACGGCGCACGGCAGCACCTACACCGGCTACAAGCCGAAGGCGACACGCACCAGTCTGAGCTGGACCTCGACCCGTTGAGCTCGCACGCACGCGCCCTGGCCGGACTCACGGTCGTCACGACGCTCCTCGTGTCGGGGTGCAGCACAACGGCAGGAGGAGCGACAGGCGGCGAGGAGGCAACCACGCAGTACCTCAACGCTGTACGGTCGAGCGACAGCGGTGCGCTACGGAACGTGATGGCGTACCCCGACCCGCGGGACACCGGAACCGTCATTCTCGGATCCGCGGTGCCTGACACCTGTGTCCAGGCCGAGCTGGGTGCACTGAGGTCCATGGTCGCTCTTCCGGATCCGTCGACACGCTTCGAGACCGTCTCACACCCTGGTCAGGACGACGACACTGTCACGGCAGCCCCGTTCGAACTCCAGGTCGTGTTCTTCGGTACGACCTCAGGCGAAGAGGAAGGTCGTCAGCTCATCGAGTCCGACGGTTCGTGGTTCGTCCTGGCGGCCGTTTCACCAGAGTGCGAGGCCGAATTGTCCAGGTAGTCGTGCGATCACGGAATGCGCCCCGCTCTTGCTGGGCGGGGCGCACTTCGGCCCTAGACCCGGCCGCATCGATGGCCGATGAGCGCGAGGTTCTGGATCGTCGCGAGGCTGCACTGGGCGGCGTCGTTGGTGGACAGCGTCCGCGCCTCGTCGATCCGCACCAGGGTCTCGGGCGGCAGCACCGGCACGGGGTGGAAGGCCTCCTCGCCCATGAACTCCCCGCCGCGGAAGTACGCGCGCCACGCGACGTCGGCCAGGCCGTCGTCGCCGAGCCGTGCCGCGGCGTACGCGGCGAGGCGGGAGTGCGCCTGCTCGAGGTTCGTGCCGGACGGCGCGACGCCGAGCTCGGCCTCCTGCTCCGCCGGCGTCGCGAGGTAGAGGCGGCAGTACTGCAGCCACGCCTCCGTGAAGCCGGGTGCGTCGACGAGGCCCGCGTCGACCAGCGACACCAGCTCCGAGCAGATCTCCACCAGCCCGAAGACGGCGGACAGGTGCGAGACGGTGACGCGGTCGCGGTCGGTGGCGAACCGGCCGGTGCCCAGGTCGTACAGCGCCTCGCCGGTGAAGAAGCCGTGCTTCAGCGCGCCGATGTCGGTCATGGTGCCGACCAGCCGGTCGCGCGACCGCTCGTTCCCCGTCGCCTCCCAGTCCGCGAGCCACGTGGCGGCCAGGGCGCTCCAGTCCGTGCCGAGCCCGACCGCCAACGCCTCGGGCCGCGGGCGGTACGTGGCGGCGTCGGGCCGCACCTTGCGGGTCGGGTCGAGCCCGAGGAAGTTCCGGTCGGAGTCCCGCAGCTCGAGCATGAGGTCCCGGGTGTGCTCGTCGCCGGTGAGGAAGTAGTGCGGCCGCCGGTACGCCGGCGTCGAGATGCGCACCTGCTTCGCGCTGCACCCCCAGTGCTGCACGTTGTGCCGGCTGCCCAGCCCCTGCCAGGGGCCGGCGTGGTAGACGTCCACGTCACCCGTGTGGCGGGTCATGCGCTCGGCGAGCCGGAAGACGTCGGCCCGGCCGGTGCGCAGGAACGACGTCCACAGCCACAGGTCCGGGGAGAGCTCGGAGTTGTCCCAGGCGTAGCCGCCGACGTCGTAGCGCCACACGTGCCGGTCGGGGTCGTAGGCGTGCATGACGTCGCCGTAGCTCCAGAACCCGTACCAGGAGCGCTGGTCCACCTGACCGACGTAGAAGTCGAGCATCGTGGCGAGCCGGTCCTCCAGCGCCGCCCGCTCGGGGGTGCTGCGGTCGACGAGGTCCCAGTCGCCGAGCACGCGCGCCGCGTGCAGCGCCTCGGGGACGGGCACGAGCTGGGGCCGGACGGCGGTGCCCGCGGCGAGGCGCGCGAGCGCGTCGGCGTCGGGCGTGCCGGCGAACGCGGTGACGGTGAGCTCGTGCGTGCGGCCGATGCCGTGCGCGTTCCCGAACCCCGGCTCGTAGTCCTCGTACGTGATCTCGAGGGCGTCGAGCTGGTCGTCGTACGTGTCCTGGCCGAGGCCGTCGTGGTAGAAGCGCAGGTCCATCGGCGCGGCGTCGGGCGACCAGAGCCAGGTCGTGAGCGACCCGACGTCGGACGTCGCGCGCTCGACGTCGATCCCGGTCGGGTGCGACTGCCAGAACCCGGTCAGCCCGACGGCGAGGCCGCCGCCCGTGTCCCCCAGGTAGCCCAGACCCTCGGACCGCGTGCCCTGCGCCATGTCGATCCACGGCCGGTCGGGGGCCGTCCGCTTGTGCACGGTGAAACCGTTCGCGCTCAGCTGCCGCAGCGACCAGGCCTCCCAGGTCGGCACCCACCGCAGGCGGCCGGAGACGCGCTCGTCCCACTCCTCCAGCGGCGGCGTCGCGCGGCCCGCCACCTGGGCCGCGCGCACCTCCTCGCCGGGGTCCCGGCGCAGCCCGGTGACGCCCTGCACCGCCTCGCGCACGAGGCCGCCGTCCGCCCCCGCGAGGCGCACGTGCCGGTCGTGGTGCGCGGCGCGCAGCGGGACGTCGAAGCGCAGGCCGAGCGACGAGAGGAAGTCGCGCTCGGGGTCGCCGTCCCACACGAACGAGTGCACGAGCCGGAACGTGGGCGCCCCGGCCGCGAGCACCAGGCGCAGCGTGAACGGCAGCCAGGCGGGCGCGCCGTCCTCGTGGGCCCGGTCGACGTCGCGGTGCGCGCCCGTCACCCGCACGACGGCGCGCACCGGTCCGGCCTGCTCCACGACGACGTCGCGCACGACGCCCACGGACTCGCGCCGCGCCCGGTGGTCGGGCTCCGGGCGGTCCTGCCTGCTGGACACCAGCCGCCCCGCGCGCGCCACCTCCACGCCGCGCACCCGCACGGACCGCACGGCGTCCGGGCCGGAACGCCCCACGACCACCGTGCACGCGCCCGTGTCCACGACCACCTCGTCCGCGTGCTCGACGACCGTCACCCCGTCGGTCGAGCCCGTCGGGACGACGTCCTGGGTCCCGACCGGCTCGACCAGCGGGGCGGCGACCACGCGGTACGACGCGCTGGGCGGCGTCGCCGCGCCGAGCGCGACGCCGGACCACTTCACGCTGCCGTCGGGCCATGTCGCGAGCGGCCACGTCTGCGCGGGGACGGCGCGGCCCCAGGCGTCCACGACGGCGAGCGCCGCGGCGTCGCGCACCACGCCCGGGCGGAACGGGACGCCGCAGGTGACGCCGCCGACCGTGAGGTCGGGCGCGACGTCGTCGAGCCAGCGCAGCGGGACGTCGACCCCGTCCGGGGTCTCGACGGACTCGGTCAGCGGGGATGCGGCGGGGGCGGTGGTCATGACAGCGGGGTCACCTCGAGGTTGCGGTAGTGGGCGACGAGCGGGGCCATCTGCCGGAAGCCGATCCGGCCGGCGCCCAGCGGCGCGTCGTCGTGGAACGTGAAGAGGGTGAGGTCGTCGATCGCGAAGGAGACGTCGGCGCCGCGCTTGGTGACGCGCACGCGGTAGTGGCCGTCGGCGTCGTCGGGCCCGGGCAGCGGGTCGGCCCCCTGCGCGACGAGGCGGAAGCCGGGGCTCTTGCGCAGGTTGCAGGTGCGGAACCGCTTCTCGGCCGCCCACTTGCGGCGCAGGTAGGACACGTGGAGCGTCGACACGTCCCCCGAGTGGTACTGCGGGTAGAACCCGGTGCGCTCGGCCAGCGACGGGTCGAAGAGGTCGCGGCCGTCGGTGCCCGTGGCGGCGAAGAACAGCATCGCCAGGCCGTCGCCGGCCAGCGGGCGGAAGTCCCACGCGACCTCGACGTCCGCCGGGAAGACGTCCGGGCACCAGTAGGTGAAGTGCGCGTGGTCCCCGCGGCCGTCGGCGTCGAGCGCTGCCTCGTCGGCCGTGCTGCGCAGCACCAGGCCGTCGTCGCGGTGCTCGACGCCGACCGGGCCTTCCGCGACCCACCCGGCGAGGTCGCCGGGACCGGCCAGGGCGTTGCGGTAGGTCCCCGCCACCACGGGCGTTGTCACGGCTGCATCACCCACGCCCCGAGCGGCTCCTCGGCGTCGTGCACGCCGTCGAGCGACGCCAGGGCCTCGCCGACGTAGCGGGCGACGGCGCGCGCCCCCGCCGTCGTGAAGTGGGTGTTGTCCGTGGCCAGCTTCTCGTCGACGGGCAGGCCCGCCGCCGCGGCGGCGCCGTGCGGGAAGAGGGCGGCCGAGGCGTCGCGGCCCAGCCACCCGTACAGCCAGCGCGTGAACGCGGTGAGGTCGAGCACCGGCACGTCGAGCTCGTGGCCGAGCGTCCGCACCGCCGCCGGGTAGGGGCCGTGCGACCAGCGCAGCGGAGCGTCGGGGCCGTCGCCGTCGAACAGGCGGCGCTCGACGCTCGTGGCCAGCACGGGCCGCGCCCCGTTCGCGCGCGCTTCCGCGACGAACTGCGCGAGCCGGTCCGTGTACCCGCCCTCGGCGGCGAGCTCGTCGGGCTCCTTCTGGTCGTTGTGCCCGAACTGGATCACCACCGTGTCGCCGGGCCGCAGCTCCGCGAGCAGCTTCTCCCAGCGTCCCTCGGCCCGGAACGACGCCGTGGTGGCGCCGCCGATCGCGTGGTTGCGCACGACGTCGCCGGTGAACGTCGCGAGCTCGTCGCCCCAGCCCAGCAGCGGGATCTCCGGGTACCCCGAGGTGCGGCCGTGGTCGGTGGGGGCGACGGTCGAGTCGCCCGCGAGGTGGATGGTCATGTCAGCCCTTCACGCTCCCGATGAGCATTCCCTTGGCGAAGTGCTTCTGGAGGAACGGGTAGGCCAGGAGCACGGGGATGGTGGCCACGATGACCACCGCGAACTTGATGCCCTGCGCGGGCGGGGGCAGCTCGGCGCCCATGTCCTGCGCGGACAGCGACGCCGACGCGGTGACCTGCCGCAGGAACATCTGCAGGGTCCACATGTCCTGGTCGTTCAGGTACAGCAGCGGGGACATGTAGTCGTTCCAGATGCCGACGGCGTAGAACAGCGCGAACGTCGCGAGCACCGGCTTGGACAGCGGGATCACGACGTGCCGCAGGATCTGCAGCTCGTGGGCGCCGTCGATCTTCGCGGACTCCTCCAGCTCCTGGGGCAGCTGCTGGAAGAAGTTCTTGATGATGATCAGGCTGAACGGGTTGATCGCCATCGGCAGGATCAGCGCCCAGTACGAGTCGAGCAGGCCGAGCTGCTTGACCACCAGGAACGTGGGGATCATGCCCGCGGAGAACACCATCGTGAACACGACGACGGTCATGATGGTGCGCCGCCCGGGCAGGTCGACCTTCGACAGCGGGTAGGCCATCAGCGCCGTCAGCGCGAGCTGGACGAGCGTGCCGACCAAGGTCACGACGACGGTGGTGACGAAGGCCCGCACGAACGCGTCCGAGGTCAGGATCGAGGCGTAGGAGTCGGTCGTGAAGTCCCGCGGCCACAGGAAGAACGGCCGCGTGGTGATCTCCAGCTCGGTCGCGAACGAGCCCGCGAGCACGTACAGGAACGGCAGCAGCGCCAGCAGGCCGACGGCGACGAGCAGCACGACGTTGACGACGTCGAACGCGCGCCCCGCACGGGTGTTGAACCGCTGGTGCTGCGTGGAGGGCCTGGACGCGCGCCGGGAGGCGCGGCCGGGCGGCACGGTGGGCACGGTGGGCACGGTGGTGAGCGGTGCGGCCATCAGAAGATCCCCTGCTGGTTGAAGCGCTTGGCGAGCCAGTTGGTGCCGAAGATCAGCACCAGCCCGACGATCGCCTTCGACAGGCCCACCGCGGTGGAGTAGGAGTACGCGCCCTGCTGGATGCCGGTGAAGTACACGTACGTGTCGAAGACGTCCGCGACGGTGCGGTTGAGCGCGTTGGACATGAGGTAGATCTGCTCGAACCCGGTGTTGAGGATCTCCCCGGTCTGCAGGATGAGCATCACGATGATCGTGGGGCGGATCGCGGGCAGCGTGATGTGCCAGGTGCGCTGCCAGCGGCCCGCGCCGTCGATGACGGCGGCCTCGTACTGCTCCTGGTCCACGCTGGCCAGGGCGGCGAGGAAGATGATCGTGCCCCAGCCGGTGGACTTCCAGATCGTCTGCAGCAGGATCAGCGGACGGAACCAGTCCGGGTCGGCCAGGTAGTTGGTCTCCGTGCCGGTGAGCCCGTCCAGGAAGGACGACAGCGGGCCCGTGCCGATCGCGAACAGCAGCGCGGTCAGCGACACCACGACCGTCCAGGACAGGAAGTGCGGGATGTAGACCAGCGTCTGCACCGTGCGCTTGAGCACCGACAGGCGGACCTCGTTGAGCAGCAGCGCCAGCACGATCGTCAGCGGGAACGCCACGAACAGGCTCAGCGCGGCCAGGATCAGCGTGTTGCCCAGCAGCCGCGGGAAGTCGGGGTTGGAGAAGAACTCCTGGAAGTGGTGCCAGCCCACCCACTCCGAGCCCTGGATCCCCAGGAACGGCACGTAGTTCTTGAACGCGATCTGCGCGCCCCACATCGGCCAGATGCGGAACAGCAGGAAGTACAGGATGCCCGGCAGCATCATCACCAGCAGCCACCGGTAGCGCACCACCCGGGCCCAGCCGCGGTGCGGCCGGCGGGGCGCGGGAGGGGCGGCGGGCGCGGGCGTGCCGGCCTGCTCGACGTCGACGACGGCGGTCATCGCAGCCTCCTTCTCGGACGGGGTGCGGGGGGGGGGGGCAAAAGACAAAACCCCCCCCCCAAGGAGAAGAACCAACGCGCTTTGGGGGCCCTCTTTCCTTCCCTCCTCCCCCCCCCCCCC
>NZ_JBHJVM010000016.1:41268-96900 GCF_042264825.1 Isoptericola sp. NPDC056134
GGGTGGGGGGGGGGGGGGGGGGGGGGGAGGGGGGGGGGGGGGGGGGGGGTGGGGGGGGGGGGGGGGGGGCCCCCCCCCCCTCTTTTGCGGGGGGGGGGGGGGTCGGGCCCCGGATCCCCGCCCCCGCACCGGAGGGGATCAGCCGAGCTGTGCGTAGAGCTCGTTCATCTCGGCCGTGACCGCGTCACCGCCGCTGGACTTCCACTGCGCGATCGCCGCGTCGAGCCCCGCCTCGTCGATCTGCCCGCTGATGTACTGGATGCGGGCGTCGGCGATGACCTGGTCGAGCTGGACGCCGTTGGTCATGTAGGTCTCGGAGACGAGCGCCGCCCCGGGGTTGAAGACCGCCTTCTCGAGGTCCTTGGCCTGCAGGTCCACGCGCTCCTGCTCGAGCTCGGCGTCGTACTCCGTCTCCGGCTTCGGCTTGTAGGCCTCGTAGCCGGCCACGTTGGTGCCGATCTGGGCCCACGAGCCGCTGACCAGGTCGGTGTAGTCCTGCTTCGACTCGTCGTTGACCGCGAAGCCGTCCTCGACCGTGAAGTTGTCGCCCTCGATGCCGTTGTTCTCCAGCACCTGGCCCTCGGTGCTGCTCAGCTCGTTCAGCGCGGTGAGCACCTGCTTGAGCTGCTCCTCCGTCTGCACCGACGCCTTCGGCACGGCGAGGAAGCCGCTGTAGCCCGGCGTCGGGAGCGCGAAGTCACCGTTCGGCCCGGCGATGTTGCCCTGGAGCGCGACGAACTGGTCGTACGTCTTGGGGTCCTTCTCCTTGAACAGGCCCGCCAGCTGCGACGCGCGCGACTGGACGTCGATGATGATGCCGCCCTTGCCGTTGAGGAACGGCTCGTTCCACTGGGTGGAGCCGTCCATCGTGGCGTAGTCCTTGTTGACGTAGCCGTTCTCGATGAGCTGCTTCTCGTAGTCGAGCGCCTGCTTCCACTCCGGGGTCGTGAACGACGGGATCAGCTGGCCGCCCTCGTCCTTCCACACGTTGCCCGCGCCGAACCAGGTCTCGATGGCGTCGTAGGGGCTGCCCGTGCCGATCGACGCACCCCAGGCGGGGATGATCATCCCGTAGGTGTCGTCCTTGCCGTTGCCGTCGGGGTCGTCCTCGGTGAACGCCTTGGCGAGCGCCATGAGCTCGTCGGTGTTCGTGGGCTCCTCGAGGCCGAGGTTCTTCAGCCAGTCCTTGCGGATGGTGATGGACGTGCGCACGACGTCGCGGGCCCGGTACACGCCGTAGACCTTGCCGTTGACGCTCGAGGCCTGCTGGACGTCGGGGTTCTCCGTGACGAGGTTCGGGTAGTCGCCCGAGGCCAGGTACTCGGTGAGGTCCCAGAAGCCGCCGGCCTCCGCCGTCTGCACGAAGCCCTGGCTCTTCTGCTGGATGACCATGACGTCGGGGATCTCGTCGCCGGCCAGCACCACGTTGGTCCGGTCGCCGTACTCCGCGTTGGGCACCCACTGCATGTCGAGGTCCAGCCCCGCCAGCTCGGACAGCTTCGCGCCCACCGGGTCGTCGTCCTCCGGCGGCGTCGCGGAGAAGTACGGCGCCATGATCGAGAGCGAGTCGAGCGCCTCGCCACCGCCACCGCCGTCGCCGCCGTCGCCACCGCCGCTGCCGCAGGCCGCGAGCGCGAGGCTCCCGACCGCGAGGAGGGCCAGGGGGGCCAGCCGTCGTGTGCGCATGCTGTTCCTTTCGTCGGAGTGCACGTCGTCGTTCACTCGTCGAGGGGGTCGGTCGCCGCCCGGTCGCCGAACCGGCGGTCGTTGGCGGCGTAGAAGGACAGGCAGAGGGCCGTGCACAGGTACGCCCACGCGCCGATCGAGACGACGGGCAGGAGTCCGGGCACGAACGCGGTGACGACGCCGACCAGCGCCGTCGTCGCCGCGAGCAGGAGGGGCGCCCCGGGGGCGCGCAGCAGGAACGTCCAGGCCAGGCGCGGCACGTCGCCGCGACGCAGGTCGTAGTGGGCGTCCATCGTCAGGGCGAGCAGCAGGTGCACGACGCCGAGGCCCGCGACGACGGCGAGCGCGACGCGGAGCACCGCGGGCGCGTCGTCGAGCAGGAGCAGGCTCGTCCCGGTGAGGGCGAGTGCCAGCAGGCCCGGCGCGGCGAGGAGGTTGGCGCGGGCGAATCCGGAGGCCCAGGCGCGGACGAAGACGCGCACGGCGCGCTGGGTGTCGCCCCGCAGCCGCGTGCGGCTGACGACGGTCGCCGCGGCGAGCGCGGGCGCGACGCCGAGCACCACTCCCCCGGCCAGCGTGCCCGCGAGGACGAGGAGGTTGAGCAGGCCCAGGAACGCCAGCGTGTCGACCCAGCCGAACCATCGCTCGAGCCGGGCGCCGCCGTCGGCGGGGGCCGCCGTGCGTGCCGCCGCCACCTCCGCGCGCGCGCCCTCGTGTGCCATGGCCCGGTCCCATCTCCGTCGATGCCCGGGCCGTCGTCGGCCCGGTCAGCCTCCGGGACGGCGACGTCGCCGACCCGCTGCGGGAAAGCGATTCCCCGCGTTGAATGGATTCACCGTAGGGGCCGGGACTTCACCCGTCAACATGCGTCTGCAACGTTGAGGTCACGATCGCGCCGAGGTAGCCCAGAACTCGCCGAGGGAGCAAGAGACCTCGAGGTCGTCTCGGCCGGAACTCCCTCGCGAAGGATCCGACCACCTCGCGGGCACCAGGACGACCTCGCGGAGGTTCGCACTACCTCGGCGGTCGGGACGCGTGCTCCAGGAGCCAGGCCAGGAGGTATGCGCGGGTGTTCCCGTCGTCGATGCGCTCCTCGGGCAGGTCGCGGGCGACGCCGAGCGCCGCGGCGGCGTCCTCCGGCCCGGCCAGCGCGGCGTACATGAGCAGCTGGTCGCCGAACATCACGTCCCACGACGCGGGCTCGTCGCGCGGTCCGGAGAGCGCCTCGTCGAGGTTGGCACGGATGCGGTCCGGGTCCCCGCCGAGGTACGTCGCGACCGGTTGTGCCGGCAGCACGAGGATCCCGAGCATCGCGCTCGGCTCGGCGCTGAACCACGTGGCCCAGTCCCGCTTGCCGCCCCACACGAGCGACGTCACCTGGTGGCCGAAGCCCTCCACGGCGGGGTCGTCCCGGTCGGCGTCGGTCCAGTAGGCGCGCGCCGACGCGGCCTCCGCGCCGAGCATCCAGCGGGCCTGCTCCTCGAGCTCGGCATCCCCCCTCGCCTGCGCCCACAGGGCCAGCCCGTTCCAGGCCGAGACGGCCTCGGACGCCGACTCCTGGTTGTTGCCGTCGGCGAACGGCGCGTACCCGGACGCCCACGAGTGCCCGGCGTAGACGTCGAACACGCGCAGCGCGGGCATGCCGCCCACCCCCGTGCCCGAGGCGACGTCCGCGGCGAGCAGGTCCAGCACGGGCGCGAGGTCGGCGGCGAGCGCCGGGTCGTCGGCCGCCACGACGCCCGCCGCGTACAAGAAGTACCCGTAGTGGAAGTGGTGGTCGTTGGCCTCCTCCGAACCGAAGCCCGGCACCTTCCCGACCACGGTCGCCAGCACCGGGTCGTGCACGAAACAGCGCTCCGCGCGGTGCTCGCAGCCGTCGGGCTCGGCCCACTCCCGAAGTCGTTCCTCGAGTCCCGACCGCAGCGGCTCGGCCACACCGTCCAGCCCGAGCCCCTCCGCCAGGCCGAGCAGGTTGGCGTCCCGGGCCAGGGCCTTGCCCCCGAAGTACGTGTCGGACGGCGCCTCCAGGGCCCCCGTCCCCACAGCGGCCGCGTCGGCACGCACCTGGTCGGCGAGCTCCGCGCGCGCGTCGTCGTCCAGGCCCGACAGGTCGAGCCCGCCGGCCGGCTCCACCGCGGGGCTCGACCACCCCAGGGTCGACGCCGTGCAGACGTCGACCGTCCCGTGCGCGGTCGCGTACGAGCCGAGGCCGCAGGTGGCCCCCGTGGAGTCCGCCTGGTGGGGCATGCGCACGACGGCCGTGGGGCCCCCGTCCGCGGTCGCGTAGGTCAGCGCGGTGCTCACGCCGTCGTCGCCGGCGCCGTACGACGCGGTCACCGCGGCCACCGGGCGCGAGGCAGCCTCGACGAGGGTGTCGACCGACGCGCCCGACGCCCCGTCCGGCACCGGGAACCAGGCGACGGACTCGCCCGCGGCGAGCGTGAGCACCCGCCCGTCGTCGGAGAGCCCGGCACCGGGGCCGTCGATGCCGCCCGGACCCACGAGGACGTGCTCACGGTCGAGCACCTCGGTCGACGCTCGGCCGCCGGCGACGGTGAACGCCGAGGTCATCGCCACGTCCTGGTCGGTCGCCGCGACGTACCGCAGCACGGGAGACCCCTCCACGATCCGCAGGTGCCCGAGCGCCGCCCCGGCGCCGTCGCGCAGCTCGACCGTCACGGACGCGACGTCGTACTCCGACACCACCGCCGACGCGGCGCCGACGTCCGCGCCCACCTGCGGGTCGAACGGACCCAGGATCGAGGTCTCGGTCACCTGCACCTGCGGCAGCCCGTAGGCGAACCCGCCCCCGGTCAGCGCGACCGCGAGCGGCACCGGGAACACGGGCTGCGGCGCGTCGCCGAGCGCCAGGCTGGAGAACCACCGGTTCGTGGGCGGCGCCAGGCCGTCGGCGAGTCGCGTCGTCGGCGTGGCCGCGACCTGCTCCCGGGGCAGCAGCGACACGTCGACGTCGGGCGCCGCGAGGCTCTCCTCCGGCGCCGGGGCGTCGACGGCGCCCGGAGCGTCCTCCTCGGCGGGTGCCGTCCCGCGGAGGACGCCGCAGCCCGACGACGCCAGGACCACGGCCAGGACCGCCGCCAGCGCACCGGCGACGGGCGGCGGCACGCTCCTCGTCCGCGCCTCGGCGCCGCGCCGCACGGGCGTCGTCACAGGCCCACCCGGCGCAGGAACTGGCTGAACGCGGCGTCCACGCCGGCGAGCGGGCCGTCATCGTGCAGGTCGATCACCGCGGTGACCGGGGTTCCGGCCATGACGAGCCCGTGCTCGGCGCCGCGCACCAGGCCTGCGCTGGAGACGCGCACCGTCGCCTCCGCCTGGTTCTTCGTGTTCTGCACGGCCACCGCGTCCACGACGCCGTCCACCTCGGCCTGGTTGGGCAGCACCACCGTGACCGTGGCGCCGTCGCGGATGCGGGCGAAGTCCGCCGGGTCGAGCACGAGCCTCGCGTCGACGAACAGCGAGCCCTGGCGCTCGACGGTGGCGAGCACCTCCCCCGACCGGGCGAACGCCCCCTGGTCCACGGCCACGTCCGTGACGACGCCGTCGGCGGGGGCGACCACGGTCATCGTGCCGTCCTCGGCCACCTCATGGGCGCCGCCCTCCCGGCTGACGAGGCCGACGGCGAGGTCGTGCTGCAGCGTGAGGCTGCGCAGCACCAGCAGGGGGTCGCCGGCACGCACCTCGTCGCCCTCCTCGACGAGCGCCTCGGCGACCGTCCCGGCGTAGTCGGTGCCGACGTCGAGCGTCTCGGCGGAGATGGTCGCGGCCGACGACGTGGCCTGCGACTCGCGACGGTTCATGACCAGGGTGAGCGCGACGCACAGCAGCACCACGCCGAGCAGGCCTCCCACGAGGCGCAGGCGGTTGGTCCAGGTCATGCGGCACCTCCGGCGGACGGGACGGCGGCGCGGGCGCGGCGCGACTCGCGCAGCGCGGTGACGACGAACGCGCCGAGGATGAACGTGTTGGTGAGGTTCCAGGCCAGCGCCAGGCTCGGCAGCGGGTCGTCGCCCCACTCCTTCCAGACGCCGACGGCGGACGTCAGCAGCAGGAAGGCGAAGCAGAGCACCTGCGGCAGCATGAAGTTGAACGGCGACTCGGCCCGGCCGGCACGACCCGTGACGTGCCAGGCCTGCTCCTTGCCGGTGAGGGCGTTCCACAGTGCCTTCGTGTAGATCGGGAACGACACCGACGCGAGCATCAGCACCTCCCACCGGAACGACCCGAGGGTGAAGAACGCGATCGCGATCTGCATCCCGTAGAAGCCCAGGTAGTACAGCAACCAGGTGCTCGGCGAGATCGTCAGGTCCATCGGCGTGAGGTCCAGGTAGATCTGCAGCGGCGGGACCAGGAGCAGCACGAGGGGCGCGATGCCCGAGAGGTAGTGCGTGGCCGTGACCGTGTACTGCAGGCGCTGGTCGAGGGTGAGCCGTCGCCTGGGGCTCAGCGGGTTGTGCTGGAGCATGATCTCGAAGCCGCCGGTGGCCCAGCGCAGCTGCTGCTTGGTGTACGCCTCGACGGTCTCGGGGGTGTCGCCCACCGCGAGGACGGTCGGGATGTAGACGGTGCGCCAGCCGCGCTCGTGCAGCAGGAGCGACGTCCACACGTCCTCCGACTTGGAGTCCGTGTACATGCCGCCGATGTCGTCGACCGCCGCCCGGCGGAAGATCACGTTGGTGCCGACGCAGAACGCCGCGTTGAAACGGTTCCGGCCGGGCTGCACGAAGCGGTAGAACACGGCCTGCATGTAGCCGGCGCCGCGGGAGATGAGGGTGTCGAGGTTGCCGTACGTCTGCGGGGTCTGCACGAAGGCGACGTCGTCGGACACGAAGAACGGGACCGTCTCGACCAGGAGCTCCGGCCGGGCGACGAAGTCTGCGTCGAGGATGACGAAGTAGTCCCCCTTCGCGATCGTCAGCGCGTGGTTGACGTTGCCGGCCTTGGCGCCGTGGCTCGACAGCCGGCGCACGTAGCGGGCACCGAGCGTGGCGGCGAGGTCGCGCACGTCGTCCGAGCGGCCGTCGTCGAGCACCCAGGTCCGGTGGCGGCCGCGCAGGGCGACGGCGGCGCGCACCGTGCGCGCGATCGTGTCGAGGCTCTCGCCGTACGTCGTGATGAAGACGTCGACGGTCACGGGTCTGTCGTGCAGGTACAGGGTCCAGCGCGTGGGGTCGTCCTCGGCCTCGTCCCGCACGATCTCGGGCAGGTCGAACAGACGGTCCTGCGCGTGGTGGAAGGAAAAGCCGCGCGGGTCGTAGCCGCTGGAGAGCACGGTCCACATCGCGAGGAGCGCCTGCACGACGAGGATGGTCTCGGCCGTGATCACCATGACGTACGGCAGCGCGTCCCCGCGGTTGGCGGGGTTGAGCAGGAAGACGGCGTAGGCCACGACGCCGAGCGTCGCGAGCAGCATGATCAGGGCGAGGGACGGCGACCGCGAGGCGGCGTTCTCGTCCCTCGGCGGGGCGGTGGGGCGCGGCGGCTCCGCGCCGAGCGGGCCGTGGGGGCGCGACCGGACGTGCTCGGTGCGGCGCGGGGTGACGACAAGACGGTCGAACTCGGAGACGGACATGGCGTGTCCTCCGGGCATGGGCGCGGTCGTGCGGCGGGGAGCGTGGACCACGTCGTCCGGGCGACGGCAGCGTCGTGACGGTGCTGCGGGCCTGCGGCGGGCGCGACCTCCGCCCTGAACGGGTCGAGGTGACCCGCTCCGGAGAGCGGGCCACCTCGTCGTCTGTCGCGAACCTAGCCCCGCCGTGCCCCCGTGTCACGAGTTCGGCGGGGTGAGTTCAGCAGGCGAGACCGTCGCCCTGGCCGACTGTCGCCGCAGGTCACAGGCCTGCGGCTCGCCTCAGAGCTGCGTCGCGACCTCGCGCGCCACCAGGTCCAGGTGGTCGAGGTCGTGCAGGTCGAGCGCCTGCAGGTACACGCGCTGGATCCCCTGGTCGCGCAACGAGCCGAGCAGGTCGACGGCCTCGGAGACGGTGCCCGCGACGCCGTGCTCGCGCAGCTCGGCCGGCTCGCGGCCGATCGCCGCCGCGCGCCGGGTGAACTCCGCCTCGTCCTTGCCGACCGCGAGCACCAGGGCGACGGACTGCACGATGGAGTCCGGCGTGCGCCCCGCCGCCTCCAGCGCCTCGTTGATCACGCCGATGCGCGGCGCGACCGTGTCCAGCTCGGGGAACGCCTGGTTGTACTCGTCGCCGAACCGGGCGGCCAGCGCCGGCGTGCGCTTCGGCCCGCCTCCGCCCACGATGACGGGGATCTTCGCCTGGGCAGGCTTGGGCAGGGCCGGGGAGTCGACGAGCGTGTAGTGCTCGCCGTCGAACGAGTACGACCCGCCGACGGGCGTGCCCCACAGCCCGGTGAGGATCTCCAGCTGCTCCTCGAGGAGCCCGAACCGCTTGGCCGGGAACGGGATCCCGTACGCCTCGTGCTCGCGCGCGAACCAGCCGGCGCCGAGCCCGATCTCGACACGGCCGCCGGACATCTGGTCCACCTGCGCCACCTGGATCGCCAGCACGCCGGGGTGGCGGAACGTGGCCGACGTGACGAGGGTGCCGAGGCGCACGGTGGAGGTGTCGCGGGCCAGGCCGGCCAGCGTCGTCCAGGCGTCGGTGGGGCCCGGCAGGCCGTCGCCGCCCATCGTCAGGTAGTGGTCGGAGCGGAAGAACGCGCTGTAGCCGAGGTCCTCGGTCGCCTTCGCGACGGCGAGCAGGTCGTCGTACGACGCACCCTGCTGGGGCTCGGTGAAGACACGCAGGTCGAGGGTCATGGTTCGCCTCTCGGGGTGCGGGGGGTGTGGTGCGGGGATGTGGTGCGGGGATCAGTCGAAGGACGGCGAGCTGGTCCGCGACCGCTTCAGCTCGAAGAAGTCCGGGAACGACGCGAGCGCGACGGCGCCGTCGAAGATCCGCACCGCGTCCTCGCCGCGCGGGATGCGCGTGAGGACCGGACCGAAGAACGCGACGCCGTCGACGTGGATCGTCGGCGTGCCGACGTCCTCGCCCACCGGCTTCATGCCCTCCTCGTGCGAGACGGCGAGGGCGGCGTCGTAGGCGTCCGACGACGCGGCGGAGGCCAGCGACGCGGGCAGGCCGGCCTCGGCCAGGGCCTCCACGGCGACGGCGTCGAGGTCGTCCCGGCGGCCGCCCGGGTGGATGCGCGTGCCGGCCGCGGTGTAGAAGGCGCTGAACGCCTCGGGGCCGTGCTCGGTCTGCACCGCCGCGGCGACGCGGCCGATGCCGCGCGACGCCTCGATCTTCGCCCGGTAGTCCGCCGGGATGTCCCGGTCCTTGTTCAGCAGGTACAGGCTCATCAACCGGAACGTGAGCTCCACGTCCCGGTGCTCCGCCACCTCGAGGGCCCAGCGGGACGTGATCCATGCGAACGGACACAGCGGGTCGACGTAGACGTCCACGACGGGGACGGTGGCGGTGGGGGCGGTGGTGGTCTCAGGCACGGTCGTGGTCCCGGAAGTCACGACCGCCACCCTACCCATGCCGGGGGCACGTGTTCCGCGGGAGGGGCAGCGGTAGCCTCGGCCCGTGCGCAAGGTGCGGTGGGCGAGCGTGTGGACCGTGGTCGGGGCGTGCGCCGTCGCGCTCGCGATGCTGTGGGTCGTGCTGCGCGGCAGGGTCTGGGCGTGGATCCCGTTCTTCCTCGCCGCAGGTGTCGCGGTGCGGGAGATCCGGTACCTGCAGCGCGCCCGGCGCCCCGCCGAGGCGGGCTTCGACGAGCGTCGTCGCGGGGAGCCGGACGACGACCGCAGGCGCCGTCGCGGCTGACGCGGATCACCCGCCCGGGCGGTCGACGCGCCGGACTCCCGCGAGCTAGCGTCGAGACGGGCGCCGCCTCCCGACGACGCCGCGGGGCCCGCACGTCCGGGCCACGGCACGGAGGTGCCGCCATGACCGACCCGACCGACACCGCCGACGCGTTCGCCGACCGGCTGTTCGCCGCCACGCTCGGCGCCATGGACGTCCTGGCCGTGCACGTGGGCGACCGGCTCGGCTGGTACCAGGCGCTCGCGTCGTCCGGCCCCCTGACGTCCACGGGGCTCGCGGAGGCCACCGGCACGGCCGAGCGGTACGCGCGCGAGTGGCTGGAGCAGCAGGCGGCCTCCGGTGTCCTCGTCGCGGAGGACGCCGGCGCGGCACCCGCGCTCGACGCGGACCCGCAGGCCGTCGCCCGGACCCGCCTCTACGCGCTGCCCGCGGCGCACGCGGAGGTGCTGACCGACACGTCCTCGCTGTCGTACCTGGCGCCCCTGGCCCGGTTCGTCGGCGCGATCGGGCCGCAGCTGCCCCGTCTGCTCGAGTCGTACCGGGACGGCGGCGGGGTGTCGTGGGACCAGCTCGGCGACGACGCCCGCCAGGCGCAGTCCGACGTCAACCGCCCGTGGTTCGAGCGCCGCCTGGCACCGACGCTCGCGGCGCTGCCCGCCGTCCACGAGGCGCTCTCCCGGCCCGGGGCCCGCGTCGTCGACGTCGGCTGCGGCTTCGGCTGGTCGACGCTCGCGCTCGCCGAGGCGTACCCGCTCGCCGAGGTCCACGGCATCGACGTCGACCGTCCGTCCGTGGCCGCCGCACGGGCGGCCGCCGCGGAGGCGGGCCTCGAACGGCGAGCCTTCTTCCACCTCGCAGACGCCGCAGAGCTCGCCGTCGCCCAGCCCTACGACGCGGCGTTCGCCTTCGAGTGCGTGCACGACATGCCGCGCCCGGTCGCCGTGCTCGAGGGCGTGCGCCGCGCGATGCGGCCCGACGGCGTCGTGGTGGTCATGGACGAGGCCGTCGCCGACGAGTTCCGCGCCCCGGCCGACGACGTCGACCGGATCATGTACGGCTACAGCCTGTTCGTGTGCCTGCCGGACGGCCTGTCCACGAGCCCGTCGGCCGGCACGGGCACCGTGATGCGCCCGGCCACGCTGCGGCGCTACGCGCGTGCGGCGGGCTACTCCGGCGTCGAGGTGCTGCCGGTCGACGACTTCGGCTTCTTCCGGTTCTACCGGCTGCAGCTGGGGTCCACGGACGAGCGGACGCCGGAAGGACGACCGGCGGTGCCGGAGTAATCTCCCAGGCATGACCGCCGTCCGGACGCACACCCACGCCCAGGCCGTCGACGCCGCGATCGACCTCTTCTCCCGGCAGGGCTACGAGCAGACCACCGTCGAGGAGATCGCCGACGCCGCCCGCGTCAGCCGTGCGACGTTCTTCCGCCGCTTCCGCTCCAAGGAGGACGTGGTCTTCGCGGACCACGAGCTGCTCCTGGAGGAGGTCGTCGTCATGCTCGCGGAGACCCGGCCCGAGGCGCGGGCCAGCGAGGAGTCGGGCCGCGCGCCCGAGCGGGCGTGGGACCCGACCACCGACCCGTACCTCGAGGTCTGCCGCGCGGCGCGGCTCGTCTTCGACCACCACGTGGGCCAGCGCGAGACGTCGATCGCCCGGCACCAGCTGCTGCAGCAGGTGCCCGCGCTGCGCGACCGCGAGCTGGTCACGACGCACCGCTACGAGCGCGCGTTCACCGCCTACCTGCGCGACACGCTGCCGCCCGACCGGTCCACCACGACGATGTCGATCGCGTTCGCGGCGTCCGTCGTCGCGGTGCACAACGCGATCCTGCGGCGCTGGCTGCGCAACCCCCACCTCGACCTGCGGCCGGAGCTGGAGGAGGCGTTCGCCGACCTGCGGCGCGCCGCCGTCTCCCCGTTCCCGCACGACGACGACTCTGCGCCGTCGTCCGCCCCTGCCGTCGACACCGACGTCGCCTCCGCCGGCGAGGCCCGGACGGTCGCGACGGGCGGCGACGGGAAGCGCGTCGTGGTCACGGTGCTGGAGCCCGGGGCGGGGCCGGACGACGTCGCGCGCGCCGTCCGCGACGCGCTGGCCTGACCGCCGGTCGAGACGGCCGGACACGACGCTGCCGCCGGGAATGCCGCTGTGGCATCCTGAGTTGTGCAGGACGCCGCCGGGACCTCCGGCGGTGGAAAGACACGCACGTACGTGCTCCGGGGTCGGTGAAATTCCGAGCCGGCGGTGACAGCCCGCGACCCGGCCTCCACCCGCAGACGCGGGGAGAGGCCGGCTGACCTGGTGAGATTCCAGGGCCGACGGTCAAAGTCCGGATGGGAGGAAGCACGTGCGGCACGCACCCGTCAGGGTGGGTGCCGCCGGGTGTCGTGCCGCCGACGACGGCCCTACCGGGCCCGACGCGGCGAGCGCCGACCCCTCACCCCGGACGCCGCACCTCGGACCGGGAGAGTGAACGATGGACGCGATCGACGCGTTCTTCAACGCCACGCTGACCATCGGCGACCAGCACATGTCGTGGCGCGAGATCGTCGGCAACCTGTTCGGCCTCGCCTCCGCGCTCGGCGGCATGCGCCGCAAGGTGTGGGCGTGGCCCGTCGGCATCGTCGGCAACCTGGTGCTGTTCACGGTCTTCATGGGCTCGTGGTTCGGCGACTCGAGCCGCGCCGACATGCTCGGCCAGGCGGGCCGGCAGGTGATGTTCCTGATCGTGTCGATCTACGGCTGGGTGCAGTGGCGGCGCACCGAGCGTGCCGCCCTGGAGGTCCGCGCCGACGGCAGGATCCCCGCCGACGGCGGCGCCGCGGTGCACCCCCACTGGGCGACCTGGCGGGAGCGCGTCGGCATCGTCGTCGTGATGGTCGGCGGCACCCTGCTGCTCACCCCGCTGTTCCGCGCCCTCGGCTCCTACGAGCCGGTGTGGTCGGACGCGTGGATCTTCATGGGCTCGCTGGTCGCCACGTACGGCATGGCGAAGGGCTGGGTCGAGTTCTGGCTGGTCTGGGTGGCAGTGGACGTCGTGGGAGTGCCCCTGCTCTGGTCGGCCGGCTACTACGCCACGGCGCTGATGTACGTGTTCTACGGCGTCTTCACCCTGACCGGGTTCTTCGTGTGGTGGCGCGTGCACCGGCGTGAGCAGGCCCAGGCGGGGGCGACGACGCCCGCGGTCGCGCCCTGACGGCGCTCACCGCGGCAGTTCGGGCTCGGCGCGGCAGCTCGAGCTGCCGTCGGCCATCCCTGGACTCAAGGTCGTCGGTCCGCGAGGCGCGGGCAGACTGGCCCCGTGCGCGTCACCGTCGTCCGTCATGCAGCCCCGCACGTGACCGATGACGTCCCTCCGCACGTCTGGCCGCTGTCCCGTGCCGGCCGTGTCGCGGCCCGCGGGCTCCGCCTCCCGGAGGGCGCACGTGCCGTCGCGAGCGACGAGCGCAAGGCGGTGGAGACGCTCTCCCTCGCGCTCGGCGTCGCCGACGTCCCCACGGACCCGCGGTTCGGGGAGATCCGGCGACCGCCCGAGCCCGTCTCCCCGGAGTTCCGGGAGGCGCGGCGCGCCTGGGTCGAGGGCGCGCCCGACACGCGGCGCGACGGGTGGGAGTCCGCGGCGGACGCGGCCCGCCGGTTCGACGACGCCGTGCGCGACCACGCCGGCCGCGGCGACCTGGTGGTCGGGACGCACGGCATGGTGCTCACGGCATGGCTGGTCGCGACCGGCCACGTCGCCCCTGGTCCATCGGCAGGGGCGTTCTGGCTCGGGCTGCGCCTCCCCGACGTCGTCACCGTGGACCTGGCCGGGGACGACGACGGGGACCCGCGCGGCTGCGCGGGTCCCCGTCGTGCGAAGGCTGCAGGGCTCAGGCGAAGGCCGAGACCCCGGTGATGTCACGACCGACGATGAGCGCCTGCATCGACTCGGTGCCCTCGTAGGTGTGCAGGGCCTCGAGGTCGGCGAAGTGCCGCGCGACGCGGTTGCCGAGGAGGATGCCGTTGCCGCCGAGCATGTCGCGGGCGATGGAGGCGACCTCGCGGGCCTGCCGCGTCGTCGTGTACTTCGCGAGCGAGGCCTGCTCGCCGGTGAGCGTGCCGGCGTCCGCCAGGCGCGTGATCTGCGCGACGAGCAGCTGCATCTGCGTGACGAGCGAGAGCATGCGGGTGAGCCGCTCCTGCACCATCTGGTTCTTGGCCAGCGGTCGGCCGAACTGGATGCGCTGGGTCGAGTACGCGGCGGCCGCCTCGTAGCAGGCGACGGCGTGCCCCACGGCGGACCAGGCGACGGCCAGGCGGGTGGCGAAGAGGACGGCGGCGGTCGCCTTGAACGACGTCGCGCCGGGCAGCACCGCGCTCGCGGGGACGAAGACGTCGTCGAGCACGATGTGCGCCTGCCAGATGGCGCGCAGCGAGACCTTGCCCTCGATCGTGGTGGCGGTGTAGCCGGGCGCGTCCTGCGGGACGATGAAGCCGTGCACCTGGTTGTCGCCGTCGTCGCCGACGAGGCGGGCCCAGACGACGGTGATGTCGCCGCACGAGCCGAAGCCGATCCACTTCTTCTCGCCGTCCAGGACGTATCCCTCGACGCCGTCGCGGGTCTCCCTGCGGGCGGTGGTCTCGAGCGAGACGGAGTCCGAGCCGTGCGTGGGCTCGGTGAGCGCGAACGCGCCGAGGATCTCCCCGCGCGCCATCGGCTCGGCGTACTGCTCGATCTGCTCGGGCGAGCCGTGCATGACGATCGACCGCAGCGCGAGGCCGCCCTGGACGCCGCAGATCGTGGCGACGGAGCCGTCGCCGCGCGACATCTCCATGCTGGCCAGGCCCTCGGCCATGAACGAGACCGACGGGCGGCCGGGGACGTCGACGCCGTCGCGCAGGAAGTCGCGCTCGGCGAGCTTCTTCACCAGGTCGAACGGCACCTCGGCGCGCTCCCAGTAGCCGTCGATGACGGGCAGCACGTCCTCCTGCACGAACTCGCGGACGGCGAGCTGGTGGGCGCGCTCCTCGGGCGTCACGTCGGCGAAGGCGCCCACGTAGTCGAGGTCCAGCGGCTGCGAGACGTCGTAGTCGGGGGCGGTCACGCCGGGCATGACGGGGGCGTTGCGGGTCATCGACGACCTCTCTCTGCGCGGGGGTCCGTTCCGGGCCCGGTGAGGAGTGCGGACCGGCGCCGTCCGAGGCTGGTGGTGGCCGGCGCCGGTCCTCCTCCATCGTCACCCGCGACCGGGTCTCACGTCAAGCGATACTCCGTCTCACCGCCTTTGCCGAGGTAGTACAGCCCCCGGCGGGGTAGTCAGTGACCTGCCGAGGTAGTACCGGACCGGGCGAGGTAGTCCACTGCTCCGCGAGGGAACCGCCCGGGTCACACTGTGACCATGGCGACGACCAGCGCAGGCCTTCTGCTCTATCGCACCTCGGACGACGGCGGCCTCGAGGTGCTGCTCGGGCACATGGGCGGCCCGTTCTGGGCGCGCAAGGACGAGGGCGCGTGGACGGTGCTCAAGGGCGAGCTCGAGCCGGACGAGGAGCCGCACGCCGCCGCGCTGCGCGAGGCGGCGGAGGAGCTCGGGCTGCCGCTCCCCGCGCCGTCGTCCTCCGACGTCGACCTCGGCGAGGTACGGCAGCGGTCCGGCAAGCGCGTCCTCGCCTGGGCGCGCGAGTGGCCTCCGCCGGGGCCGGACCTGGACCAGGTCCGCAGCAACACCGTCGAGATCGAGTGGCCCCCGCGGTCGGGGAAGCGGATCGAGGTGCCGGAGATCGACCGGGTCGCCTGGCTCTCCCCCGACGACGCCCGCCGCCTCGTCGTCAGCGCGCAGGCCGCGCTCGTCGACCGGCTGGAGTCCGCGCTCGGCCGCTGACCCGTACTACCTCGCGGGGCCCGGTACTACCTCGCGGGACCCGGCACTACCTCGCGAGATCCGGTACTACCTCGCCGGTTCCGTTCTGTCGCGACGGTCAGCCGGTGAACGTCAGCCAGAGCAGCGCGACGTTCAGCGCCACGATGACCGCGGCCACGGCCCACGCCGCGACCTGGGTGGCGAGGCCGTTGCGGAACCCGCCGAGCAGGCCGGCGTCGCGCGTGATCCGCACCAGCGGGATCATCGCGAACGGGATGCCGAAGCTGAGCACCACCTGGCTCACGACCAGCAGCCACGTGGGCGACACCCCCGTCGCGAGCAGCACGATCGCGGGCACGAGGGTGACCAGCCGCCGGGCGAGCAGCGAGACGCGCACATGCAGGAGTCCGGACATGATCTCGGCGCCGGCGTAGGCGCCCACCGACGTGGACGCCAGCCCCGACGCGAGCAGCCCCACCCCGAACAGCACCGCGACCGCGGGGCCCAGCGACGACTCGATGGCGGCGTGCGCGCCCTCGATCGAGTCGGTCCCCGTGCGGCCGGGCAGGTTGGCCGCCGCGAGGAGGAGCATCGCGATGTTCACGCTGCCGGCGAGCACCAGCGCGGCGACGACGTCCCAGCGCGTGGCGGTGAGCAGGCGGCGGACCGCCGACGGCGACGGCGGGCGGGGCACGGTGACGTCGTCGTCCCCGACCCCGCCGTCCCCCAGGTCGTCGCGTCCCTCGGCCCCGGCGGCGAGGGCGTGCCGCCGCTGCACCCGGGCGTCGTGCCGCACCCGGTCGCGGGCGAGGGAGGAGTGCAGGTAGATCGCGTGCGGCATCACGGTGGCGCCGAGCATCGACGCGGCGAGCAGCACCGACTCCGGGCCGTCGAGGCGCGGCACCAGCCCGCCGAGCACCGCGCCCAGGTCCGGCGGCGAGAAGAACAGGCCCGCGCAGAACCCGACGGTGAGGACCGCGAGCATCGACGTCACGACCGTCTCGAAGACGCGCTGGCCGCGGCGCTGCTGCACGGTGAGCACCAGCATCGACACGACCCCGGTGATGATCCCGCCCAGCACCAGCGGTACGCCGAAGAGCAGGTGCAGGGCGATGGCGCCGCCGATCACCTCGGCGACGTCGGTGGCCATCGCGACCACCTCCGCCTGCGCCCAGTAGGCGATCCGGCCGCGCCGGGAGAGGCGCTCGCCCAGCACCTCGGGCAGCGAGCGCCCGGTGACCACGCCGAGCTTGGCCGACAGGTACTGCACCAGCACCGCCATGACGTTGGCGACGACCAGCACCCACACCAGCAGGTACCCGAACCGCGCCCCCGCCGTGAGGTTCGCCGCGACGTTCCCCGGGTCGACGTACGCGATCGCCGCGACGAACGCCGGCCCGAGCAGGGTCACCAGGCGCGCGGGACGCACCCCCTGGGCGGGTCGGTCGAGGGTCGGTCGGCTCATGCGGTCCTCCGTGGGCCAGGCGTCGAAGTTTTCGGGTATCCGAAACCTTAGACGTCCGGAGCCGCATCACGCATCCCCCAGGCGGCTCCGGGCGGCGACGAGCCCGGTCTGCCACCATGTCGGGCGTGCCATCCACGCAGACCGCTGCCGCGCGGAACACCCCCGGTCCCCTCGGCGCCGTGCTGAGGTCCCGGTGGCTGCTGGCGCTCGGCTTCGTGGCCGTGCACGCCTGGGTGATCGGGCAGGCCATCACCTGGGGCTACACGATCTACGGCGACGTCACGCTGTACGAGTGGTGGGCCCGCCACGGGCTCGACGCCGGGCAGTGGCCGGTCCTCGACTACGACTGGGTGTACCCCGCGGGGGCGCTCGTGCCGGTCACGCTGCCCGCGCTCGTGACCGACGGCCTGCTGGGCTACGAGATCGTCTGGACGGCGATGGTCGTGGCGCTGAACGCCGTCGCCACGGTGGTGCTGGTGCGCTGCGCGCCGCGCGGGGTGCTGGGCGCCTGGTGGTGGCTCGCGTTCCTGCTCGCCCTCGGCCCGATCTTCCTGGGCCGGCTGGACGGCGTCGTCGCGCCGCTCATCCTGATCTCCCTGGCGGTCGCGGCACGCCGCCCGACGCTCGCGACGGCGGTCGCCACGGTGGGCGCGTGGATCAAGATCGCCCCGGGGGCCGTGGTCGTGGCGCTGGCCGCGACCCGCGCCCGCTGGAGCGACCTGCTGCGGCAGGTGGTGGTGCCGGGCGCCGCGGTGAGCCTCGTCGTCGTCGGGCTCGCCCTCGCGGGCGGGGCCGGGGAGCGCGCGTTCAGCGTGTTCGGCCAGCAGGAGGCGCGCACGCTCCAGGCGGAGTCGGTCTTCGCCACCTGGTTCAGCGTGGCGCGGCTGTGGGACCCGTCGGTGCGGATCGACTACAACGACGTGATCTTCACCTACGAGGTGCAGGGCGACGCCGCCCGCCAGGTCGCGTCCCTGCTCGACTGGCTGCTGCCCGTCGCGGTGCTGCTGATCGCCGCGCTCACGTGGTGGACGGCGCGTCGCCGCCCCGACCACGCGGCCGACGTCCTGCTGCTCAGCACCGCCGCCCTGCTCCTGTCGCTCATCGTGTTCAACAAGGTGGGCTCGCCCCAGTTCGTGGCGTGGATCGGGCCGCCGCTGGCCGCCGCGATCGCCCTGGCCGGGCCCGGTACGCGGCGGCTGTGGGGGCCGCCCGCCGTCGGCGTGCTCCTGGCCGCGCTGGGCACGCAGATCGTCTACCCGGTGGCGTACGGCGAGTTCCTCGGCGGGCAGCCCGCGATGGTCGTCGTCGAAGGACTGCGGAACCTCGCGCTCGTCGTGCTGCTCGTCGGCGCGGTGTGGCGGATCGTGCAGCTCGGGCTCGACGGCGTGCGGGACGGCGTGCAGAGCGGCGCCGACCACGACGCGCCCGCCTGAGCGAGGCGTTCACCGGCGGGCCGGCACCCGTTCACCCCCGGCTCCCCCGACGGCCATCCGTCCTCCCTACGGTCACCCCGACGGCGCGCTCCGCGCGCCCCCGGCCCCGGAGGACCCCTTGCGCACACCGCTCCCCCGCACCCCGCGACTCGCACCCGCCCCGCGTCGCGCCGTCGTCGCCGGCTGCGCCACCGCCCTCGCCTGCGCGCTGGCCGCGCCCGTCGCGCTCACCGCGTCGGCACTGGGCGGCACGGGAAGCGGCGGCACAGGGAGCGGCGACGCGACGCCGGCCGCCGGCGTCGTCGCCGACCCTGCCGTGCTGTCGGCCGACGACGCCCGCCTCGCCCTGTCCCCCCTCGGCTCCTACGCCACGGGCGTGTTCGACGAGTCGGCGGCGGAGATCGTCGCGTACCACGCCCGCTCGGAGCGCCTCTTCTCGGTGAACGCGCAGGCGGGCGAGGTGACCGTGCTCGACGTCGCGCGCCCGTCGTCGCCCCGCAAGCTCTTCGCGCTCGAGACGACGGATGTGCGCGCTGCGGACGGCTCGACCGTGCCGGACGGCGCGGTCGCGAACTCGGTCGCCGTGCGCCCGGACGGGCTCGGCGTCGTCGCGGTCGAGTCGCCCGACAAGGTCTCCGACGGCTGGCTGGTGCTGTTCGACGCCGCCGGCGACGGCGAGGCGCTCGGCGCGTGGCGCGTGGGCGCGCTGCCCGACATGGTGACGATCACGCCCGACGGCCGCAGCGCCGTCGTCGCGAACGAGGGCGAGCCCGCCGACGACTTCAGCGTGGACCCCGAGGGTTCGGTGTCCGTCGTCGACCTCCCCCGCCGGTTCACCGGCAAGCACGCGGGCCCCGTCGCGCAGTCCGCCGTGCGCACGGCGACGTTCCACGCCTTCGAGGGCGACGCGCTGCCGGACGGCGTGCGCGTCTTCGGGCCCGACGTCGCCGGCCTCGACGGGTCGCTCGCCCACCGCGTCTCGCGCAACCTCGAGCCGGAGTACGTGACCGTGTCGAAGGACTCCCGCACCGCGTACGTCGCGCTGCAGGAGGCGAACGCCGTCGCGGAGGTCGACCTGCGCAGCGCCCGCACCACCGACCTGTGGTCGCTCGGCAGCAAGGACCACTCGCTGCCCGGCCAGGGCATCGACCCGTCGGACAAGGACGGCGTCGCCGCCGCGCGCGAGGTCCCCGTCCGGGGGCTGTACATGCCCGACGGGATCGCGTCGTACACCTCGCGCGGCCAGACGTACCTCGTCACCGCGAACGAGGGCGACGCCCGCGAGTGGGGCGACTACGTCGAGCCCGCGCGGGTCAAGGACCTGGGCGACGACGGCCTCGCCCCGGTGTGCGAGGACTCCCCCGCCGCCGGCCTGCTCGGCGACGCCGACCTCGGGCGCCTCAACGTCACCACGGCCTCCGGCCTGCGCGCCGACGGCTCCTGCTACGAGGAGCTGTACGCCTTCGGCGGCCGGTCGTTCTCGGTCTGGAGCACCGACGGCGAGCTCGTCTTCGACTCGGGCGACGAGTTCGAGCGGGTCACCGCCGACGCGCTCGGCGACGCCTTCAACACCAACCACACCGAGACGAAGGGCGACGGCCGCAGCGACGACAAGGGCCCCGAGCCGGAGAACCTCGCCATCGGCGAGGTGGCGGGCCGCACGTACGCCTTCGTCGGCCTGGAGCGCGCGGGCGGCGTCATGGTCTACGACATCACGCGCCCCGAGCGGACCGCGTTCGTCACCTACGTCTCGAACCGCGACTACGCCGTGTCCGTCGAGGACGCGATCGACGACGGCGCCGACCCGGCCGCCGCGCTCGCCGGTGCCGGCGACCTCGGCCCCGAGGGGCTCACGTTCGTCCCGGCGTCCGACTCCCCCACGCACCGGCCGCTGCTCGCCGTGGCGAACGAGGTGTCCGGCACGACGACGCTCTTCCAGGTGGACCGGCTCGTCGGCCGCCGCTGAGGGTGTCGCCGGGGAGACCGCGGGACGGGGTCCGGGAGCGCGGGTACCGTGACGCCATGACCCTGTCCCGCTACCTCGACGAGTGCGCGATCCGCGCCGCGGCCGTGCTCGGCCACGGCGTCGAGGCGAGCATCAGCCTGCGCGAGCACGGCATCTCTCTGCGCGCCGGAAGCAGCACCCCCGGCGCGGGCCGCTGCGACCAGGCCGAGGCGCGCGCCGACACCGGGCCCTGCATCGACGCGATGCGGCGGGGCACGGTGCTGACCACGAGGCTCGCCGACATGGTGCCCGGCTGGGAGGCCTGGCAGGCGGCCGCTGACGCCGAGGGCTTCGTCCAGGCGCTCGCCGTCCCGGCCGAGGTGGGGCCCGGCGTCCGGGTGGCGATCAACGTGTACAGCCGCACGCCCGGGGACTGGCCCGCCGGCCTGGTCGACGCCGCCGTGGGGCATGCCGCGCTCGCGGCCGACGCCGTGCGCCTCCAGCTCCAGTTCGCCGACCTCGGCGACGCCGTCGCGGGCCTGTACCGCACCCTGTCCGACCGGGCGACGGTCGAGCAGGCGGTAGGCGCGATCATGGCGTCGAACGACTGCCCCGAGGACGAGGCACGCATCACGCTGCGGGCGGCGGCGGACCGCCGCAGGCTCAGCGAACGGGAGGTCGCCGAGGCGATCGTGCGGACCCTGGTCCTCGGCGGCGAGGGCGACACCATCGGCGGCCTCGACCGCTGAGCCGGGCGTCGCGCTCCGTGTGCATCGGCAATCGGTGCCACACTGGCCGGGAGGCGACAGGACGGAGCGATCGGTGAACACCTCCGAGCTGCTGGGTCTGCTCGCGCGGACCCTGGCCGGCCTCGACCCCGAATCCACGGTCGCGGCGCGGATGTGCCAGGCGTGCACCACGATCCTCGGCGCGCAGGGCGGCAGCCTCACGCTCGCCACCCTCGCCGGCGAACAGGTCACGGTGACCACCACGGACGCCGTCGCGGCGCGGGTCGAGAGCATCCAGGAGGTGCTCGGCGAGGGGCCCGGGCGGCGAGCCTTCGAGGACGACGCGATCGTCTCGGCCTCCCTCGGCGGTGCGCCGGACGACGGCTCGTTCCCCGTGTTCTCGCAGCTCGCCGGCGAGGCGTCCGTCGACGGCACGTGGTTCGGCATCCCCATGCGGGTCGGCGGACAGCCGGTCGGCGTGCTGGGGCTCGTCGTCGGGCCGGGCCACGCGCTGGCCCGGGACACCGAGGACGCGCAGTTCCTCGCGGACGCCATCGGCACGGCCGTGCTCGGCGAGATCGACCAGGTCGGCTGGGCCGCGCGAGCGAGGGTCGACCAGGCCACGGGCATGGTGTCCGCGCAGCTCCGCGTCCAGCCGCACGACGCCCTCGCCGTCCTGCGGGCGCACGCGTTCGGGCGGGGCAGCACGCTCGAGGACGTCGCGGAGGACGTCGTGGCGCGGCGGCTCAGCTTCGCCGACGAGGCCGGGCCCGTCGAGACGCGCCGCACCGACGACTGAGCCGGCCCGAGAGCCGACCGGCGCGGGAGGTCAGTCGCGGCGCAGCACGCGGTCGAGCGCCGCGCGGCGGTCGACGTCGCGGCGGTGGGCGACGTCGACGACGGCCCGCGCCAGGTCCCGCACCGCCACGTTGTGGTCGTTGGAGGCCCTGCGCATCAGGTCGAAGGCGCGGTCGATCTCGACGTCGTAGACGACGGCGAGCACGCCCTTCGCCTGCTCGATGACGCCGCGGGTCGTCGCGGCCGCCCGGATGTCCTCGGAGGCCCGCGCGCCGGCCCGCTCCGCGACGTCGGAGGTCAGGTCGAGGAAGTAGCCCGCCGCCTCGTCGCGGCGCTCGTCGTCCGCCGCGCTGCCCACGACGGCGACCGTGAGCTCGCGGCGCCGGGCCGTCACGATCCGGTGCACGCTCGAGAACGCCCCCGTCGCGCGCGCCGTCCCGAGGGCGGCGCGGACGTCGTCGCGGTCCTCCGGGTGGGTGTGAGCGAGGACGAGGCCGGTGGTGGGCACCACCTCGTGCGGCTCGAAGCCGTGCAGGCGGAAGACCGCCTCCGACCAGGTCCAACGGTCGGAGGACAGGTCGAGACGGAAGGAGCCCACCAGGCGTGGGGCACGGAGGCCCGAGGGCTCACCGGTCACGGTGGTGTCTACGGGCACGGTCGCCTCCGACACTGCTCAGAGCGGACCGGCCACGGCTTGACCGGCGGCACGACTGTAGCAAGTGGACCACCCCCCGCTCACGGCGTGAGCGCGTCGCGCTCCTGCGCGTAGCGGCGGAACCAGTCGCGCGCGAACCGGCCCGAGGCGAGGCCGTAATCGAGGGTGGCGCGCTGGAACGCGAACACGTCGGCGAGCTCGTCGGGGACCTCCTGCCCGGCGAGCTGCTCCTCGAGCGCCTCCAGCCGCGCGACGTCCTGCTCGACCCGCGCCGTGAGCAGAGGCAGCACGGCGGCTCGCTCGTCCGGCTCGAGCAGGCCGAGGAAGAACAGGCGCGGCAGGACGGCGGCCTCCGTGTCGGGCCCGCTCACCGGGCCGGTCAGCCAGGCGCGGAAGTCCGCGCTGCCGGCGTCCGTGACGCGGTAGGTCTTGCGGCCCCGCGCCCCCGGAGCGACGTCGGCGACCTCGATGAGACCCCCGGTCAGCAGCGTCTCCAGGGCGCGCCGGATGCTGCCTGAGCTGGCGCTGTAGAACAGCGAGACCGACGCCTCGAAGTGCTTCACCAGGTCGTACAGGCTGGCCGGCCGCAGCAGGAGCAGCCCGAGGATCACGTGCGCCATGGTTCGACCCTAGACCGTTGACCCTCATAGACCTGTCTAGTAGACATGTCTATGAGACTTATCGACGGAGGAGAGGCCATGAGCACGTCACGCGAGATCGACCGCCTGAGGGCGAGGCTGGACCGGATCGCCCGACGGCGCCCGTCGATGCCGGCGCCCCAGGTGCTGGTCGTCGCGCCGGGGCTCGAGCTCGAGTCGGGCGGGTCGCAGCCGTTCCACGCGGCCAGCATCGGCAAAGTCATGACCGCCACGCTCGTCGCGCTGCTCGTCGAGCAGGGCCGGCTCGGGTTCGACACCCCGGTGGGGAAGGTGCTCCCGGGGAGCGACCTCGACGACCTCCCTGCCGCCCCCGGCGTCGACGTCGGCGCCGACGTCACCGTGGAGCACCTGCTCACCCACACCAGCGGGCTGCCCGACCTGTTCGAGCCGTCGGGCGTCCGCGAGACGGCATACTCCGTCGAGGTCACGGCGGGGCGTCCCGACCGGCGGTGGACCCCCACGACGCTGCTCGACGAGGTGCGCGGCCACGCCGCCGTCGGGCGTCCGGGCGAGCGGTTCCGCTACGGCGACCCGGGCTTCGTCCTGCTCGGCCGGATCGTCGAGGAGGTCACCGGGGGCCGGTTCAACGACGTCCTGCGCGAGCGGGTCCTCGCCCCCGCCGGGATGGAGCGCAGCTCCACCCCGTACACCGACGCGCGCACACCCGACGACCTTGCAGGCCTCGACGTCGCGCCGTTCTGGATCGGCGACCACGAGCTCAGCCGCGCCCTGAGCATGAGCCTCGACTGGGCCGGGGGCGGCATCGTCTCCCCGCCGTCGGACCTCGTCGCCTTCCAGCGCGCCCTGCACGGCGGCCGCCTCGTCTCCCCCGCGACCCTGGCCTGGATGAACCGGCCGCGGCACCGCCTGCGCCGCGGGATCCACTACGGGGCGGGCACCGTCACCATCCGGTTCGGCGAGTTCACACCGCCGTTCCTCCGGGGGCTGCCCGAGCCCGTCGGCGGCCTCGGGCACTTCGCCACCCACCTGTTCTTCTACCCGCGGCAGGACGCCCACGTGGTGCTGAACTTCCACGCCTACCGGCGCATGAACCAGTCGTTCATGACGCACGCCCGGATCGCCAGACTCCTCGCCCGTCGCTGAGCGCGGTCAGCCGCGCCGGGCGCGCACCCACCGCACCGCGCGCGGCACCTGCAGCGCGACCAGCGCCGCGAGCGCCCCGCCGCTGACGGCGTACAGGACCGACGGGACGGCGGAGTGGTCGCCGCCGGTGATCATGAAGGTGTCGGCGAGGTCCATGCCCATGCCGAAGCCGCCCCAGAAGTACGCCGGCGCGCCCAGCGCGAGCACGGCGAGCTGCCACGCCACAGCGGTGTCGGGGGCCACCCGCCGCCGGAGCGCGACGGCGCACCCCGCGACCGACAGCCCGACCCCGAACGCGGCCCACGCCACCAGGAACGGCACGCTGCCGGCCACCGTCCACCCCGCCGCCGCCAAGGCCCCGTAGATCTCCGCCTGAGTCATGCCGGGCATCGCCGCCAACGGCTCCAGCACCAGGATCGTCAGCACCATCACCGTCGCGTAGCACGCCACCACTGCCGGGCCGAGCGGGAGCCACCACTTGCCCCACCGTGTCCAGGCGGCGTCGTCCGACCGCGGTGCAGGGACGAGGACCGGCGACGGTCGTGGGCTCATCGGTCTCCTTCGTCCTGTCCGCGCCTCTCGCGTGCTCGCAGCCTAGATCCGCGGCGGGCATGCCGGCCGACGCCGCCGCGACCGGTGCTAGGTTTCCGCGATGCGCAGGGTGTCGGTGGTCGGGGCGGCCGGGTCGGGGAAGTCCACGGTCGGGAGGCGCCTGGCGGCCGGGCTCGGGGTGCGGCACGTCGAGCTGGACGCCCTGTTCTGGGGTCCCGACTGGACGCCACGTCCCCGCGACGACTTCGAGGCCGACGCACGTGCCGAGATCGCCGCGGACAGCTGGGTGATCGATGGGAACTACTCCCACCTGCAGGCAGAGGTCTGGGCGCGCGCCGACGCCGTCGTCTGGCTCGACCCGCCGCGGTCGGTCGTCATGGCACAGGTGTATCGGCGCACGCTGTTGCGTGCCCTCGACCGGACGGAGCTGTGGACGGGCACCGGAAATCGGCAGCGCTGGCGCGACGTCCTCGCGCCGTGGCGCAAGAGCTCCATCGTCCGCTGGTCGTGGGAGCAGCTGGACCGGTACCCCGAACGGTACGGCGCAGCGATGGCCGACCCCGCGCACTCGCACGTGGAGTTTCACCGGTTGCGGTCGCGCGACGAGGTCGACGCGTTCGTCGCCGCCGTCCGCTGACGTCGCGGGCGATGACTCCTCGCCGCCGCGACGGTCCACCACCCATGACCAGAGTGGTGGGCGACATCTCGATCTCGTTGGACGGGTTCGTCACCGGACCGAACCCGGGACCCGAGAACGGCCTCGGCGACGGCGGCGAGGCCCTGCACACGTGGGCGTTCAGCGACGACCCGGTGGACCGGGAGCAGCTGCGCTCCGCCACGGCGAGCAGCGGCGCCGTCGTGCTGGGGCGCAACCTGTTCGACGTCGTCGACGGGCCGCAGGGCTGGAACGACGAGGTGGGATACGGCGCCCGCGAGGTCGGCCGGCCGCCGTTCTTCGTCGTCACGAGCGACCCGCCCGTACGCACGCGGCTCGCGTTCTGGACGTTCGTCACCACCGGCCTGCGCGACGCCGTCGCGCAGGCCCGTGAGGCGGCGGAGGCCGGCGACGGGGACCGGGACGTCGTCCTCATGGGCGGGGGCGCGACCGTCGGCTCCGCGCTGGACGCCGGGCTGCTCGACGTGCTCGTCCTGCACCTCTCCCCCGTCGTCCTCGGCGACGGGACGCCGCTCTTCGTGGGCGGCCACGGCCACACCCTGGTGCAGCGCAGTGCGACGCCGTCGACGACGGCGGTGCACGTGGTCTACGACGTCGTGCGCTGATCGTCTCCCAGCGTCAGCCCTTCCAGGGCGCGGCGCAGCGCGTCCGTGTCCGGTCCGGGCACGAAGGCGGGGGTGTGAAGGAAGTCCTCGAGGTCCGCGCGGGAGAAGTCGGCGAGGAGGTCCTCGATCCGGCGGCACAGGGAGACGACGTCGGGTGGCGGAGCGGGACGACGTCGTCCACCCGCACCAGGAACGGGTTCGGCGGCCCGGCGAGGCACGAGTCCGCGAACCTCCGGAAGGCCGGGTCGAACGGCGTGACGCGCGCGGCGAGCGCGCCCTCCGTGTTTCCGCCGCGCCCTATGATCTCGCCGTGGACGACCGAGTCGACATGGCCCGCACGACGGCGCGCACCGGCCGTCCCTTTCCTCGCCATCGCCTGCCGATCGCCGTCGCGGTCGTCGTCGCCCTCGCCTGCGGGGTCGGCGGGTGGGCGTACTACCGGGCCGTCGGTTCCTCGCTGGTCTACGGCGACGAGCTCCGCACGGCCGCCGGCATCGGCTGCATGCCGTGGGACGGGCCGCTGCAGGTGCTCGATGCACCGGTGCTGTCGAACACGACCGGCGCCACCCTGCACGTGAGCAAGATCGAGCCCGCCGCGACACCCGGCCTCCGCGTGCACGAGGTGCGCGTCGTGCCCCCCTCGCCGGACGTCGTCTTCGGCACCGCGTACGACCCGGAAGACCCCGGCTGGGAGGAGACCTCCGTGGTCGGCCCGGAGGGGATCACGCTGAAGCCCGGCGAGACGGTGCGGCTCGCGTACGTGCTGGAGGTCGACAGGGACGGCGGCTCGTTCCCGTACAGCACGGTCGCCTACGAGGTCGGCCCGTACTCCTACCGCGCGACCTACCCGCAGGCGATCATGGTGCTCCCCACGACGAGGGCGGAGTGCTCCGAGGAGGCGATGAACCAGCTCGCCGCGGAACCCATCCCCTGACCGGGTCCGGTCAGCGGGGCGCGAGGACCTCGAGCAGGAGCACCCCGACGGTCGCGACCGCCGCGGCCGCCACCACCAGCAGCGGCGACCGGCGGCCCCGCAGCAGCCCGCGGACCTCCGCCGCGACGACCCACACGAACAGCACCGCCGACAGCAGCCGGAACAGCACCGGCACGACCTCCGGCGACTCGACGAGCGTCTGGACGTGCCGCCACCACGTCGTCACGAACAGCCCGGCGAGCCCCGCCTGGATGAGCGCGACGCCGACCACCGCGGCTGCGCGGAGCGGGCTGGGGCCCTGCTCGTCGGGGTATCCGTCGTGGTGCGTCGTCATGCGGTGGTGGTCTCCTGGTGAGGGGCCGATCGGTGCGGGCCGGCCGGTGCCCGGCCGCCGCAGGCCAAGGTACAGCGACCGCCGGTCAGGCCAGCTTCCGCCACGTCCCCTCGGACACGACCTCGACGGCGCCGTCGTCGACCACGAACGCCGTCTCGTCGTCGACGGCGTAGGCGGGGCCGCCGAGTGCCGCCGCCCAGCGCTCGGCCGCGGCCTCCGTGTTGTCGGGCAGGTCGGGGTGGCCGAGGTGGGGGAACACCGAGAAGTCGACGACGCCGAGCGTGGCGGCGTCCTCGCCGTCGGGCGGCAGCCAGCCGACGAACTCCTCCCCGATGGCCGGCGTCATCACCATGCTCCCGCCGCTCATCCCGACCCACACGGCGTCGTCGAGCTCGGGCAGCAGGTCGGCCAGGCCGGAACGTCGCATCCAGTAGGCGAGGTAGCCGGCGTCGCCGCCCGCGGCCAGCAGGACGTCGGTCTCCCGCACCAGCGGCACCCAGCGCTCCTCGGGGATGCTCGGCAGCGCGGTCAGCTCGAGCACGCCGACCGACTTCCAGCCGAGGCCGGTCATGTGGTCCGTGGTGCCGGCGATGAAGTTCCAGGCGTTCCGCCCCGGGCCCACCCACGGGTGCCCGTACAGCGCGGTGGGGATGGCGAGGGCGGTGCAGTCCGCGACCGGTCGCGGGAGCAGGTCCTCCAGCGCGGCGCGGATCGCCGCGTTCCGCACGCCTGCGGATGTCAGCAGCAGCTTCATCGTGTGTCCCTCGGGTCGACGGTCGTTCTGCAGACGGCGCGACGGCGGCGGACTCATCGGCTCGACGCCGCACGGTGGGCGGGTATTTGCCGTGACGGCCGCACGGCGAACGCTGACGATGGGCGCATGCCGCCGCACCCAACCCCGACGCTGACCACCGACCGTCTGCGGCTGCGGCCGGTCGCCGACGACGACGCCGATGCACTCTTCGCGATGCACAGCGACGCCCACGTGCTGCGTTACTGGGACTCCCCGCCGTGGACCGACCGGGCGCGCGCCGACCGCTTCGTCGCCATGTCCCGGACGATCGAGGAGGAAGGGACCGGCGCCCGGGTGGCCATCGACCGCGCCTCCGACGGCGCCTTCGTCGGCTGGTGCGGCCTTTTCGAGTGGAACCCCGACTTCCGCAGCGCGACGCTGGGTTACTGCCTCGGCGAGCAGATGTGGGGCCACGGCTACGCGACCGAGGCAGCCCGCGCCCTGCTGGGGTGGGCCTTCGACACGCTGCCCCTCAATCGCGTCCAGTCCGAGACGGACACCCGTAACGCGGCGTCCGCCCGCATCCTGGAGAAGCTGGGGTTCGTGCACGAGGGAACCCTGCGCGAAGACTGCGTCGTCAACGGCGACGTCTCCGACTCGTGGGTCTTCGGGCTGCTCCGGAGGGACTGGGACGCGCTCGACCAGGCGTAGTCCCGGGTGAAGTTCTTGTCCGGCGCCGAGTCCGAGGCCCGCCGTTCCCTACTCTCGCCGGATGAGGACTCGTGCGTCGACTTTCATGCTTGTCGGCGGCATTTTGCTGGCCGTACTGGGTGCCGTCGTGTCCGTCGTCTTCTTCATGCAGCCGTGGCGCACCTGCCCCGACGACGACGTGCCTGCCGCTTGCCCGATGCTTCCCCTCGATGCGTCCATCATGACGACGGCGATGGTCGTGACCCTGTTCGCGACGGCGGTCGCCATCGCCGGAGCCGCGGGTAAGAGACGCATCATGCACTGAGTGCGAGTCCATGCGCCGTGGCGAGGTGCGGGGAACGACGAAGGACCCCACAGCCGCAGAAACTCGCGGGTGGGGCCCTTCGGGTGGCGGTAGCGGTGGGATTTGAACCCACGGTGGACTTTCACCCACACACGCTTTCGAGGCGTGCTCCTTAGGCCGCTCGGACACGCTACCTCGCCGGACGAACCGGCCCACCGAGGATACCCAACGAACCGGCAGACCCGAAATCGTCGCGCTGCCACCTCGTTCGCCGAGTCTTCATCCCGCCGTCGCCGAGCGGTCCACCGCACGGCTTCCCGGGGCACCTAGCGTCGCGCGCATGGCCAACCCACGACTTCGACGCACCACCACATCCGCCCTCGCCGTCGCGCTCACCGCCGCCGCGGCGGTCGGAGGAACGACGGCGGCCACCTCGACCAGCGGCGCCGACACCGCCGCGACGTCGTCCGCCGCGTCGTCGCCCGCGCTCGCCTACGGCGGCAAGGGTCACGGCGGCCGGACCGACGCCCACCGGGCGTACCGCGACCTGCTGGACCACTCCGACGACGCGAAGATCCTCACCGCTGCGCACCGCGGCCAGTGGCGCGACGCCCCGGAGAACTCGCTGCCCGCGATCGAGGCGGCGTTCGACGACGGCGCGGAGATCGTCGAGCTGGACGTGCGCCTCACCTCCGACGGCGTGCCCGTGCTCATGCACGACGAGACCGTGGACCGGACGACGAACGGCACCGGCAAGGTCTCGTCGTTCACGCTGGCGGAGATCCGCGAGCTGCGGCTGAAGGAACACCTCGGCGGCGCGCAGACCTCCCTCACCGACGAACGCATCCCGACGCTCGCGGAGGCCATGAAGGTCGCCGCCGACCGCGGCCTGGTCAACCTCGACAAGGGCTGGCCGGCGCGGGAGGAGATCTGGGACGTCCTCGTCGACACGGGCACGGTCCGCAACGGGCTGTTCAAGTCGAACGCCCCGGTCAGCGAGGTCCAGCAGTTCCGCGACGCCCACCCCGGCGCCCTGTACCTGCACATGATCAGCGACGACAACCTCGCGTCCTTCGACGAGTTCGGCGACGACCAGCCCCTCGGATACGAGGTCGTGTTCGGTACCGAGCAGGACGCCGTCGCGCGGGCGCCGTTCCTCGCGCGACTGGCCAAGGAGTCACGGGTGTGGGTCAACTCGATGTGGAACGGCCTGGCCGACCACCTCACCGACGAGGCGTCGCTGGTCGACCCGAGCCGCGGCTGGGAACGGATCGTCTCCACCTACCGCGCGTCCATGATCCAGACCGACGACGTCCAGGCCCTCGAGCGCTGGCTCCGCACGGGCGAGGGCGACCCGGTCCCCCGCGGCAGCGTGCGCGTCCAGGCAGAGGACTACGCGCCCGGCGGGGAGGGCGTCGCGTACCACGACGTCGACGCCGGCAACCGTGGCGGCCTCGACATGCGGCCGGGCGACGACGTCGACATCTCCGACGCCGACGGCAACGTGCGCGTCTCCTGGATGCGCGGCGGCGAGTGGCTGACGTACGAGGTCGACGTGCCCCGCACCGGCACCTACGCACTGTCCGCACGGGTCTCGTCCCCGTACACGCCCGCGGGCGCCTACACCGTGTCGTTCGACGGCGGCGCGGAGAGCGAGCGCGTCGCCGTGCTCAGCACCACCAGCCACAACAAGCAGGCGCTGCAGCCCAGCGGCGTCGTGCAGCGCCTGACCCGGGGTACCCACACCGTCCGGATCAGCCTGCCCGGGGACGCCTACCAGAACTGGAACCTCGACTACCTCCAGCTCGACCCGGTGAAGGGCTGACACGGACGACGACGCCCGCCGCCGGGGTACCGGGGCGGGCGTCGTCGTGCGGCGGAGACGTCAGACGCAGGGCGCGCCGGCATCCCAGGAACCCTTGACGTCGCTGCCGGGCAGCTCGCCGCGGGTCCACCACTGGGCGGTGTGGTTCACGCCGGCGCGGGAGACGACGTCGCCCGAGGTGTAGGTGGCGGCGTCGTCGAACGCCGGGCCGCAGTCCTCGGCGGCGACGGGGTGGTCGCCGTGCTGGCCGACGACCTTCCACGGGTCCTTCGTGGCCGCGACCGACGCGGGGGCGACGCCGCGCGTCCACCACTTCGCGGCGTACTCGACGCCGTCGTGCGAGACGACGTCGCCGGTCCGGTAGACGCCGGTCGGGTACCAAGGGGCGGCGCCGTCGCCCTCGACGAGCGGGCCGGGCGTCGCGGCCTGGAAGGTGCGGACCAGCGCGGAGCTGAGGTCGCGGTCGGCGTCCCCGGCGATGTCCCACAGGTAGGCGCCGCCGAAGCCGTTCTCGGCGAGCCACTCGGCCTTGGCCGTCACGGAGCGCGGGGTGTCGAGCGTCCACCACTCGTCGCCGTTGGAGTAGTAGCTCTGCCCGGCCTGCTCGTCGTAGTGCTCGGTGAAGCCGCCCTCGGCGAACCGGTCCTGGAGCTGCGCGTAGTACGTGAACGGCAGCGATCCGCCGCTGGCGGGCGCGCCGGGCGTCGGGTCGTCGACGCCCTTCCACCCGTACCCGTACGCGGCCAGGCCGAGCACGAGCTGGTCGCCGCGGTACCCGGCGTTCTTGTAGGCGTTCATCAGGCCGTCGGCGGCGAGGCCCCAGTTCGCCGACTGGTCCGGGTCCCCGTACGAGGGGTACTCGTGCAGGTTGCCCTGGTGGCCGGTGCTGCCCGCCTGCCACGGCCCCACGTAGTCGTAGCCCTGGATGTTGAGGAAGTCGACGACGGCGGCGAGCCGCGGGTCGACCCACCCGCCCTCGGTACGGCCCGCCCACGACGCCGGGGCGAAGCCGGTGATGAGGTAGTCCTCGCCGGTGGTGGCGCCGCGCGCGTCGAGCTCGGCGCGCAGCAGCTCCGCGAAGGCCAGGAAGTTCTCCTTGTCCGCCTCCGGGTGGTCGCTCGGGTGCTCCCCGCCCACGACCGGCCACTCCCAGTCGATGTCGAACCCGTCGAAGATGCCGGCCGCGGCGCCGTCGCCGCCCTTGGTGCCGTGCCCCGGGTCGTCGACGACGGGCAGGTTCCCGTCGAGGTACAGGTCGATGCACGAGTCGACGAGCCTCTGCCGGCTCTCCGGGCTGCTCACCGCCTCGGAGAAGTTGTCCGACCAGGTCCAGCCGCCCAGGGAGATCAGCACCTTGAGGCCGGGGTTCGCCGCCTTGAGCTTCTTCAGCTGGTTGAAGTTGCCCGCCAGCGCCTGGTCCGCGTCGTCGGCCACGCCGTCCACGGCCTGGCCGGCGCCCTTGAGCTGCACGTAGTCGTTCAGCGGGTCGCCCTCCATGTGCCCCTCGGGCAGCCCGGTCTCGGGGTCGATCGCCCCCTCGTCGGGGTCGACGCGGTCGGTGATGTCGCAGACGAGGTCCGTCGTGACGTTGCCGAAGGCGTAGTTGAGGTGGGTCAGGTCCTCGACCGCCCCGGAGCGCTGGAGGTCGGCGACCTCGAACCCGACGTCCTGCGGGCCCCAGCCCGGGAAGTAGGCGGGCGTCTTGAAGCCGTTGACGCCGTCGGCGTCGTGCACGGACGCGGCGCCGGGCAGGGGCGGGGTCGACGGCGCGGGGGCGGCGGCGGCACCGCCGGCGGTCAGCCCGACGACGGCGGCGGCCGCGGCGAGCGTGAGGGCGCCGTGGCGGCGCGGGGACGGTCGGTGTCTCATCGGGAGCCTCGTTGCTTCCTCCGGGCGCACCCGGATCAGGATTTGTTCGGGCTCCTGCACAATAGCGTGGACGGCACGGCGTGGCCAGGCTGTGCACAGCTCGTCCCCAGGTCAGACGCGGTGGGACGGCTCAGGTGCCGTCGTTGCCCGGGTCGAAGACTCGGGCGTAGAGCTCCGCCGCCTCGTCCACGACGGCGCGGTCGATCGACGCGGCCGGCACGGCGGCGACCAGCAGCGGCTCGCAGTCCGGCCCGCGCCCGGCGACCTCGCCGGTGAGCGCCCACGGGAACCGCTGCGGCGTCATGAGGTGCGCGTACTGGCACAGCTGCCGCGCCACCCAGTGCTCCACGGGGCGGTCCCACCACGGCTCCGGGTCCAGGGGGTTCACGCTCAGGCCCGGCAGCAGGCACCCGCTCTCGTGGTCCCTGCTCTCGGCGGCGGCGTCGGCCACCGGCCCGGCGCTGAACCGCACGTACAGCGGCGTCGCGACGGCGAGCAGCTCGACGACGTCCCCCAGCGACCGCAGCCGGGGGACGTCGTCGAGCGTGACCGGCCCGTCCGGCACGTCCAGCGCCACGCCGTCACACGTCCCGCTCAGAACACCGGCTTGCCGCCCGTGACGCCGACGACGGTCGCCGAGACGTAGCTCGCGTCGCGCGGCGAGGCGAGGAACACGAACGCCGGCGCGACCTCCGCAGGCTGCCCGGCGCGGCCGAGCGGCGTGTCCTGGCCGAACTTCTGCACCTTCTCCTCCGGCTGCGTGGCCGGCTGCAGCGGGGTCCAGATCGGGCCGGGGGCGACGGCGTTCACGCGGATGCCGCGCGCCCCGAGCTCGCCCGCAAGGTTCACCGTGATGTTGTTGATGGCCGCCTTGGTCGACGCGTAGTCGAGCAGCGACGACGACGGCTCGTACGCCTGGATCGACGAGTTGTTGATGATGCTCGACCCCTCGCCCAGGTGCTTCAGCGCCGCCTGCGTGACCCACAGCAGCGCGTACAGGTTGGTCTTCAGCACCCGGTCGATCTCGTCGGTGGTGATGTCCTCGACGGAGTCGCGCCGCGCCATCTGGAAGCCGGCGTTGTTCACGAGGAGGTCGAGCCCGCCGAGCTCGTCGACCGCCCGGTCGGGCAGGCCGCGTGCCGTCGTCTCGTCGGTGAGGTCGCCCGGCAGCAGCGCGGCCTTTCGACCCGCCTCGCGCACCCAGCGCGCCGTCTCCTGCGCGTCCTCCTCTTCCTCCGGCAGGTACCCGATCGCGACGTCCGCGCCCTCGCGCGCGAACGCGATCGCCACGGCCCGGCCGATCCCGGAGTCCCCACCGGTCACCAGGGCGCGGAGCCCGTCGAGCTTGCCGGAGCCGCGGTAGCTCTGCTCACCGTGGTCCGGTGCCGGCGTCATCGCGCCGGTGAGGCCCGGCGGCTCCTGCTGCTGGGCGGGGAACGACTGCTGGTCGTCGGCCATGCTGTCCTCCTCGGGTCGTGGGTCGGTCGTCGGGTCCGTGGTCGCGCGGCCAGCCGTCACGCAGCACGACGGCGCGCGAGTTGCGCCTCGTGCACGTGCGGCCGCTTGGCAGGCTGTACGGCGGCGAGGGCGTCCTTGACGCCCTGCTTGGCGAGACGGCCGAAGCCCTCGCCGGCGGCGAGCTGCGCCATCATCTGGGTGGCGGCCTCGCGCAGCGTGGCGCCCGTCGCGCCCGCCGCCTCGGTGAGCATGCTCTCCGCCGCGTCCTCGTCCACGGCGTGCACGGCCATCAGGACGCCCTTGGCGCGCTCGATCGAGGCGGCCGAGACGAAGGCGCTGTCGAGGGCGCGGCGCACGTCGCGCTGCACCGCCTCGCGCTGCACCGGCGTGACGTCGACGACGTAGCCCGCCACCTCGGGCGGCCCGTCGCCGCGGGGGCGTCGTGCCTGCGCCGTGACCAGCAGGGTGCGCGTGCGGCCGTGGGCGTCGACGACGCGCCGGGCCGTCACGACCGGACCGCCGGAGCCGAGCGCGCGTGCGGCGTCGTGCACCACGCGATCGCGATCGTCCGGGTGCAGCTTGGCCTCGAGGGTCTCCGGGCCGGGCTCGAGCGCGCCGGGCTCGTGGCCGAGCATCGCGTCGACCTCGTCGGACCACCACCAGCGTCCCGTGCCCGCCTCGGCCCGGTAGGAGCCGGTGAGCAGGTGGGTGCCGACCGCGAGCGCGGAGACGAGGTGGTCGGTGCCGGCGGGAGTTGTCGTCGTCATCGTGACCTCCGAGTGGGGAGGGTCGGTGCCGCTTCCTGACGCCGGGCCTCCACGCTAGCGCCGCCGCGCGCGGACGGCCACCTCACCCCGCGTCGAAGCGGTCCTCGCCCTCCTCGTCGGGGTCGTCCTTGGGCTGCTCGCCGGGGACGGCGCCGACGTCGGCGGCCTTGCCGTCGCCGCGGTCGTGCGCCGCCCGCTCGCGCTCGGCCTGGTGGCGCGGGTCGTCCTCCTCCGCGCGGTCCCGCTCGGTGGGGTGCTCGCTCATCCTGGTCCTCCTCGGGCTCGGTCTCGGGTCGGTCTCGACACGTCGTCCCACCCTCGGGCGGGTCGGCGCTCCCCGCATCCGGGGCCGCGGCGGCGAGCAGCCGGCGCCCGCCCTAGGGTCGAGTGGTGGCGTCGAGGAGGGGCGCCTCGCCCGACGCACGCGACGGACGCTCGCGATCCAGGAGGCACGATGCCCGCGCACCGGCACGCCGAGCCGCCCGCCGACCAGCCCCTGCCGAGGCTCGCCGCCGAGCTCGAGAGCGCGGAGCGCCTCGACCCTCTGGCGGACCTGTACGACCGGATCTCGCGCACCGTCGTGCCCTCGCCGGGCCGGGCGCGCGACGAGCTCCGCGGCCGCTCCGTCGGCCATCCCGTGCACAGCGTGCTCACCGACCTGCCGATCGGGCTGTGGGCGAGCGCGGTCGCTCTCGACCTCACCCGCCCGCACGGGCACGCGGACGCCGCCCGCCGTCTGGTGGGCCTGGGGTTGCTCGCCGCGCCGCCGACGGCCCTGACGGGGCTGGCGGACTATCGCGCGCTCAGCGTCCCCGCGCGGCGCGTCGCCGCCGTGCACGCGACGTGCAACGGCGTCGGCACCCTGCTGGCGCTCGCCTCGTGGCGGGCCCGGCATCGGGGCCGCACCGGGCTCGGCACGCTGCTCAGCCTGGCCGGCATGGGCGCGGTCGGCGCGGGCGGGTACCTCGGAGGCCACGTCGCGCAGGCGATGCGGGAGCCCCGGCACGTCCCCGGGGCCGGGTGAGCGCGGCTATCGCGTGCGGCGCTCGGAGCGGTTCTGGAGCAGGTCGGCCATCGTCTCGGCGACCTGGCGCATGTCGCCGTTGCCGCCGGCCGCGAGCGCCACGATGCGCGCCGAGATCTCCCGCAGCGGCAGGTTGGAGTGGTTGGAGGCCTCGCGGAGCCAGTCGAACGCGCCCTCGAGGTCGGTGCGGAGCGCGCACATGACGACGCCCTTGGCCTGCTCGATCGTCGCGCGGTGGGCGGCGGACGCCCGGATGCTCGCGGTCGCCCGCACGTCGGCGATGCGCGCGACCGCGGGGGTGACGTCGGTGAAGTAGCCGACCAGCTCGCAGACCGCGCCCGCGGCGTCGGTGCGGCCCTCGCCCACGACCGCGAGGGTCCGCTCCTCGCCGTGCGCGTCCATGATGCGGTGCACGCTGCTGAACGGCTCGCCGGTCGCGCAGGCGTGACGGAGGACCTGGCTCACCCGCGCCCGGTCGTCGGGGTGCTTGTGCGCCAGGATGAGCTCGGTGGTGGGGACGATCTCCCCTGGCTCGAAGCCGTGGATGCGGTAGGTCTCGTCCGACCACCACCACAGGCCGGTGGACAGGTCGTGCCGGTACCGGCCGACTGGATGGCTGGTACCGAGGGCCAGGGTGCCCTCGATGTCCCATGAAGTCGTGTCGGTCATGTGGATCCTCTCGTCGTGGCGGATCGCTCCGCTGGAGATCGAGCCGCCTCATGACTCCCCTCGACCGTAGCCCGCTTCCGAGCGGGTGAACAGCGCGGGTGCTCCGGACGACGCCCCGGTGGCGACCATGACCGAGGCGCGTGCACCATCGACGGTGCGGGGGCCGTCCGCGGTCGCCGCGGGCCGGATGTCCAGCAGCGCGGCACCCGGTTCCCCCTGACGGGTGAGCAGCCCGCCCCGGTGATTCACTGGCGGCGTCGGTGCAGCAGCTCGCCGGCCGAGGGGCACGGGCCCCGACGGCGGAAGGACGCAGCGGTGCGCGCACTGACCTGGCAGGGCAAGGAGCACGTCAGCGTCGAGGACGTCCCGGACCCCCGCGTCCAGGAGCCGACGGACGCCGTCGTCCGCGTGACCTCCACCGCGATCTGCGGCTCCGACCTGCACTTGTACGGCGTGCTCGGGATGTTCCTCGACGCCGGTGACGTGCTGGGGCACGAGGCGATGGGCGTCGTCGAGGAGGTCGGGGACGACGTCGGACACCTCGCCGTCGGCGACCGCGTCGTGGTGCCGTTCGGCATAGCCTGCGGGCGCTGCTGGATGTGCGAGCGCGGCCTGCAGAGCCAGTGCGAGACGACGCAGGTCCGCGACCATGGCAAGGGCGCGGCACTCTTCGGGTACACGCGGCTGTACGGGCAGGTGCCGGGCGGACAGGCGCAGTACCTGCGCGTGCCGCAGGCCCACTACGGCCCGGTCGTGGTGCCCGACGACGGCACGCCCGACGAGCGCTGGCTCTACCTGTCCGACGTCCTGCCCACCGCGTGGCAGGCGGTGGAGTACGCGGACGTGCCGGAGGGCGGCAGCGTCGTCGTGCTGGGGCTCGGGCCCATCGGCCAGATGGCGGCCCGCGTCGCCCTGCACCGCGGGGCGAGCACGGTGGTCGGCGTCGACCCGGTGCCCGCACGGCGCCTCATGGCGCAGCGGCACGGCGTCATCACGTTCGACCCGGGAGAGCGCGGCGTGCGCACGGCGGTGCGCGACCTCACCGACGGACGGGGACCCGACGCGGTGGTCGACGCCGTCGGGATGGAGGCGCACGGCTCGCCCCTGGCCGAGACGACGCAGAAGCTCGTGGGCCTGCTGCCCGACGTCCTCGCCGCCCCGCTCACGGAGAAGGGCGGCGCCGACCGGCTGGCCGCGCTCCTCGCCGCGTGCGCCCTGGTGCGGCGCGGCGGCACGGTGTCGCTGTCGGGCGTCTACGGCGGCGCGAAGGACCCGCTGCCGCTGATGCAGATCTTCGACAAGCAGCTCACGATCCGCACAGGCCAGGCGAACGTGCGCCGATGGACCGACGACCTGCTGCCCCTCGTCGCCGACCCTGCCGACCCGCTCGGCGTGCTCGACCTGCGCACGCACCGCCTCCCGCTCGAGGAGGCGCCGGAGGGGTACCGCGCCTTCCAGCGCAAGGAGGACGGCTGCATCAAGGTCGTGCTGGACCCCTGGGCCACCGGCGCGTAGGCGTCAGCGCGGAGGCATCAGACCGACGCGGCCTCGCCGTTTCGGAAGGCGCGCCGGCGCGCGTACTCGTGCAGGCGGTCGAGGATGGCGAGCTGCCGCTGCGCGCGCTCGGCGAGCTCGCGGAACTGGGCGGGGTCGAGGCCGAGCTCGCCGGCGTACTCCTCCAGGGTCTGCCAGCCGCCCAGCTTGCCCACGACGGCGGACCGCATGAGCTCCGTCTCCAGCACCACGGACATCGGCGACCGCTCTACGACCCGGCCGTTGAGCTTGAGCCGGCCGACCCGCTCGGCGACGCCCGCCATGAGCTGGCGGTGGCGCCGCCGCGGGAGACCCAGCTCCTGCAGGAGCCGCACGTACAGCTCGCGCTCGGCCCGGATCTGCTCCGCCACCTCGACCAGCTCGGCGTGCAGCGGCAGGTCGGCGTAGTCACCCACCATCCGCTCGATCCGGCCGAGGCCCGCCGTGGCGCCGGTGAGGTGGTCCGACAGGTACAGGCCGAGGAGCTCCCGGTCGACCTGCGGCGGCACCGCCGGGTGCGGGCCGCGCAGCGGCAGCGTGGACGCGCCGGCGGGCCGGGTGGCCGACGGGCGCAGCGGCGCGGATCCCAGCCCCCGCCCCTCGGCCATCCCCGCCACGACCTCCTGGAGCGCGTCGCCCGCCGACGTCCGCGCCCGCCAGCCGAGCTCCGTGACCACCCTCGTCGTGTCCATCACGGGGGCGCCCATAGCCATGTCCACCCAGCCCGGGTCGGCGGCGACGACACGCGCCGCGTGGCCGAGCGACACCGCCGCGCGCACCGCAGCGGGCGGCACCTCGACCAGGCGCCCGTGGTCCACGAGCCGCGCGACGTCGGCGCCGCGCAGCAGGTCGTCGGCGGCCACGTTGAACGCGCCGCCCGCACGACGCAGCAGCACGCGCCGGTAGGCGTCCGCGGCGTCGTCGCCGTGCACGGCCTGGAGCCGCAGCCCGGCGGGCAGCGGCAGCAGCGGCGGCCGGCCGAGGCGCAGTAGGCCCACGGGCAGGACCCTCCCGACGAACAGCCGGGTCACCTCCGCGCCCGCGTCGCCCTGGAAGACGAGCGCGGTGCGCAGCCGCGCGACGGTGACCTCCGGGTGCGCGCGCTCGAGCTCGTCCAGCACGTCCTCCTGCGCGGCCTTGTCGACGCTGTAGTGCGAGGTCGGGACGCCGTCGGCGGGCCAGTCCTCGGAGCGCGGCTCGTCGTCGTCCACGGGCGAGTACACGCCGACGGACGACGCGACGACCAGGTGCGGCACGCCGGCGGCGACGACGGCGCGCGCCACCCGGCGGGTGCCCCCCACATTGACGGTGCGCAGCAGGTCCCGGTCGCGGTTCGGCTGGATCAGCCAGGCGAGGTGCACGACGGCGTCGGCGCCGCGGAACAGCCCCGTGAGCTGCGCGACGACCGCGTCGTCGTCGCCCGCGAGGTCCATGGCCGCCCACTCCGCGTGCCGGTACGGCTCGGCCGTGCGGTCCGGCAGCCGACGCGCCACGCCCAGCAGGGACGTCACCTCCGGCTCGTCCGCCAGGGCGCGCAGCAGCGCCGTCCCGACGTTCCCGGTCTGACCCACCACGACGACCCGCATGCCGCACACCGTGGCACCGGCAGCCCGTGCCCGCAGGCGAGCGGCGTCGTGGCAGGTGAGCGCTCAGGCCGCGAGCACGTCGGCGGCGCGGCGCAGCACGACGACGAGCGCGCCGGCGACGAGGTGGTCGTCGTCGGAACCCTGTCGTGACTCCCGCACCGCGACCTGCAGGCGGTCCACCGCCCGGACGAACCTCGTGCCGGGGTCGTCCGCTGCCGACGCGGCGGTGTCGGGAGCCGCGTCTTCCGCCGGCGGACGCAGGACGTCGGCGAGGGCGCGCAACGCCGCCGCGAGCTCAGGGCGCAGCCGGGGCCCGAACGCGACGTCGTCCCGCCCGGCCGCCTCCCAGCCGACCAGGAGCCGCACCACCTGGTCGACCACCTCCGCGGTCGTCCCGAGCAGGTGTGCCTCCCGGGCCTGCGACCGGGCGCGCTCGGCGTGCCGCCTAGCGCGCGGGTTGCCGCGCGACGCCTCCTGCGAGTGCGCGACCGCGGCCCGTGCGCCCTCGATCATGGGGGACAGCGCGTGACGACGCCGCTCCCACTCCTCCGGGTCGAGCGGCCCCTGCTCGTCGAGCCAGCCCGCCAGGTCGTCGAGCTGCTCCACGAGGGCGTCGCGCAGGCCGACCAGCGCGAGCCCCGACGGGGTGAGCAGCAACGAGGGCAGCAGGAGGTTGACCGCCGTCCCGATGGCCGCCCCCACCAGGACCAGGCCCGCGAACGCGCCCACGTACTCCGCGTCCTCCCCGCGCCCCAGGACGAGCACGAAGATGGCCGAGTTCGCGACCCACGCCCCCTGTCCCCCGAACGCCCGCCAGCCGGCGCACAACAGCGCCACCCCCACGACCAGGGCCACCGACAGCACCCCCGGCGCGAGCACGGTGTCGACGGTGATCGCGATCGCGGCCCCCAGCAGCAACGCCCCCACGCTCTGCGCCGACTCCCGGACCGACCGGGCGACCGTGCTCGTCGTGGCGATGACGGCACCGAGCGGGGCGTAGTACGGATACTCGGACAGGGGGGCAGGCGCGGCCACCCCCACCAACCAGGCGAGCGCGGCGGCGACCGTTCCCCGGACCGCCAGCGACCAGCGGGGATGCCGCACCCAGGTGCGGTGCACGGCGGCGGGCGCACCGCGCCACCACGGCACCGCGCCTGCGGTCATCGGCTCTCCGACGGGAGCTCCGCCGGAAGCTCGGCGTAACCCTGCGCGAGGCGCACGCGCCACGCGTCGTCGTCCGGCGCCCCGCCGTCCACGGCCGCGACGTCCTCCCACCGCACGAGGAAGGTGCCGCGGTGGCGGCGGCGCACGAGCTGCGGGATCGGCCACGGCGACCGCACGTCCGTGCGCTCGTACCCGTGGAACGACCCGGCCCCGCGCAGCCCGACCAGCAGCCCGACCAGGCGGGCGCCGCCCACGGCGTCGCGACGCGCGTGCGCGCTCAGCGGGGCGTCGTGCCCGGCCTCCTCGCGGTCCTCCCCCGCCCCCGGTCCGCCCTCGGGCTCGTCCACGACCTCGAGCGCCAGGCGGACGTCGACGACCACGCCCAGGGCCGCGCCGTCCGGCCCCAGCACGCGCGCGTCGAGGAGGTCGCCGACGTTCATTCCTCGGCCTCCGGGTCGTGCCGGCCGCCGGGGATGCGCGCGATCAGCCGGTCGCGGACCCAGCGCTCCACCCAGACGGCGTCGAGCCGGTCCGAGGGCACGGTGAGCTCGACCGCCGTCCCGACGTGCCCGACGTCGTCCCACGCGATGCGCGGCAGCCGGCTGTCGGGTACCCGGCCGCCGAAGAGCCGTGTCGCCAGCACCGGGCCCACGAGGATCGCGTCGATGTGCGCCTCCCGGCCGGCCTCGGCCCCGGCACCGTCCGGCCCCGCCAGGGCCAGGTCGTCCACCGCCCCCACGGGCTCGCCGTCCGCGTCCAGCACCTGCCGGCCGAGCAGGTGCAGGCGGGCGTCGACGATCCGTTCCCGCGCGTCGCCGGTCATGAGCCCGCTCCCGTCGCGATCATCAGGGGGATCGCCGCGACCGCCGCGACGACCACTATCACCAGGTACACCGTGCCCAGCGCGTTGACCACCCGGCCGTTGACGTGCTCGCCCATGTACCCCGGGTCGTTGGCCACGACGAGGATCGGCACGTACGTGAGCGGCAGCGCGACGGCGGAGAACACCACCGACATCTCGGTCACCGCCACCGGGTCCACGCTCGTCATGAGGATCCCGGCGGCGAGCAGCAGCGCCACGATCATCGTGAGGTGGAAGCGCGCCGCCCGTGCCGGCCGGCGGAACTTGCCCCACGACCAGCCCAGGTACTGGGCCAGCGTGTACCCGCTGGACAACGCAGTCTCCAAGGCGGCGCCGAACGTGGCGGCCACGATCCCCAGGACGACGACGGCGAGCAGCAGCACCCCGCCCGCCTGCGCGACCGGCAGCACGATCTGCGACAGCGACGAGACCTCGATGCCCTCGGGCAGCAGCACGACGGCGGCGCACGCCGCGATGGCGAGCGACAGCAGGCCGCCCAGGGGGAAGCCCAGCAGCACGTTGAGCCGGTTGGTGCCGAGGTCCTTGGCGGTCCACCGCTCCTCGACGGCGCCGGACGAGAAGAAGAACACCTCGTACGGCGTCATCGCCGCGCCGAACAGCGCGACCGCGTAGTACCAGTACGACGCCGGGTGCTCGATGCCCGGCGGCGATGGCGGCACGGCCTGGCGCAGCAGCTCGCCCCAGTCCGGACCCAGCTGGAACAGCGCGATCGCGAACCCCACGAGCAGCAGCCCCATGAGGCCGGCGACGTTCTCCATGACCTGGAACTTCACGCGCCACAGCACGAGCCACACCGCGAGCGCCGCGACCGGGATCCACAGGCGCGGCTCCACGCTGCTCGCCAGGTGCAGGGCGAGCGCGATGCCCCCGACCTCCGCGGTGAGCGTGAGCAGGTTGATGGCGAACGACGCGAGGAGGTTCGCGCCCGCGGCCCTCGGGCCGAGCCGCTCGCGGATGATCTCGAAAGTGGCGCGACCGCTCACCGCCGCGACCCGCCCGGACATGCTCGCGAACAGCACGATGCCGACCACGCCGAGCACCACCACCCACGCGAGCGACATGCCGAACCGGGACCCGACGACGGCGTTGGTCACCAGGTCCCCGATGTCGACGAACCCGCCGATGGCGGTGAGGATGCCGAGCGCGGCGGCGAGCAGCTTCTTCACGGCCCGCCCGCCTCGGCCAGGGCGGCGTCGGTCGCGTCGAGGGCGGTCGCGAGCTCGACGAGGAGGTCGTCGGACGACGAGGGGACGCCGTCGGCGCCGGTGAGGCCTCCGCCGGACCGTACGGCCACCCAGGAGCGCGCCGCGACGACGGCGTCCGAGACGTCGCCCACGGCGTCCAGCCCGGTGGACCGGCGCGCCGCCGTCGCCGCGTCGGGCGGCACCAGGGTCGTGAGCGCCGACTCGGCGTCGTCCAGCACGCGCAGCTGGTCCAGCAGCACCGTGTCGGCGACGGGTCCGGTGACCCGGCCCTCGTCGAGCAGGCCGACGGCGATCCGCGCCGTCTCCCCCGCGGAACCGGCCTCCGCGAGCGCGTCCGCCACCGCCGCCGTCGCCTGGCCGGGCTCCTGCCGGCTGGCGACGCACCCCGTCCCGGCCAGCAGGGCCACGAGCGTGACGACGAGCGCGAGGCCGGCGGCCGTGAGCCGGCGTCGTCCTGTCTGCTGCGTCACGCCCTGATGATCAGCACGCCGGGCGAATGCCCGCATGTCGGGGCTGCTCAGCGGCGTTCCCAGCGACCGTCCATCCCTCGCAGCGGGTTCCCAGGACGCCCTCAGTGCCCACCTGAGCGCGAGGTGTCCACTGGGTGTCCTTCCCACCGACGGACCACGACCGGTCCCCGACCTCCCGGAGCCCGCATGCCTCCCGCAGCCCTGTACGCCGTCGACCTCGTCGCCGTGTCGATCCTGACGTTCGCCCTCTACTTCCCCCGGCACCGCCGCCGCGACCTCGTGGTCGCCTACCTCGGCGTCAACGTCGGCGTGCTCGCGGTGTCGGCCGTGCTCGCGTCGACCTCGGTCGCCGCGGGCCTCGGGCTCGGGCTGTTCGGCGTGCTGTCGATCATCCGGCTGCGGTCCGACGAGCTGTCGCAGCGCGAGGTGGCGTACTACTTCGCCGCGCTCGCGCTGGGCCTGCTGGGCGGGCTGGGCACGTCGGCCGGCTGGCTCGGCGTCGCCGGGTCCGCGCTGATCCTCGTCGTCATGGCCGTCGCGGACCACCCGCGGCTCCTGGCGCGGCACGGCTCGCAGACGATCGTCCTCGACCGCGCCGTGGTCGACCGCGCCGAGCTCACCGCCCACCTCGAGACCCTGCTGGGTGCCCGCGTGCGGTCCGTGTCCGTGCAGGAGATCGACCTCGCCGACGACACGACGCGCGTGGAGGTGCGGTACGACCTGCCGCGCGACGGCGGCCGGCCCGCCCGCTCGGTCGCCGTCCGGGACGACGCGCTGGAGGTGACCCGGTGACCGCCGAGACCGTCGTCGCCCGCGGACTGGCCGGCGCCGCGCCCGTCACCCTCGAGGAGCTCGACGCCACCGCCGCCCTCCAGACCCGCGTCGACCGCAAGTACGTGCTCACCGCCGACGAGGTCGCGGCGCTGCTCTCCACGCTGGCCGCGCACGGCCCGCGCGTGCTCGAGATCGACGGCGACCGGTCGTTCACGTACGCCTCGACGTACTACGACACGGCCGACCTGCTGACCTTCCGGCTGGCCGCGCGCCGCCGTCGCCGGCGGTTCAAGGTCCGCACCCGCACCTACGTCGACACGGGGAACGCCACGTTCCTCGAGGTCAAGACGCGCGCGGCCCGCGGCGTCACGGTGAAGGAGCGCCGCCCGTGGGAGCCCGCGACCCCGCTGGCCGGAGAGGGCCTCGACTTCGTCGACGACCGGCTCGCCGCCGCCCGTCTCACCGCGCCCCTGTCGGCGCAGCTCGCCCCCGTGCTGCGGTCCGCCTACCGGCGCACCACCGTGCTGCTCCCCGACGCCCGCGTCACCCTCGACACCGGCCTGCGATGGCGGCTCGCCGGGCCCGACGGGGCCGACCGAGGCGGCACCGCCGACGTCGGAGACCTCGTCGTCGTCGAGACCAAGGCCGGCACCGCGCCGTCGTCCGCCGACCGCGCCCTCTGGCGCGGCGGCCACCGCCCTGACCGCATCTCCAAGTACGCGACCGGGCTCGCGACTCTGCGGCCCGACCTCCCCGACCACCCCTGGCGCCGCCTGCGGCGCGAGCGGCTCGGCGTCGCCTGACCCCGCCCCCGCTCCGCCCACCGCCTCCCCCAGCTCCCCACCAGCGAAGAGGACCCGAACCATGCATCTCCCCCGCCCGAAGAAGACCCTGTGGAACCGTGCTCTCTCGACCCGAGCGGTGGCGCTCGCCGCCGCCGGCACGCTGACCGTCGGCGCGCTCGCCGCGTGCAGCGCCGGCTCGACGTCCGCCGCGTCGGACGGCTCCGGCACCACCGCCGCCCAGGTCTCCGCGACGGACAACTCCGGCCGGTCCGCTCAGGACGTCCTCGCGGAGAACCTGTCGTCCGAGGAGACCGCCACCCTCGCCGACGCGACGTGGGACACGGACGACGAGGTCGCCGTCACGCTCGACGGGGACTCTGCCTCGGTGTCGGCGTCGGCCTCCGGCGACGGCGTCACCGTCGACGGGTCGACGGTGACCATCACCGAGCCGGGCACGTACCGCGTCTCCGGCACGCTCGACGACGGCCAGGTCGTGGTCGACTCGTCGGCCGACGGCGTCGTGCGCCTCGTGCTCGACGGCGCGGACGTCACCAGCTCCACCGGCGCGGCGATCGACGTGCAGGACGCCGGTCAGGTGTCGGTCGTCCTCGCCGACGGCTCCACGAACCGTCTCGAGGACGCCGCGGAGTACGCCGACACGACGTCGGACAACGCGGCCAACGCCGCGCTGTACTCCACCGCGGACCTGGCGATCTCCGGCGGCGGCGCGCTGGACGTCGTCGGGAACGCGAACGACGGCATCACCGGCAAGGACGGGCTCGTGATCGCGTCCGGCGACATCAGCGTCCAGGCCTCCGACGACGCGATCCGCGGCAAGGACTACCTCGTCGTCTCCGGCGGCACGGTCGACGTCACCGCCGGCGGCGACGGGCTGAAGTCCGACGCCGACGACGACGCCACCGCCGGGTACGTCGCGCTCACCGGCGGCGACGTCACCGTCCAGGCCGGGTCCGACGGCGTGCAGGGCTTCACCGACGTCGCGATCACCGACGGCACGCTCACCGTGACCGGCTCCGAGGAGGGCATCGAGGCCGCGACCGTCGCCGTCTCCGGCGGCGACACCGACATCACGTCCACCGACGACGGGCTCAACGCGACCGTCAAGGAGGCGGAGGACGACACGACCACCGGTGACACCTCGGCCGACGACACCACGGACGGCACGACGGACGGCACGACGACGGACGACCAGCAGGCGCAGCCGGAGCCCCCGGCGGACGGCGAGATGCCGACCGGCGAGCCGCCCGCCGACGGCGGGATGCCCCAGGGCGGCGGGGGCGGCGGCATGGGAGAGGTCCAGGACGGTGCGTCGCTGACGATCACGGGCGGCACGCTGCACGTGGACGCCGAGGGCGACGGCCTGGACTCCAACGGCGTCACCGTGGTCAGCGGCGGCGACGTCGTCGTCGAGGGTCCGACGAACGGCGGCAACGGCGCGCTCGACTCCGCGGGCGGCAGCACGGTCTCGGGCGGCACGGTGCTGGCGGTCGGGTCGTCGGGCATGGCCGAGGCCTTCGACGAGGGCTCGACGCAGGGCTGGGTGGCGCTGACCGCCGACGCCACGCTCGAGGCCGGCACCGAGGTGGCGGTCGTGGACGCCGACGGGACCGAGGTCGCGGCGATCACGCTGTCGAAGACGGCGCAGTCGGTCGTCTACACCGGCCCGGAGATCACGGACGGCGACACGTACACGCTCACCGCCGACGGCACGGAGGTCGGCACCGCCACCGCGGGCGAGGCCCCCGCGGGCGGCATGGGCGGCGGACCCGCCGGTGGCCAGGGCGGACCGGGCCAGGACCAGGACGGCTCGACCGGCACCCAGGGCGACCAGGACACCGTGACCGACCAGTCGTCGTCGACCACCACCAGCTGACCGCGAGGTGGTACGCATCTCGCCGAGGTAGTACGAGCTGCCGCGAGGTAGTACAAGATTCGCCGAGGTAGTACTACCTCGCGGAGATTCGTACTACCTCGCGGAGATTCGTACTACCTCGCGGTGGTGCGTACTACCTCGCGGTGGTGCGTACTACCTCGCGGAGGTGGGTACTACCTCGCGGGGATCGGTGGCGCCGGCCGTCGCGACGTACGCTCGAAGGCGTGCAACCCGTGCCCCGTCCGCTCGCCCCGACGTACCAGGACCGGCGGTGGGAGCTCCCGCCCGACGCCGTCGTGCACCACGGCACGATCGACGACGCGGTCCGCCTGCTCCAGGGCCGCACGGTCACCGCGCTCACGGGCGCGGGCGTGTCCACGGACTCGGGCATCCCGGACTACCGCAGCCCGGACTCGCCGAAGCGCGCGCCGATGACGTACCAGCAGTTCGTGGCCGACGAGGCGTTCCGCCGCCACTACTGGGCGCGCAACCACGTGGGCTGGCAGGTGGTGCACCGCACGGAGCCGAACGCGGGGCACCGGGCGCTCGCGCGGCTGGAGGAGCGCGGGCTGGTGCGCGGCGTCATCACGCAGAACGTGGACCTGCTGCACGAGGACGCGGGCTCGCGCCACGTCATCGACCTGCACGGCCGCTACGACCGCGTCATCTGCCTGAGCTGCGGGCGCGTCATCAGCCGCGCGCACCTCGCGGAGCGGCTCGACGCGCTCAACCCGGGCTTCGTGGAGTCGGTCCTCGACGACGGCGCCACGGTCGCGGACATCGAGACCGCACCCGACGCGGACGCCGTCATCGAGCAGACCAGCCACTTCGTGCCCGCGGCCTGCGAGTTCTGCGGCGGCGTGCTCAAGCCCGAGATCGTGTACTTCGGCGAGAACGTGCCGCGCGAGCGGGTGCAGCGCGCGTACGCCCTGGTGGACGACGCCGACGCCCTGCTCGTGGCCGGCACGTCGCTCACCGTGATGAGCGGCCTGCGGTTCGTGCGGCACGCGGCCAAGGCCGACAAGCCGGTGGTCATCGTCAACCGCGGCGAGACGCGCGGGGACCCGCTCGCCACGCTCAAGGTGGACGACGGCGTCACCGAGACCCTCGTCGCGCTGGCCGACCGGCTCTGACGGGTCGGGCGCGGCTACGGCGTCGAGACGAGGCGGCAGCCCCGGACGCTCTCGGCGTCGATCAGGCTCCCGTCACCGCCGGGGACGACGGGCAGCGCGCCGCGCCCCAGCCCACCGAGGTAGACGGCGGCCTCGGTGCCGGCCTCGGCGTCGTCGGCCTTGCGGCGCCGCACGTCGATCCGGGTGACGGTCACGGCGTGCTCACCCGTCGGCAGGTGCAGCACCGCGGGCTGACCGGTGCGCACCCGCCCGGACGTCACGGTGCCGGTGAGCACGTGGCCCCGCGTCGGGACGGCGAAGACGGTGTCGACCAGCAGCTCGAACGGCTCCACGGGGCCAGGTGAGGCCGGCGTCCGGCGCGAGAAGATCCCCATGGCAGACGACGATATCCGCCGCGCGGCGGAGCCCCGGCCCCGCATCAGCGCATCAGGTACGCGACGTCGCCGTTGCTCGACCGCAGCTCCGCTCCCCGGTGACGCCGGACGCGACGACGTCGCCGTCCGCGACCAGCTCGACGGTGCCGACCGCCGCGTACGACTCGTGCTGCGTCGTCGTGCTCGCGACGGCACGGTCCACGAGGAACAGCGGGCCACGAGGAACATCGTGCCCCGGGCCACGGCGAGCATCCCGACGACGAGGCGGGCCGGCGTCCGTGCTGGTCATGACGCCGAGACTAGGCTGCGTCGTATCGGCCGGACAGTGCGCGCACCCACGTCGTCACGGTAGGGAGATCCCATCCCGAGGGCGCCCGCGGCGGCCGGGGGAGGCAGCATGCTGGACGCCGTCGTGGTCGGCTCGGGGCCCAACGGGCTCGCGGCCGCGGTGACGCTCGCCCGCGCAGGGCTGTCGGTGACGGTCCTGGAGGCGAACGAGACCGTCGGCGGCGGCGCCCGGACGCTCGCTCCCGGCGACGACGGCGACCTGTCCGCGGGCCTGCCCGCCGGCGTCGTGCACGACCTGTGCTCGGCGGTGCACCCGATGGCGTGGGCGTCGCCGTTCTTCCGCGCGTTCGACCTGCGGGCGCACGGCGTCGAGCTCCTCACCCCCGAGGTCTCCTACGCGCAGCCGCTGCCCGGCGGGCGGGCCGCCGTCGCGTACCGCGACCTGGAGCGCACGGCCGAGCGCCTCGGGCCCGACGGCGCGGCGTGGCGCTCCCTGCTCGGCCCGCTGGCAGCGCGGTGGGAGGCCGTGGTCGCGGTCGCGCTGGGCGACCGCCGGTCGGTGCCGCCCGGGGTGCTCGACGGCGCCGACCCCGTGCGCGCGACGCTCGCCGCCGCCCGGTTCGGCCTCGGCCTCGCGGAGCAGGGCACGGCGGCCTGGGACGGCCGGTTCTCCGGCGAGGCGGCACCCGCGCTGCTCACCGGCGTGGCGGCGCACACCATCACCCGGCTGCCGTCGCTGTCCGGCGCCGGCACCTCGCTGCTGCTCGGCGCACTCGCCCACGCCACCCCAGCGCGCCGAGGTCGAGGCGGGGCGCTCGAGGTCGATGCCCCCGACCTCGACCTCGGGCGCTCGCCTCGACCTCGCGGGTTCGACGGCGGCTGGCCGGTGCCCCGCGGCGGGTCCGGGGCGATCGTGGCGGCGCTCGTCGCGGACCTGGAGGCGCACGGCGGCACGGTCGTGACGGGCCACCGGGTGCGCACCCCGGCGGACCTGCCCGCCGCGCGCGCCGTCCTGTTCGACACGACGCCCCGCACGCTGCTCGACGTGCTGGGCCCCGCCGTCCCGCCGGGCCTGCGCCGCGCCCTGGGGGCGTTCCGCCACGGGAACGCGGCCGCCAAGGTGGACTACGTGCTGTCCGGCCCGGTGCCGTGGGCGGACCCGGAGGTGGGCCGCGCCGGCACGGTGCACGTGGGCGGCACCCGGGCGGAGATGGCCGCGGCGGAGAACGAGGTCGCCGCGGGCCGGCACGCCGAGCGTCCCGTGTGCCTGGTCAGCGATCCCACGGTCACGGACCCGTCCCGCCGGGTCGTCTCCGGGACGGGCGAGCTGCGGCCCCTGTGGGCGTACACGCACGTGCCCGCGGGCTCCGACGTGGACGTCACGGAGACCGTCACCGCGCAGGTCGAGCGATTCGCGCCGAGGTTCCGCGACGTCGTCGTGGCCAGCCGGGCGATCCCCGCCGCCGCCATGGCGGAGCACAACCAGAACTACGTCGGCGGGGACATCTCCGCCGGCGCCGCGACGATGTGGCAGATGGTCTCCCGCCCGACCCTGCGCGCGAACCCCTACCGCGTGGCCGGGGGCGTCTACCTCTGCTCGGCGTCGACCCCGCCCGGCCCCGGCGTGCACGGCATGGGCGGGTGGCACGCCGCCCGGCGCGCGCTGCGCGACGTCTTCGGCGTGCGCGTCGCGGCGCTCTAGCCCACAGCCGGTCAGGCCGGGGCGGCGGCCCAGCTCGTGGTGCGCTCGCGCAGGTCGGTGACGCCGACGCGCCCCGTCGGCGAGAGCGTCGCCACGCGCGCCTGCGGCCCCAGCCCCGACCGGTAGCGCTCCGCGAGTGTGGCCTCCGCGTCGATGTCGCCGGCGTCGGCGGCCACGAGCAGCGCGGCGAGGGCGTCGGTGACGGCGTCCCACGCGTCGTCCGACAGCGGCACCGCGGGCACGTACCCGGGCGGCGATGCGGCGGCGAGCGCCGCCAGGCCCCGGTGGGGAGGCAGGGCGCCCCACACGTCCCACAGCAGCACCTCGTCGCGCATCCGGTGCGCCAGCTCGAGCAGCACGTAGCCGCGCACGAAGTCCTTGCCCCCCAGCTCGGGCAGGTCCGGCGCGACGCCGTAGGACGCCGGGTCCACCTCCCCGGCGCGGATCGCGCGCCACACCTCGGCGGCGGTGGGGAACGGCGACGCCGGCCCGGTGGGCATGTCGCGCACGTCGAACCCCCACGAGCCGTCGTCGGGCAGCTCGGGGTCCCAGCGCACCCAGCGTCCCCCGCCCGCGCCGTCGTCCGCCCAGTGCTCGACGACGACGTGGTCGTGGAAGAACGTCGGCTCGAAGTACCCGGCGAACCCGATCCGCGACCGGGCGGGCACGCCGTGCTGGCGCAGCACCCCGAGGGAGAACAGCGTGTGGTCGCGGCAGCACCCGGCGACCAGCTGGGCGGGCTCGCGGTCCGCGGCGAGCGGCCCGGGGCGGCGCTCGACGGCGGCGTCGAGCAGCGACGCCAGCCACCGGCGGTCGACGTCCGCGCGCTGCTCGTCCCGCAGCGGCACCCCGCCGGCGCGGTAGTGCACGATCGTCGCGCACGCCGCGGCGCCGACCGACGCCGGGTCGGGGGCGACCTCCCGGAGCAGCTCGGCGTGCGCGCCGGGGTCGGAGAACGCGCTGTGCCGGGCGTAGTCGGCCAGGGTGGGTGCCGCCGGGCGTGCCGTCGTGTCCATGCCGTGCTGACCTCCGTCGTCGTGGGGACTCATCGGCCCGCACGGACGTCGTCGTCAGCGGCGGGACTCGAAGAAGTCTCGCAGGATTCCGCCGCACTCGTCCTCGCGCACGCCGCCGACCACCTCGACGGCGTGGTTGGCGCGCTGGTCGCGCACGAGGTCCCACACGGAACCCGTGGCGCCGGCCTTGGGGTCCCAGGCGCCGAGGACGAGCCGCCGCACGCGCGCCGCGACGAGCGCACCCGCGCACATCACGCACGGCTCGAGCGTGACGACGAGCGTGCAGCCCTCGAGCCGCCACTCGCCGCGCGTGGTGGCGGCCTGCCGCAGCGCGAGCACCTCGGCGTGCGCCGTCGGGTCCCCGGTCTCCTCGCGGCGGTTGCGACCGAGCCCGACGAGCCGGCCGTCCGCGTCGACGACGAGCGCGCCCACGGGGACGTCGTCGGACGCGAGAGCGTGCGACGCCTCGTGCAGCGCCAGCCCCATGAGCGCGTCCCACACCGCGCGCCGCTGGCTGACCGTGTCCGGCGGGAACTCGCCGTCCGCCCAGGGCAGCGCGAGGCCGGGGCGCACGGGACCGGGCGCGGCGTCGGACGTCACAGGACCAGGCTAGCCGCGGAGAGGTGCCCGGACCCTTCCCGCCGGTACCGTGGGTCCATGCGCCTGCACGTCGCCGACCACCCGCTGGTGGACCACAAGCTCACCGTCCTCCGCGACGAGAACACCCCGTCGGCGACGTTCCGTCTCCTCGTCGACGAGCTCGTGACCCTGCTCGCCTACGAGGCGACGCGGCACGTGCGCACGGAGCCGAAGGAGATCCGCACCCCGGTCACCACGACCACGGGCGTGCGCCTCAGCGACCCGAGCCCCATCGTGGTGCCGATCCTCCGGGCCGGGCTGGGAATGCTCGAGGGCATGACGCGGATGATCCCGACGGCGGAGGTCGGCTTCCTCGGACTGCAGCGCGACGAGTCCACGTACGAGGCCGTCACGTACGCGAACCGCCTGCCCGACGACCTCACCGACCGGCAGGTGTTCCTCCTCGACCCGATGCTCGCCACCGGCGGCACGCTGGTCGCGGCCATCGACTACGTGCTGGAGCGCGGCGCCCGCGACGTCACCGCCGTGTGCCTGCTCGCCACCCCCGAGGGGCTGAAGGTGCTCGACGACGCGATCGGCTCGCGCGTCGACGTGCAGATCGTCGTGGCCGCCGTCGACGAGCGGCTCAACGACCAGAAGTACATCGTGCCCGGCCTGGGCGACGCCGGGGACCGGCTGTACGGCATCGTCTGACCGGTCCGGGCCCGGGAGGGCTCACCGGTACTCGCAGTCCCCGATGCGCTCCCAGGTGCGGCCCCAGCCGTGACCCCGGGCGTGGTCCCCGTCCTGACGCTTCTGCGCGCTGTCCGGGCCGTCCTCGCTACGGCCGACGTAGCGGTAGTTCGCGCCGCGCCACGACGCGACGTCGCCCACCTCGTACCCACCGCTCCAGCGGACCCGGTCGGCGCACCAGCCGGTCGTGCCCGTGAAGGGGTCGACGGCGAGGTCGGCGGACCAGTCGCCGGCGCGCACGGTGTACCTGGCGCCGTCGCGGCCCCGCACGGTGCCGCCGTCGGCGGTCAGGCTCTGGCGGGCGGGCACGGTCACGTCGACGGACGCGCCGTTCGAGCCGCGCACCGCGAAGTCCTGCGGCACCGACGACCCGGTGTTGTCGAGCACCACGGACACCGCCCGGGTGGACGTCGAGCGCCACCGCCCCTTCTCCACCTGCACGGCGCCCGGGTCCAGCCGCGCCTGCGGGTCGACGACGACGCACGACACGGCGTCGTGGTCGAACGTCCGCTCGACCGACCGCGTGCGCTTCTCGATCTCGCGGGAGAGCCGCACCGTGACGTGGCCGGCGTCCGCCGTCAGCCCGCCCGGGGAGGTGCGGAGCGTGGCGGTGGAGCCCGGCTCGACCGACGTCCCGTCCCCGTCGCCGAGGGCCGCCGTCCACGCGACGTCGCCACGGTTGCGCACGTCGACCTCCACCCGCGCCCGGTCGTCGACGCACCGGGTCACGGTGGACACGTCCACCGATCCGGGCCAGGTCACCGTGGCGCAGCTCTCGAAGGCCGGCACGTCCACGGTGGCGAGGTCGCGCCCGTCGGCGGTGACCGCCAGGCTGCGGGTGCCCCACGGCACGGACACCGTGAGGGTGCCGGTGGCGCCGGCGGCGACCGTCGCGGCATCCCCGTTCCCGGCACCGTCCGACGCCGCGAAGCGCACCGCGTGCGTGGAGCCGCCGTTGTCCACGGGGACGGTGACGGTGCGCCACGACCTGTCGGCGGAGGCGTCGAACCGGCACTCGGCCGCGGTGAGCGTCACCGGCCCGCCGACGGCGGGCGCGAGCGTCGCGGCGTCGTACGACGCCGTCGGGGCGACGGCGGGCACCACGCCCTGCGCGGGCTCGTCGTTGTCGCGGTCGGCCACCCAGCGGTACAGCTGGAACTCGGCGGCGCCCGCGGAGAGCGACGTGCGGTCCGTGGCGGCGACGAAGGTCGCGCTCTCGCCCGGCGCGAGCCGCTTCGGCTCGGTGCTGACCCCGGCGGCGGTCATCGCGACCCGCATCGCCTCGTCGCTGGTGTTGGTGAGCGTGCCGCGCACCTGCAGGCGGCCGTCGACGTTCACGGTCTCGGCGGTCTTCGAGACGGCCCAGCTCGGGTCGTAGCACTCCGCGGAACCGTGCGTCCCGGCGGGCACGCTGGTCCGGTACGTCTGGCCGCCGAGGGTCGTCGCGACCGTCCACGTGGCGCCGCCCGCGGGGACCCGGAGCCCGTCGGGCACCCGCACGGTGACCGACGCACCCGGCGCGACCTCCTGCGCCGCCGCGGCGGTGTCTCCCGCGGCGTCGAGCCGCACCGCGAGGCTCTGGTCGGTGAGGTTGACGTACGTGCCCTCGACCACGGCGGAGGCCGTGGCCACGCCGCCGACCGCGGCGCACCGGGCCTCGACCGCGCGTGCCCCCGAGGCCGCGCCGGCCCACGACTGCGCCACCGTCACCGCGGCGTTGCCGCCCACGGTGTGCGGGGAGCCGGGCAGCTGCGGTGCGGCGGAGACCGCCATCGGCCCGGGCGTGGCCGAGCCGTCCGCGACGACGCGCAGCCGGACGGACCGCTGCTCGCCCGGCGCCAGCGGGGCGGCCTCGGGCTTGGCCACGCAGGTCCAGACGGCGCCCTGGTCGCCGCCCGCGCCCGGCACGCACGCGAGGTCGCCGTCGGTCGTGACGGGCCGCAACCCGGCGGGCACGCCCAGCTGCACCGACCAGGCGGCGGCGGGCTGGTCGCCGGTGTTCCGCACCGTGACGGGCACCCAGGCAGCGCCCGGGTTCGAGACCGGGACGGCGTCGCCGCTCGAGGCCGTGAGCTCCGCGCCGAACGGCCGCACGGTGGTGGGCGGCAGGGCGATGTTCTCCCGCCCCACGCCCTCGGCCCAGACCGCGGCCCCGATCGCGTAGCTGCCGCCGGCGTTCGCGCGCACCGGCACCGAGACGTCGCGGGACGTGCCCGGCTCGAGGGTGCCGACCGTGCAGCGCGCCGTCCGCGCCGTGGTGTCCCCCGGCGTGCACGACAGGGCGTCCGCCGCGAGCACGTCGCCGACGGACGCGCCGGCCGGCGCCTGCGGCATGGCCAGGTCGACGCCGTCCGGGAGCGCCACCTCGACGACCGTCTCGCTCGCCGTGGCCTTCCCCGTGTTGGCGACGGTGAGCACCAGGGGCTGCGCCGTGCGCGGGTCGAGGGGGGCACCGGCGGCCGTGACCGTGAGGTCCGCGACGGGGGCGAAGATCGTGGTGCCGAGCAGGTTGACCGGGTTCGTCGGGTCGGCGCTGGGCTCGGCCGGCTCGTCCGGCTCGTCCTCGGCGGGCCGCACCGCACCCTCGCCCGGCTGCTCCCCGGGCGGGGTCCACGGTGCGCCCTGGACGGTCACGGGCGCCTGCGGTGCGGCCGTGGGCGGCTCCTCCCCGCCGCCGAGCGCGTTGAGCACCGTGACGACCCCGACGGTCGCGACGGCGACCGCGCTCGCCGCGGCGGCGACGCTCGCCGTGCCGACGGCGGCGCCCGCAGCGGCCGCGGTGCCCGCCGTCGCCGCTGCCGTCGTGCCCGCGGTGGCGGCGGTCGCCGTGGCGGCTCCGGCGGCCGTCGTCCCGGCCGCCGTCGTACCGGCCGTCGCGGCCGCCGTCGTCCCAGCGGCGGCGCTGCTCGTGGCGCCCGCGCCGCCGGTT
>NZ_JBHJVM010000017.1:0-82517 GCF_042264825.1 Isoptericola sp. NPDC056134
TACTGCCCTCGCGAGGGGGTGGGAGAGTAGGACGCCGCCGGACACCCATTCACGAAAGGCCCACCCCACACCGGGGTGGGCCTTTCGCATACCCGTAACACCCCACCACGCCGTCGTGCCGATAGGCTCGTCGGGTGACTGGAGCACCGCACCTTCCTGCCACCGGACCGACGTCGTCGTGGCGAGCCCAACACTTCGTGAGCCTGCTGGACTTCGCGCGGCCGTCCCTGGGAGGGGACGGGACCGCCGGGTGGCTCGACGAGGCCGGGGCCGTCGACCCGGCACAGCCGGCTCACCTGTGGATCACCTGCCGGATGACGCACTCCTACGGGCTCGGACATCTCCTGGGGGTCGAGGGCGCAGGTGCGCTGCTGGACCGGGGGATCGCCGGCCTGTCGCGGGCGTTGGCGGACGCCGACGAGGGTGGCTGGCTGGCCTCCCGGGGGCCGGGCGACGCGTTCGACGGGATCAAGCAGGCGTACGGTCATGCGTTCGTCGTGCTGGCCGGTTCGACCGGGACCGTGGCGCGCGTGCCAGGTGCCGTGACGCTCCTCGAGGCGGCACTGTCGGTGCTCGACCGACGTTTCTGGGAGGCCGAGCACCTGCTGCACCTCGACGAGCGGTCGCGCGACTGGGGCACGGTCGACCCGTACCGCGGGGTCAACGCGAACATGCACTCCGTCGAGGCGCTCCTTGCCGCGCACGACGCCACGGGGGAGACCCGCTGGCTCGATCGGGCGGCGGTCGTGGCCGACCGCGTGATCGGCTGGGCTGCCGGCAACGACTGGCGGATCCCGGAGCACTTCGACACGGAGTGGCGGCCGCAGCTCGAGTACAACGCCGACCGTCCGCACGACCCGTTCAAGCCGTACGGCGCCACACCGGGCCACGGCCTGGAGTGGGCGCGGTTGCTCCTGCAGGTGGACGTCGCCGCGAGGACGCAGGGTCGGCGCACCGACGCAGCACGGCAGCTGTTCGATCGCGCCGTGGCCGACGGGTGGGACGGGCCCGGGGGCGGCTTCGTGTACACGACGGACTGGCACGGGACCCCGGTCGAGGCGCGCCGCTTCCACTGGGTGGCGGCCGAGGCGGCCGCGGCGGCCGACGTCCTGCACCGCACGACGGGCGAGGCGCGCTACGCCGAGCTCGCCGACACATGGTGGGCGTGGATCGACGCCCACCTGGTGGACCACGAGCGGGGCTCCTGGTTCCACGAGCTCGACACGGCCAACCGCCCCTCGGGCCGGACCTGGGTCGGCAAGCCCGACATCTACCACGCGGCCCAGGCCGTGATCCTGCCGGACCTGCCCCTCACCGGGTCGTTCGCGGCGTCCGCCCGGGAGGCCGGGCCGCTGCTGGCCGGCACCCGACTGGGCGACGCGGTGACGACCTCGTGAGGATCTCCGCGAAGGCCGACTACGCGGTGCGGGCGGCCGCCGAGCTCGCCGCGTCCGGCGAGGGCCCCGTGCCGGCCGAGGCTCTCGCCCGCGCGCAGCAGGTGCCCCACCGCTTCCTCGAGGCGATCCTGAGCGACCTGCGGCGCGAGGGCATCGTCGCGAGCCGTCGCGGCGCGGGCGGCGGGTACGTGCTGGCCCGTCCGGCCGACAAGGTCACCGTCGCCGACGTCGTGCGCGCCGTGGACGGGCCGCTGGTGTTCGTGCGCGACGCGCGGCCCTCGGACCTGGAGTACACCGGCGCGGCGGCGTCGCTGCTGCACGTGTGGGTGGCGCTGCGCGTGAACGTCCGGGCCGTGCTGGAACAGGTGACCCTGGCGGACCTCGCGGCCGGGACGATCCCCGACGTCGTGCGACGGCTCACCGAGCAGGAATCGGCGTGGATCAACCCGTGAGCCCCGCTCCCGCGGCCTGACCGGCACGGGGCGGTCGGGGCGCGGCACGGCCCGCGCCGACCCCGGAAGGCGCGTCTCAGCATGCAGACAGATTCTTGAGACCGTTGAATCCGATAGAGCCGATCGGGTAACTTCACTGCAGACGCGGCGGACCCGCTGCCGCGCCGAAACGGAGGGAACCCCCGTGCGGACTCTCGTCCTCCTTGCCCTCGTGGGCCTCGGTGCGCAGCTTGTCGACGGCAGCCTGGGCATGGCCTACGGCGTCACCTCGACCACCCTGCTGCTCGCGATCGGTACCAACCCCGCGGCCGCGTCGGCGACCGTCCACCTCGCCGAGGTCGGGACGACGCTGGCGTCCGGTGCGTCGCACTGGCGGTTCGGGAACGTGGACTGGAAGGTCGTCACCAAGATCGGCATCCCCGGTGCGGTCGGCGCGTTCGCCGGCGCGACCTTCCTCTCGTGGCTGTCGACCGAGATCGCCAAGCCGCTGATGTCGATCCTGCTGCTGGGGCTGGGCCTGTACGTGCTGCTGCGCTTCACGCTCCGCGGGCTGCGCACGGACCGCCTCGGGCAGCCGCTCCGGAAGCGGTTCCTCACCCCGCTCGGCCTGGTCGCCGGGTTCATGGACGCCACGGGTGGCGGCGGCTGGGGGCCGGTGGGCACGCCCGCCATCCTCGCGAGCGGCCGCATGGAGCCCCGCAAGGTGATCGGCTCGATCGACACCAGCGAGTTCTTCGTGGCCGTCGCCGCGAGCCTCGGCTTCCTCTTCGGCCTCGGGACCGCGGGCATCAACCCGACCTGGGCCCTGGCGCTGCTCATCGGCGGCCTGATCGCGGCGCCGATCGCGGCGTGGCTCGTCCGCCTGGTGCCGCCGCGCGTCCTCGGCTCCGCCGTCGGCGGGATCATCGTGCTCACCAACGTCCGCACCCTGCTGAGCCTCGACGAGTTCCCGGTGAGCGACGGCGTGCGGGGTCTCGTCCTCGGGCTCATCGCGGTCGGCTGGGCCGCCGCCGTCGCCTACTCGTTCCGCGAGCACCGCAAGGCGGTCGCGGCGGAGCGGGCCGAGGCGGCCGGCGAGCACCCCGAGGCCGCGGCGACGACGGTCGCCTGACGCCTGCCCCCGGCACGGCCGAGGCCACCGACGACACCGCCACCGCACGTCACCCGCCGTGCGGTGGCGGTGTCGCGCCGTCCCGGTACGGTGGTGAAGCCAGGATTACTGCGCGCCTGACCCAGCTGCACGGCACTGGGGGTGAGCCTCGATGTCCAGCACGACCAACGACACACCGCGCCGCGAGCTCGTCGCCCTCGCGGAGCTGCTGGGTGCGGGGAGCCAGCTGCTCGTGGGCCGGTACCGCGTCGACGTCGCCACGGGGGAGTGGTGGTGGTCGGACGAGGTCTTCCGGATCTTCGGTCGCGAGCCGGGCAAGATCGCGCCGGGACCGGAGGTGCTGCGCGCCCACCTGCATCCCGACGACCGCGAGCGGCTCTCCCGGACGGCGGTGGTCGCGCTCGGCACCGGGCGGCCGTTCTCGGGGGCGCACCGCGTCGTGGACGACCACGGGCGCACCCATACCGTCGTCGTGACCGGACAGGGAAGGCATGGGGCCGACGGCGCGTCGTCGCAGATCGTCGGCTACGTCATCGACGCGAGCCCGGTCGTGCGGGACGCGCTGGAGCGCGAGGCGCACCGGGCCGTGTCCCGAGCGTTCGTCGCGGCCGCGGCCGCCGAGCAGGCCAAGGGCGCCATCATGGCGGTGTGCGGCGTGGACGAGTCGGTCGCCACCGAGGTGCTCGCGGACGCCGGCGCGCAGGTCGGGATCTCCGCCCAGTCGGCGGGCGAACAGGTGATGAAAGGGCTCGCGCGGCCCGTCGGGGACCGCGACGCCGCGCTCACGGCGGCGGAGGTGGTGCGGTCCGCCCCGCCGGCCCAGGACGCGGCGGACCGGCTCAGCCAGGCGCTCGCCACCGTGCGGCCGGTGGACCGGCCGCACGGGCACGACGCGCAGCTCGCCCGCCGGCGTCCGCGCGCGAGCCACTGACCCGCAGGGCGGGCCCGTCAGGAGCGGGGGATCAGCGGCCGGGGACGAACCGGGCCGCCGCGCGCACGGCGCCCTTGCGGGCGAGGCGCTTCGCGAGCACCGCGACCCCGCCCGAGACCGCCGCGAAGGTGACGGCCTGGATGATCGAGATCTCGTCGTCGTCCACGTTGGTGGGCGCCACGCTGCCCGTCGTCTTCTCCCAGACCACCCCGATCAGCTTCTGCGCGACCCATCCGGCGGCGATCGTCAGCACCACCGTGCCGACCTTCACGCCCAGCGGCTGCTCGGTGTCCGTCACGTGCTCTCCCTCGGTAGGTCCCGGCGCGGCCTCGGCACGACCGCGCGTCGTCTCGCGTGCGTCCGCGGCCGCCGGGCGGCGTCACGGCACGTCAGGCACGTCACACCCCGAGGCCGAGGACTGCACCACGGTAGCGCGGCGTCGGCGGGTAGGCTCGTGGTGATACGACAGGGGAGCGCCCACCGGCGCTGAGAGTGCGGACCGCCGCAGACCCTCGAACCTGACCCGGTTAGCACCGGTGGAGGAAGTCGGGAATCTCGTTCCCTGCGGACGGCCGCACCACGACGGTGCCGGGTGCCCGCAGGACCCCCTTCTCGCACCTTGAGGAGGACAGCATGAAGCTCACGACCACCGCCCGGACCACGGCCGCCACCGCGGGCGTCGTCGCCCTGCTGCCGCTGCTGGCGGCGTGCGGCGGGACGCCCACGGACGACGCGAGCGGCGCGGCGTCGAGCACGGTCACGCTCGTCACCCACGACTCGTTCGCCGTCTCCGACGACGTCCTTGCCGCGTTCGAGAAGGAGTCCGGTCTCACCGTCGAGCAGGTGGCCCCGGGCGACGCGGGCACGCTGGTGAACCAGCTCGTGCTCACCAAGGACGCGCCGCTGGGCGACGTCGTCTTCGGCGTGGACAACACGTACGCGTCGCGGGCCGTCGACGCCGGGGTCCTCGAGGAGTACCAGCCGGCCGACCTCGCCCCGGAGGTCGCGGCCTACGCGCCCGACGACCTGGCGGGCACGCTGACGCCGGTCGACGTGGGCGACGTGTGCATGAACCTTGACGACGGCTGGTTCGAGAAGCACGGCGTCACGCCCCCGACGACGCTCGAGGACCTCGCGAAGCCGGAGTACGCGGACCTCACCGTCGTGACCAATCCGGCGACGTCGTCCCCCGGCCTCGCGTTCCTGCTCGCGACGATCGGCGCGTTCGGCGCGGACGGCTGGGAGGCCTACTGGGCCGACCTACGCGACAACGGCCTCAAGGTGGCCGAGAGCTGGGAGGACGCGTACTACGTGGACTTCTCCGGCGCCGGCGAGGGCGGGCAGCGCCCGATCGCGCTGTCGTACGCGACGTCGCCTGCGTTCACCGTGAGCGACGACGGGAAGACCTCCGCCACGAGCGCGATGCTCGACACCTGCTTCCGGCAGGTCGAGTACGCGGGCGTGCTGGCGGGCGCCGAGAACCCCGAGGGCGCCGAGAAGCTGGTGGACTTCCTGACGAGCGCCGAGTTCCAGGCCGACGTGCCCGGCCAGATGTACATGTACCCCGCGGACCCGGGCGTGGAGCTGCCCGCCGACTGGCAGCAGTTCGCGCCCCTGGCCGACGAGCCGTTCGACGTGGCGCCCGCCGACGTCGCCGCGCACCGCGACGAGTGGATCGAGCAGTGGACGGCGACGGTCGTCGGCTGACGCGCCCCGTGCCCCGCGTCCCGCGCGCCACCGCCCGCCCGGCAGCCCGGGCGGCGCGGTGGCGCGCCGCCCGGCGGGGTGCAGACCGATGGGGCGCGTGGCTCGGCTGGGGCGCGGCCGTCGCGCTCCCGCTGGGCTTCCTCGCGGTCTTCTTCGCGTGGCCGGTGGTGTCGCTCGTCCTGCAGGGGTTCTTCACCGAGACCGCGGCGGGGCGGGAGCTCGACCTGTCCGGCTTCGCAGAGGTGCTGTCCCAGGAGCGCACGTGGCGGATCGTCGGGCAGACGCTCGCCCAGGCGATCACGGGCACGGCGCTGTCGGTGCTGCTCGGCCTGCCCGGCGCGTACGTGCTGTACCGGTGCCGGTTCCCGGGGCGCACCCTCGTGCGCGGCCTGGTGACCGTGCCGTTCGTGCTGCCGAGCGTCGTCGTCGGCGTCGCGTTCCGCGCGCTCTTCGCCCCCGGCGGGCCGCTCGGCTGGGCGCACCTGGAGGAGAGCTTCGCGGGCATCGTGCTCGCCCTGGTCTTCTTCAACTACGCGGTCGTGGTGCGCACCGTCGGCGGCATGTGGGAGCGGCTCGACCCGCGCGCCGAGCAGGCCGCCCGCGCGCTCGGCGCCACGCCGTGGCGCGCGTTCCGCACCGTGACGCTGCCCGCGCTCGGCCCGGCGATCGCGTCGGCCGCCGCGGTCGTCTTCCTGTTCTGCGCGACGGCGTTCGGAGTCGTCCTCGTCCTCGGCGGCCTGCGCTACGGCACGATCGAGACGGAGATCTGGACGCGCACCACCCAGTTCCTCGACCTGCGCTCGGCGGCGGTGCTGTCGGTGCTGCAGCTCGTCGTGGTGGCCGGCGCGCTGCTGGTCAGCTCCCGCGCCCGGGCGCGCCGGGAGCGGGCCCTGCACCTCACGAGCGACAGCGTGTCCGCGCACCGGCTGCGGCTGCGCACCGGTGCCGACGGCACGGACGTCGTGCCGGCGCTCGTCACCCTCGTCGTGGTCGCCGGGCTGCTCGTGCTGCCCATGGCGGGGCTCGTCACGCGGTCGCTGCGGGCTCCCGACGGCTCCTGGGGCCTCGACAACTACGTGGCCCTCGGCACCACCGGCGGGCGCAACGCCCTGACCGTCACGGTCTGGGAGGCACTGGGCAACTCGCTGCGCACCGCGGCGTGGGCCGCGCTGATCGCCGTCGTCGTGGGCGGCCTCGTGGCGCTCGTCGTGTCGCGTCGCCCGCGGCGTGCGGGTCTGCGGAGCGCCGTCGGGGTGCTCGACGCCGCGTTCATGCTGCCCCTGGGCGTCTCCGCCGTGACGGTGGGCTTCGGCTTCCTCATCACGCTGGACAAGCCGTTCGGGCTCGACGTCGACCTGCGCACCTCCGGCGCGCTCGTCCCGATCGCGCAGGCCGTCGTCGCCATCCCGCTCGTCGTGCGCACGATGCTGCCGGTGCTGCGCGCCATCGACCCGCGGCTGCGCGAGGCGGCCGCCACGCTGGGCGCGGCGCCGGGGCGGGTGCTGCGGACCGTCGACGGCCCGCTGGGCGCGCGGTCGCTGGGGCTGGCGATCGGGTTCGCGTTCGCGGTCTCGCTCGGAGAGTTCGGTGCGACGTCGTTCCTCGCCCGCCCCGACACGGCCACGCTGCCTGTGGTGATCTACCGGCTGATCGGGCGGCCCGGGGCCGAGAACTACGGGATGGCGCTCGCGGCGTCGGTGGTGCTGGCCGTGCTCACCGCGACCGTCATGATGGTGGCCGAGCGCCTGCGCGGCGACCGGCCGGGAGGGGAGTTCTGATGGAGCAGGGCCAGACGACGGGGCTCGCCGTGCGCGACGCCGTCGTGCGGTACGGCGCCACGCGCCGCCGACCGGGGGCGGTCGCGGTGGACGGCGTCTCGCTCGACGTCGCGGCAGGCGAGATCGTCGCGCTGCTCGGGCCGAGCGGCTGCGGCAAGTCGTCGCTGCTGCGCGCCGTCGCCGGGCTGGAGCCGCTCGCGGGCGGCACCGTGGCGTTCGACGGCGCGGACCTCGCGGGCGTGCCCGTGCACCGGCGGAACTTCGGCCTGCTCTTCCAGGACGGCCAGCTCTTCCCGCACCGGGACGTCGGCCGCAACGTGGCCTACGGGCTCGAGACCCTGGGCGTGCCGCGTGCCGAGCGGGCCGCGCGGGTCGCCGAGCTGCTCGCCGACGTCGGGCTCGCGGGCTACGAACGCCGGTCCGTCGCGACGCTGTCGGGCGGGGAGAAGCAGCGCGTGGCGCTCGCCCGGGCCCTCGCGCCCCGCCCGCGGCTGCTGCTGCTCGACGAGCCGCTGTCCGCCCTCGACCGCCGCCTGCGCGAGCGGCTCGCCGTCGACGTCCGCGACACCCTCCAGGCCACCGGCACCACCGCCGTCTTCGTCACGCACGACCACGACGAGGCCTTCACCGTCGCCGACCGCGTCGCCGTCATGGACGCCGGGCAGCTGCTCCAGGTGGACGCCCCCGACGTGCTGCTGCGCGCGCCCGCGAGTCCGCGCGTCGCGGAGTTCCTGGGGCTGTCCGCGGACGGCGACGTGCCGGTGCCCGGCCGCCCCGAGGAGCCCGTGCGGGGCTGACAGGGCCTGCGCTCATGCCTCGCCGGCGTCGTGCACGAGCAGGGCGACCTGCGTGCGGTTCTCCAGCCCGAGCTTCTCGAGCACGCTCGACACGTGCGCCTTCACGGTCGGCACGCTGAGGTAGAGCCGGGCCGCGATGTCGGCGTTCGACGCGCCAAGGCCGAGCTCGACGGCGACGTCCCGCTCGCGGGCGGTGAGCGCGTCCAGGGCGGCGCGGGCGCGGTCGCGCGACCCGTCCGAGCCGGCGACGGCGGCCATCAGCCGCCGCGCGACGTCGGGCGCCAGCACCGGCTCGCCCGCGGCGGCCGCGTGGACGGCGGCGGCGATGCGGGCGGGCGGCATGTCCTTGAGCAGGTAGCCCGCGGCCCCGGCGCGCAGCGCCCCGCCCACCTCCTCGGCGGTGTCGAACGTGGTGAGCACGACGACGGCCGGCGGCGACGGGCGGGCGCGCACCCGCCGGGTGGCCGCGATGCCGTCCATGCCCGGCATGCGCAGGTCCATGAGCACGACGTCGGCCGGGTGCGCGTCCAGGACGCCGGGCACCTCCGCACCGTCGGCCGCCTCCGCCACGACCCGCATCCCGTGCGCGCCGTCGAGCATGAGGCGCAGGCCCGCGCGCACCAGCGCGTCGTCGTCCACCAGGACGATCCGCACGGGGGTCTCGTCCACGGGGCCGGTGGCGGGGAGCGGGCCGGGCCCGGGCGTCGTCGTCACGCGTCCCACGGTAGCCACGCCTCCACCGTGAAGCCGCGCGACGCGTCGGGGCCCGAGCTCGGCCCGGTGGCCAGCGTGCCGCCCAGCAGCGTGGCGCGCTCGCGCAGCCCGACCAGCCCCGTGCCCGTGCCCACCCCGTCCGGGGCGACGGCGCCCGGTGCCGCGCCGTCGTCCACCACCCGCACCCGGACCTCGCCCGGGGCGGTCGCGACGGTCACCCGCACGGCCGCGCCCGGCGCGTGCCGGCGCGCGTTGGTCAGCGACTCCTGCACGACCCGGAACACGGCCGTCGCGACCGTGGCCGGCGGGACGTCGTCGCCCGTGCGCTCGTACGTCACGTCGGTCCCGGCGGCGCGGGAGTCGTCGACGAGCCGGCGCACGTCGTCGAGGCCGGGTACGGGGCCGAGGTCGTCCGGGCCGGCGCGGAGCAGGCGGATGACCTGCCGCAGGTCCTCGAGCGCGTCGCTCACGCCCGCGCGGACCCGCCCCGCGGCGGCGGCGAGCGCGGCCGGGTCGGCGTCCGGGCGGTACTCCATCGCGCCCGCGGTGGCGGCCAGGAGCGAGAGGCGGTGCGCGAGGGTGTCGTGCATCTCGCGGGCGATCCGGGTGCGCTCGGCCGTGCGCGCCTCCGCGACCCGCCGCTCCTGCTCGGCCTCCGCGCGGCGCGCCCGGTCGCGCAGGGACCACAGCACGAGGGACCGCTCGCGCCCGTACGCGCCCCAGCCGAAGAGCGCGGCGTGGACCGCGACGTCGCACAGGAGCCACCAGCCCAGCGGCAGGCCCACCGGACGCCACAGCGCCTGGACCGCGTGCCCCAGGATCCCCGCCCCCGCGACCCACGCGGCGGTGCGGACCGGGTACCAGCGCGCCACCTGCAGCGTGCCCACGGTCGCCGCGGGAGTCGCCGCCCCCGACACGGCGGCCAGGGCGGCGAGCGCGAGCGCGGCGGGCACGCTGCGGCGCGTCATCAGGAACGGGACGAGGGCGAGGGACGCGAGCGCGACGGCGACGTCGACGACGGCGGGCACCTGCGGCGTCGTGCCGACGACGGAGGTGTCCGGTGCGGCGGTCACGACGGCCGCCGTCGCGGCGGCGGTGAGGACGGCGACGAGCCCCCAGGCGGTCGCGACGACGCCGCGCGGCACGGGCGGGGGTCCCTGGGCGGGCGGCGGGCCCGGGACGCCGGCCGGCCGGGGGCCGACGACGGCGGGCTGCGGGGTGGTGCCGGTGGACGTCATGACCGGGACGCTACGGCGGGCGGTCGCACCGCGACACCGTCGAAAGTCGGGGGTGGTCCCGACCGGCGACCAGGCGACGACCGACCGCGGCAGGGCGCGCGGCAGGCACGCCGCGCGGGAACGTCGTCGTGCCGGCAGGGTGCCGGCGCCGAGGAGGGGACGACATGGACACCACGACGAACAGGACCGGCGAGACGCAGGGCCGCACGCCGCGAGGACCGGCGGGGCGCACGTGGCGCGACCGGGCGTGGTGGAACCGTCCGCGGACGGTCGTGGTGGGTGCCGTGCTCACGGGGGCGGTGGTCTTCCTGGTCGGCACGCTGGCCGGCGTGGACCCCCAGGTCCGGGCCGGGTCGGGCACCCTCGAGGTCACGATCTCCCTGGTGATCGCCACGAGCCTCACGGCGGCACTGGGTGGCTGGGGCGTCCGCGCCCTCCTGCTGCGCCGCCCGGACGGCGGCCGCACGGCGTGGCTGGTGCTGAGCGGCGCCGTCCTGCTGGTGTCCCTGCTGGGCCCGCTGGGTGCCGAGAACGCCGGCGCGACGGCGCTGCTCCTGCTGGAGCACCTCGCCGTCGGCGGCGTGATCATGGTGGGCCTCAGCGGGGCGGAGCCTCGGGGCGCCAGAGCGGCGTGACGACGTCCCGTGCCGCGAGCATGAGCGCGAGCAGGGGGCCGCGCTGCCGCTCGAACGCGGCCCGGTCCACCAGCCCGCGGTCCAGGCGGCGGTGCAGCATCGCCAGCTCGGTCGCCGCCTGCTGGTAGTCCCGCATCGCGCGGGCCGGGCCGGGGCCGCCCGCGGCACGCACCTGGGCGCGGGCCCGGCGGCGGCGCTTCAGCGACGTGAGCATCACGACGTCCGGCAGGGCGACGACGCCCAGCGGACCGTACTGCGGCAGGTGCTGCCCGATGAGCGCCACGATGCGCGCGCGGTCGTGACGCACGACGACGAGCAGCCCGACGACGACCCCCAGTCCCAGCAGGTACACCGCGACGACGGCCTCGACGCCGAGCGACGCGGCGCCGTTCCACAGCGCGTGGTACGTCATCGCGCCGAGCAGGCCGAGGAGCACGGGCCACACCCGGGCCCAGCCGCGCGGGGCGAGCGCGGCCGTCGCGATCCCCAGGCCGGTGAGGGACGTGCACAGCGGGTGGATCAGCGGCGACAGGAGGCCGCGGGCCACGAACGTCGCGGCCAGCCCCTCCGGGCCGGCGACCGTGTAGTAGTGGATGTTCTCGATCGTGGCGAAGCCGAGGCCCACCATCGAGCCGTAGATGATGCCGTCGGTCGGGCCGTTGAGCTCGTGCCGGCGGAACCAGAGCATGCCGACGAGGACCAGCGCCTTGAGGGTCTCCTCGACGACGGGCGCGGTGAGCACCGCCGTCGCGACGAAGCCCTCCTCCTGGCCGAGCAGCGGCGTCCACAGCAGGGTGAGCCCGGCGGTGTTGATCCCCATCGCGACCAGCACGGACACGCCCGCGCCCCACAGGAACGCGAGCACCAGGGCGTCCGGCGGCTCCGGCTCGAGGCGGTCGAGGGCGAGCACGCCCGCCAGCAGCAGCGGGAGGGGCAGGACGGCGAGGAACAGGCCCTCGAGGAACGTCGGGCCCTCCGCGGACGTCACCACCAGCGCGGCGAGCAGGCACGCCGACGACACGGCGATCGCGACGATGACGCCCACCGACGGGCGGCGCGTGGGGCGCCCGTCGAGGATCGCGCGAGGGTCCAGGGCCGGCATGGGCCCTGATCCTAGGTGCGACGGGGCTGCGGCACCGCGATGATCTCCCCAGCGGACCAGGTCGACCCCGCCGTCCGCCCGTCCCGGAGGAGCCCTCATGGCCACGGTCGTGTCCACCCTGTTCATCTCGCTCGACGGCGTCGCGGAGATCGACCCCGCCTGGCACTTCCCCTACTTCGACGACCACATGGCCCGCGCCGTCGACGACGACTACCGCGACACCGACGTCCTGCTGATCGGCCGCGTCACCTACGACAGCTTCGCCGGCGCGTGGCCCGGTCGGGAGGAGGCAGGAGAGGAGGACGCGGCGTTCGCCCGGCGGCTGGGGGACATGCGCAAGGTGGTCGTGACCCGCTCGACGCACGACCTCGGCTGGCGCCACGTCGAGCGGCTCGACGGCGACCTGCCGGCCGCAGTCGAGGCGCTGAAGGCCGAGGACGGCGTGGAGAAGATCCTCGTGCCAGGGTCGCTGTCGGTCGTCCGCCAGCTCCTCGCGGCGGGGCTGCTCGACGAGCTGCGCCTGCTGGTGCACCCGGTCGCGGCCCGCCGCGGCGCGCGCCTCTTCGACGAGGGCGACACGGTCTACCCGCTGGCCCTGCGCCGGTCCGAGGCCTTCCCGACCGGCGTGGTCCGCCTGGTCTACGCGCCGGGCGAGCTGCCGAGCCTGGCGGAGTACGACGACGTGAAGGGTCAGGTGCCGAGCGGCGACTGAGGGTCGCTCGTCCGACGGACGACCACGACGGCGACGTCGTCCTCCCGGCCGGCGTCGGTGAACCTGTCCACGAGGCGTGCGCACACCTCCGCAGGGGTGAGCCCGGCGAGCGTGCGGGCCGCGTCCACGAGCTCGTGGACGCCCTCCCGCAGGGTGCGGTCGCGGCGCTCGACCAGCCCGTCCGTGACGAGCACCAGGAGGTCGCCCGGGCCCAGCGCGTCGCGCCGTGCGGGCCGCTCGTCCGGGCTCGCCAGGCCCAGGAGGCGGGCCGGCGACTTCTCCGCGACCACCGTCCCGTCGGTCCGGACCACGAGCGGAGGCAGGTGGCCGGCGTCGGTCATCTCGATGCTGCCGTCGGCGGGGTCGATGACGCAGACGCACACCGTGGTGAGCTCCGGGTGGTCCTGCCGCAGCGAGTCGTTGAGCAGGTCGAGCGCGCGGGCGGCATCGTGGCCCTCGCGCAGGTAGGCGCGGAGGGTGAGGCGCACCTCGGCCATGACGGTGGCCGCCCGCAGCGAGTGCCCCTGGACGTCCCCGATCACGACGGCGACCCGGCCGTCGGGCAGGTCGAAGGCGTCGTAGAAGTCCCCGCCGACGTCGAGGCGCTCGTCCGACGCCTCGTAGCGGGCGGCGACCTCGACACCGCCGCGCACCGTGAGACCGGAGGGCAGGAGCCGCCGCTGGAGCGCCATCGCGATGCGGTGCTCCTCGGCGAACGTCTTGAGGTTCCGGAGGGCCACGGTGATGCCCTCGGTGAACCGGGCGGCGACCTCACGCTCCTCCGCCGACGGGCTGCTGGAGGCGTCGTCGGCCTGCAGCGCCAGCCCGCCCACGAGGTTGCCCTCGGCGTCGCGCAGCCACACCGTCCACCAGGCGGACCGCGGCACGCCCGCCTGCGCCAGCAGGGGGACCCAGTGGTCGGGCACGTCGTCGGCGCCGAACGTGGCCGACGAGACCGGCCCCGGCGGCAGCACGGGGAGCGTCCCTCGCCCGCGCACCAGCGGCGCGTCCGGGGCAGGGCACACCGCGCGGACCACGGTCTGCTGGTCGACGACCACCATCGCGACGGCGGGCCGCCCGAGCACGGCGCAGGCGCCCTGGGCGACGAGGTCGGCCACGAGCTCCTGGGTCCGGGCCTGGTGCAGGAGGGCGAGCGCGTCGGCGAGCGCCTCGAACCGACGCACGGCGCGCCCGGCCCCGCGATGGGCGTCGTGCGCGCGGCACAGTGCGCCCACGGTGGCCAGGAACTCGTCCTGGTCGAGCGGCTCGGGCAGGTAGGCGTCGGCGCCGCCGGCCAGCCCGGCGGTCCGTGCGGCGGCGTCGATCGACGTGGCGGACACGTGCATCACCGGAACGTGGGCGGTCAGCGGGTCCGCCTTGATCCGGCGGCAGACCTCGGACCCGGTGAGGTCCGGGAGGTTGACGTCGAGGACCACCGCGTCGATCGTCGCGGCCACCAGGTCCAGCGCCTCCGCGCCGGTCCCCGCCTCGAGCACGTCGAAGCCCGCGCCCCGCAGCCACGTCGCCATGACGTAGCGGTGCGCGCGGGTGTCGTCCACGACGAGGACGGTGCGGTCGGCGGGCGTCATGCGGCACCGCCGTCACGGAGCGCGCGGGTGAGGGAATCTCGGTCGAGCGTCGACTTCGGCAGGAAGGGCGCCGGCCGCCCCACCCCTGTCTGGTCCGGGGCGGGGCCGCTGGACATGAGCGCGACGGCCAGGTGGGGGTGCTCGGCACGGAGCCGCGCGAGCAGGCCCACGCCGTCGAGCTCCGGCAGCCGCACGTCCACGACGGCCGCATCGGCAGGGGCGTCCCGCAGGAGAGCGAGCGCGTGCCGCCCGTCGTGGGCGACGCTGACGCGGTCGGCGTCCTCGCGCAGCAGTCCCGCGACGTACGCGCCGTACGACCGGTCGTCGTCGACGACCAGGACGTGGCCGAGCCCGGTCTCCGCGTCCCGCCCGGCCGTGGCGGGGGAGCGCGTGGGCGTGGGCACCGCCGTCGCGGTCCCCGCCGGGTCCGGGGGCGCGACGGGGAGGACGACGGTGAACGTGCTGCCGACGTCGGGGGCCGAGCTCGCCGTCAGCGTCCCGCCGAGAGCCTCGGAGGTGCGCCGGGCGTAGGGCAGGCCGAGGCCGGTCCCCCGGACGCCCGGCTGGAGGCGGTTGGGCACCTGGACGAACTCCTCGAACACGGCGTCCAGGTGCTCGGGGCCGATCCCCAGGCCGGTGTCCTCGACGACGAACCGCACGGCGTCGCCCTCGACGCGGGCGTCGAGCCGCACGCTGCCCCGTTCGGTGAACTTGACGGCGTTCGTCAGGAGGTTGCGCAGGACCCGCGCGACCAGCCGTCGGTCGCTCACGAGCGCCAGCCCGGGCTCGCACGCGACCACCAGCTCCACCCCGTCGCGCACCAGGGGGAGCGTCGTGCCCCGGAGCTCGTCGAGCAGCGCGGGCACGTCGATCGGCGCGGGCGCCACGTCCTGGTGCCCGGCCTCCGCGCGCGCGAGATCGAGGAGCTCGTCGACGAGGGTGAGCAGCGTGGCCGCGCTGTCGCGCACGAACTCCACCTGCTCGGCCTGGTCCCCGGACATCGTCGACGCCTGCAGGAGCGAGGTCAGCCCGATGATGGAGTTGACCGGGCTGCGCAGCTCGTGGCTGACGTTGCGCAGGAAGCGCGACTTGGCCTCGTTCGCGGCCGCCAGCTCCCGGCCGCGCTCGTCGAGCTCGGCGTACAGCGCGACGACGCCGGTGTTGGTCTCCTCCAGCTCTGCGGAGAGCTGGTGGTACATCGCGAGGACGCCGCGGTTGGTCTCCTCCAGCTCGGTGTTGAGCCGGCGGAGCTCCTCCCGCTGCGTCACCAGCTCGTCGTGCGTGCGCAGCAGCTCGGCGTTCTGCACCCGCAGCTCGTCGAGGGCGTTGGCCCCGTAGCCGACGGTGATCGCGCGGCGCAGGGCGTCGGTGGTCGCCGTGTCGAGAGGCGCGGAGGCGCCCAGCTCGACCACGAGGGTGACGTGGCGGCCGTCCGCGCCGAGCACGACCTCGTCGACGAGACGCCGTGCCGCCGGGACGCCACCGTCGGCGGCGCTGCCCGTCGTGGTCAGGCCGGCGGCCGACTCGAGGTCCGCACGCAGGAGCGGCCGGGCGCCCCGGTCGAGGCCGATGGTGACCTCCACGGGCCCGAGCGCGACGGCGGCACGACCGACCTCGGAGAGCGCGGTGGCGACCCGCACCTGGGTGTGGACGTCGAGGCCCAGGGCGCGGGAGATCTCGCGGCCCGCGCGGCGCAGGGCGAGCAGGTCCGTGTCGCCCTCGAGCCGGGTGGTGAGGAGCGGGGTGCCGGCCGTGGTCACGGGGTGCCTCCCAGGGGGACGACCACGACGCACGCGTCGTCCCGTCGCACGGCGAAGTCGCGCATGAGCACGCCCGCGACGACGAGAGGGGTGCGAGCCGTCAGCCCGGGGTAGGCGGCCAGGCTCGCGCGGTCGGTGAGCCCGTCGGAGTGCAGCACGAGCAGGTCGCCGGCGCCGACGGGCACGGCGACCTCGCGGACGGCCCGTGCGTGCGTGCCGGCGATGCCGGGCTGGCTCACGAGGCTCCGCGGCCGGTCGGCGCCCTGCACGGTGCCGCCGATGTTGCCGAGCCCGGCGTGCCGCAGCGTCCCGCGCTCCGCCCGCGACACGGAGACCGCCGCGCCGCGCGTGCCGCCCAGAGCGCCGTGGACCCGTGCGAGGAGTGCGGAGGGGCCGGCGGGCTCCGCCTCGAGGAACGCGCGGACCGCCGACTGCGACGCGACGGCGGCCAGGGGACCGTGGCCGAGCCCGTCGGCGACGAGGACCGAGGTCACACCGTCGTCCGTCCGGAGGGCGAACGCGTCGCCGCAGACGGCCTGCCCGGTCATCGGCCGCGTCAGCCCCGCCCCCGGTGCGGGATCGGGGCGGGAGCCGGGGGAGGCGAAGGTGGCGGCCACCACCGTGCCCTGCCCGGGCGCCGACCAGGCGTCCCACGACGAGGTGAGCCGCGGCAGCGTGCCGAGCCCGATGCCGAGGGTGCCGCGCGAGGACACCCCGTCCCGCATCGCGGCGTCGAGGTCGCGCATTCCGGGGCCGGAGTCCACCGCCAGCACCTCGAGCGCGGCATGGTCGTCCCAACGACGGACGCGCAGCACGACCGACCCCGAGCCGGCGTGCCGGGTCTGGTTGGACGCCAGCTCGGACACCACGAGGCCGGCCTCCGCGGCGCGCGCCTCGCCCAGCCCGAGGCTCAGCGCGGCCGTCGTCGCGGCGCGCCGGACCGCGCCGACGGCGGAGGGATGGTCGACCGTGTGCCACACCCCGGCCTCCAGGGCGACCGCCGCGTCGGGCGAGGACGGCCCCGACGGGGAGATCATCGCGACCAGGTCACGATCTCGACCCGGGTCCCGGCTCCCGGTGCCGTGTCGATCGAGAACTGCTCCACCAGCCGCCGTGAGCCGGACAGCCCGAGGCCCAGCCCGTTGCCGCTGGTCCAGCCGTCCGTCAGCGCGAGGTCGAGGTCGGCGATGCCCGGACCCTCGTCGGAGAAGACGGCCCGGACACCGGACCGTCGGCCGTCGGCGACGAGCTCCACCTCGACCTCGCCGCCGCCGCCGTAGACCAGCGTGTTCCGCGCGAGCTCGCTCGCGGCCGTGACGAGCTTCGTCTGGTCGACGAGGGAGAGCCGCGCCTGCTGCGCGACCGTGCGGACGAGCTGTCGGACCCGGACCACGTCGGAGTCGGCACGCACCTCGAGCCGTTCCGTCGCCGTGGCCGAGGGCGCGGTCGTCATCTCGACTCTCGTTCGGCGGCCGCCGCGAGCAGCACGCTCTCGGCGGACTCGTGGGCGGGGGCGAGCATCGCGAGACCGCGCTCCACGTCCAGCGCGGTGCGGACGCCGCCGAGGGACAGCCCCAGCTCCACCATCGTGATGGCCACGGCGGGCCGCATGCCGACCACCACCGTCTGCGCGTCCAGGACGCGGGAGATCGCGGCGACCGACGCCAGCATCCGGCCGATGAAGCTGTCGACGATCTCCAGGCCCGAGATGTCGATGACGACGCCGCGCGCGCCGGTGCGTGTGATGCGCTCGGCCAGGTCCTCCTGCAGCTGCAGCGCGGTGTCGTCCTGGAGGTCCACCTGGATCGACACGAGGAGCGTCGACCCGATCTTGAGGATGGGGACGGCGTCGCTCACGCGGTCACCTCGGTGTGCGAGCGGCGACCCTCCCGCAGCGCGTCCACGAGCGCGTCCGCCAGCGTCGCGCGGGTGCGGATGTCCCCGAACTCGATCCCGAGCGCGACGACGGTCTGCGCGATCTGGGGACGGATGCCGCTGATCGTGCACTCCGCGCCCATGAGGCGCGCCGCGACGACCGTCCGCAGCAGGTGCTGGGCCACCTGCGTGTCGACCGCCGGCACGCCGGTGATGTCGATGATGGCCTGCGTGCTGCCCGTCTCGACGAGGGTGTTGAGCAGCTTCTCCATGACGACCTGGGTGCGCGCGGAGTCGAGGGTCCCGACCAGCGGCACCGCCACGATGCCCTCCCAGAGCTTGACGACCGGGGTCGACAGCTCCAGGAGCTGCTCGGCCTGCTCGCTGATGATCGACTCGCGGGCGGCGGCGAACGCCTCGAACGTGAACAGCCCGAGCTCGTCCACGAGGCGCAGCAGCGGCAGGACGCGCGTCATGGTGTCGTCCGACCCGGCCAGCCCGTACAGCCCCTCCTTGAGCGCGAACACGCCCACGGCGGTCTCGCGGGGCGTGAAGCCGAGCCGGGCGCGCGCGGCGGAGACGTCCGCCAGGATCCCGCGCAGCTGGTCGAAGGCCTCCGACTGCAGGTCGGTGCCTCCCGCCTGCAGGCCGTCGACGAGGGCCTGGTAGATGTCGGACTGCTCGCGCTCGAGCTCGCCGCGGGTGGTGCGTCCGCGCAGCTCGTCCACCGCGGCGTCCAGCCAGGCGGGGCGGACGGTCTCCGCATGGTCGACGAGGGTCTGTGCCAGGGCACTCGGCGCGACAGCAGTCATCGCGGGATCCTTCCGGACGAGGGGGGCTGGCCGTCTGCTCGACCGCGGTCAGTGTACGCAGCGCCGGGAGCGCTGCCGCACCGTCGTGCGGCAGCGCTCCCGTGACCAGCGGCGCAGTCCCCGCGCACCCGGCAAACTTCACCCGCTCGCCGTCTGGTTCAGGCGCGGTGCTCCCGGTAGTAGCGGATGAGCGCCTGCGTGGAGGAGTCCTGCGCGGCCAGGGCGGCGTCGTCGCCCGACACGGCGGGCGCGATCTCCAGCGCCAGCTTCTTGCCGAGCTCCACGCCCCACTGGTCGAAGCTGTCGATGCCCCACACCACGCCCTGCACGAAGGTGATGTGCTCGTACAGCGCGACGAGCTGACCGAGCACCGACGGCGTGAGCGCCGGCGCGACGATCGACGTCGTCGGCCGGTTCCCGGAGAAGACGCGGGCCGCGACGATCTCCTCGGGCGTGCCCTCGGCGCGCACCTCCTCCGCCGTCTTGCCGAAGGCGAGCGCCTTGGTCTGGGCGAAGAAGTTGGCGAGGAACAGCTCGTGCACGTCGGCGCCCGCGGCCACGGCCTTCCCGTCGCCCTCGTCGTCCTTGAGGGGGTACGCGGGGGTGGCGACGGCGATGAAGTCCGCCGGGATGAGGCGCGTGCCCTGATGGATGAGCTGGTAGAAGGCGTGCTGGCCGTTGGTGCCCGGCTCGCCCCAGAAGACCTCGCCGGTCTGGGTGGTGACGGGGGACCCGTCCCAACGCACCGACTTGCCGTTGGACTCCATGGTGAGCTGCTGCAGGTACGCCGGGAAGCGGTGCAGCTGCTGCGCGTACGGCAGGACGGCGTGCGTGTGGGCGCCGAGGAAGTTGCCGTACCAGACGTTCAGCATGCCCATGAGGACGGGCACGTTCGCCTCGAACGGCGTGCTGCGGAAGTGCTCGTCGACGGCGCGGAAGCCGGCCAGCAGGTCGCGGAAGACGTCGGGGCCGAACGCGATCGCCAGCGACGTGCCGATGGCGGAGTCGACCGAGTAGCGGCCGCCCACCCAGTCCCAGAAGCCGAACGCGTTGGCCGGGTCGATGCCGAAGTCGGCCACCTTGTCGAGGGCGGTCGAGACGGCCACGAAGTGCGCCTTGACGGCGGCCTGCTTCGCGTCCGGGTCGTCCTCGATGACGCCCGCCGCGATGAGGCTCTCCCACAGCCAGGCCCGGGCGAGCCGCGCGTTGGTGAGCGTCTCCAGGGTGCCGAACGTCTTGGACGCCACGACGAACAGCGTGGTCTCCGGGTCGAGGTCCGCCGTCTTCTGCGCGACGTCGGTGGGGTCGATGTTCGAGACGAACCTGGCCTCGATGGCGTCCCTGCCGGTGCGGCCGTACGGCTTGAGCGCCTCATAGACCATGACCGGCCCGAGGTCGGAGCCGCCGATGCCGATGTTGACCACCGTGCGCACCGGCTTGCCCGTGATGCCCGACCACGACCCGTCGCGGACCTGGTCGGCGAACGCGCTCAGCTTGTCGAGCTCGGCCTGGACGTCGGCGTCGACGTCCTGCCCGTCCACGACCAGCGGCGGCTGCGTGCCGGGTGCGCGGCGCAGCGCCGTGTGCAGGACGGCGCGGTCCTCCGTGACGTTGATGTGCTCGCCGGTGAACATCGCCTCGATGCGCTCGGGCAGGTGCACCTCGTGCGCGAGGCGGACCAGCAGGTCCAGCGTCTCGTCCGTGGCGAGGTTCTTCGAGAGGTCCACGTGCAGGTCGCCCGCGACGTGGGTCATGCGCGCGGCGCGGCCGGGGTCGGCGGCGAACCAGCCGCGCAGGTCGCCCCGGAACTCCTGGTAGTGGGCGTACAGGTCGCCCCAGGAGGTCGTGGTGGTGGGATCGACGGGGGAGGAGGTCATGGGCCCCACGGTACTGACCGCCCCGCCCGGTTGCGCGGCCTGTTCACGCTGCCAGGATGACGACTGCCGGGGACGGACCCGGCCTGGCGCAACGGAGGCACGCATGGCGAATTTCACGGTCTGGAAGTTCGACGACCCGGGTGCGGCCGACCGCGCCTTCAAGGCCGTCAAGGGCGGCGAGGCGGACGGTCTGGTGAAGGTCGTCGACCACGCTGTGGTGAGCTGGCCGGAAGGCGCGAAGAAGCCCGACACGCACGGCTCGCACGACGACACCGCCAAGGCCTCGGGCTGGGGGGCCGTGTGGGGCCTGCTGCTCGGGGCGCTGTTCTTCCTGCCGGTCCTGGGGGCCGCCGCCGGGGCGGCGATCGCCGGCATCACCCGGTCGCTGTCCGACGTCGGGATCACCGCGAAGGACATCGAGCAGATGAAGAAGGAGATCGTGCCCGGCACGTCCGCCCTCTTCATCGTGACCGAGCCGATCGACCCCGACCGGCTGGGGGAGCGGCTGCACGGCGTCAACGCGACGCTGGTCAGCACCAACCTCACCGACGCGGAACGCCGGAACCTGCTGGAGGCGTTCGGGCAGTGACCCCGGGCGGCCCCGACGCCGCCCGCACGACGAGCCCGCCGCGCCTCTCGGGGCCGGCGGGCTCGTCCGTGCCGTCGGGGCCCCGCGTCAGGCGGGCTGCCAGCGGCCGCCCCACCGCCGGGTGAGCGTGCCGCCGAAGGTGTCGGCCAGCGCGTCGACGCGGTCGTGGACGGCGTCCGCCACGCGGTGCGCGGCGGCGTCGTCCTCCGCGGTGAAGCGGACCGTGAGACGTGCCCGGCCCCGCACGACGCCGACGTCGTACGCCTCGACGGTGACGAGCTCGCGCGCCGCGTCCGCCGCGGCGGGCAGCACGTCGGCGGGGTCCACCCCGGGCTGCAGCAGGCCGACGGCGAGGCTCACGCGGTAGGAGGGCACCCGGCGATCCTGCCACCCTCACGGGACAGCGCCTCCGACCAGCACCGTCCCGTCACAGGTCGCCCCGGTCCCGGACACCTGCGCCCCCGTAGACTCGCCGCCGTGACTGCCGACCCCTCGACAGACCCCGTGCCCATGCTCTCCACCGGCCAGGACTCCGCCCCTCGGGGCGGCGTCGCCCTGGAGATCGCCGTGCAGGACGTCGCGGGCGCGCGCGACGCGGTGGCGGGCGGCGCGGACCGCCTCGAGCTGTGCGCCGCCCTCGCTGGCACGGGCGGGCTCACCCCGTCCCTCGGCATGGTCGCCGCCGTCGCCGACGCGCTGCGCGGCTCGGGCGTCGGCGTGCACGTGCTGGTACGCCCGCGGGCAGGGGGCTTCGTCTTCGCGGCCGACGAGGTCGACGTGCAGGTGCGCGACGTACGCGCGGTGCTGGACGCCGGCGCGGACGGCGTCGTCGTCGGCGCCACGACCGCGGACGGCGCGCTCGACGCCGTGGCGCTCGCGGCGTTCGTGGACGCGGCCGGCGGCGCGGACGTCACGTTCCACCGCGCGATCGACCAGGTGCCAGGCCCGGTCGCCGTCCTCGACGTCCTCGCGCGCGCGGGCGTGCACCGCGTCCTCACCTCGGGCGGCGCCCCGCGGGCCGGCGAGGCCCTCGATGTCCTGGCGGCGCTCGCGACGCGCGGCCGCGAGCTCGGCGTCGAGGTCATGGCCGGCGGCGGCGTCCGCCTGGACGACGTCCCCGCCCTCGTCGGCGCGGGCGTGCACGCCGTCCACCTCTCGGCCAAGCGCACCTTGGTCGCCGACGGCGGCCCCGGGGGCGGGGGCAGCAGCGGCTACGACGTCACCGACCCCGAGGTCGTGGCCGCGACCCGTGCCGCCCTCGACGCCGCGCTCGCGGCGACGCCCGACGCCGGGGCGGGCGCGTGACCGGCGTCGTGCACGCCGCCGCCGTCGCAGCCTCGGCGACGGACCCGTCCGCCGAGTACGACGGGTTCATCGGCTGGGTGCTGGGCCTCATGACCACGCTCGGCGAGATCGGCGTCGGCGCCGCCGTCCTCATCGAGACGTTCGTGCCGCCCATCCCGTCCGAGGCCGTGCTGCCGGCGGCCGGCTTCCTCGCCTACGACGGGCAGATGAACGCCTGGCTGGCGATCCTCGCCGCCACGGTCGGCGCCGTGCTCGGCGCCTGGGTCTGGTGGTACCTGGGCCGGTTGCTCGGGCGCGACCGCACCCGCGCGATCGTCGACGCCATCCCCCTGATGGACGGCTCCGACTTCGACAAGGCCGAGGCGTTCTTCGCGAAGTGGGGGCGCGTCGCGGTCCTCGTGGGGCGCTGCGTGCCGCTCGTGCGCAGCTTCATCTCGATCCCCGCGGGCATCGAGCGCATGCCGTTCTGGTCGTTCACGCTGTACACGGCCATCGGATCCGGCGTGTGGAACGCCATCTGGGTGGGCCTCGGCTACGCCTTCGGCCCCGCCATCGAGCCGGTCCTGGCGCAGTGGAGCGGCATCATCTCGAACGCCGTGCTCGTCGTCATCGGGCTGCTCGTGCTGTGGTTCGTCGTGGTGCGGCTGCGGCAGCGCTACCTCGCCCGGCGCGGTCCGCGCGAGCCCGAGCGCCGGCACGGACGCGCCCGCTGACGGCGCCGAGGCAGGACGGGTACTACCTCGCGGGATCTCGTACTACCTCGGCAGTGCGGGTACTACCTCGCGGGATCTCGTACTACCTCGGCAGTGCGGGTACTACCTCGCGGGATCTCGTACTACCTCGGCAGTGCGGGTACTACCTCGGCGGGGGCGCCGTGGAGGCACGGACGACGAGTGACGTGGGCAGGCGCAGGTGCCGCTCGCGGGCGGTGCCCTCGAGGAGGTCGAGCACCATGCGGAGCGCCTCGGCGCCCATGCGGTGCAGGGGCTGCGCGACGGTGGTGAGCGGGGGAGCGCTGCCCCAGGACTCGGGGATGTTGTCGAAGCCGACGACGGACAGGTCCTCGGGGACACGCAGGCCGAGCTCGGCGGCGACCTCCAGCACGTGGATGGCGGACAGGTCGTTCGCGGCGAACACCGCGGTGGGCCGGTCCGGCCGGTCGAGCAGGGTGCGCACGGGCGCGTCGGCGAGGTCCGGCCGGTAGCCGCCCACCTTGATGAGCAGGGGGTCGACGGCGATGCCGGCGCCCTCGAGCGCCTGCCGGTAGCCGAGCTCGCGCAGGCGGGCGGACTCGAGGTCGGCGCGGCCGCCCAGGTGCGCGATCCGCCGGTGGCCGAGGTCGATGAGGTGCTCGACGGCCTCGCGCGCGCCGGTCGTGTTGTCGGAGTCGACGGTGGGCGTGCCCTCGGGCCCGGTGTGCGGGTCGACGGCGACCACGGGCACGGGGGAGTCCGCCGACATCACCATGGTGGGCGTCACGACGATCGCCGCGTCGACCAGGGTGCCGGCCAGCCGCGACAGCGACCGTCGCTCCCAGCCCGTGCGCGCACCGCCGTCGGTGCGGCCGGCGTAGGCGAGGAGCTCGTAGCCGGTGCCGTCGACGGCGGCCGAGATGCCCTTGAGCAGCTCGGTGGAGTACGGCTCGAACTCCGCGACGAGCACGCCGATGACGTTGGTGCTGGTGCGGCGCAGGCTGCGGGCCACCAGGGAGGACTCGTAGCCGAGCTCCTCGACGACGGCGAGCACCCGCTCGGACGTGCCGGCGGCCACGCCGTACCGGTTGTTGACGACCTTCGACACGGTGGCGACCGAGACGCCGGCGACGCGGGCGACGTCCGAGATGGTGACGCGCCCGGCGACGGGCGCGGAGGGACCCCTGGACGGGTCGGCGGCGGTGCTCACGAGTCGACAGTATGCGCCATGAGGGCGGCGGTCACGCGGCGTCGTCCGGCGTCGGGGGCGACGACGGGTGAGGTTTCGAAATCGTTATCGACAACGATTGACGGTCGCGCTGTCCGCCTGCCACTCTCGTGTCAGGCACAACACCTACCTCGCGGCAGCGTCGCTGCCGTGCCCGTCGACGAGGACAAGGGATCGATGATGACGAGGACGAGGTTCATGCGAGGCGCCACCGCGGTCGCGCTCGGGACCACCGTGGCGCTCCTGGGCGCCGCCTGCGCGGGCCAGGGCACCGGCTCGCAGGGCGACGACGACGGCAGCAGCGCCGACGCCAGCACCATCACGTGGTGGCACAACTCCAACACCGGTGAGGGCAAGGAGTACTACGACAAGGTCGCCGCCGACTTCGAGAAGGACCACCCCGGCACGACCGTCGAGGTCAGCGCCATGGCCCACGAGGACATGCTCACCAAGCTCGACGCCGCCTTCCAGGCGGGCGACGCGCCCGACGTGTTCATGGAGCGAGGTGGCGGCGAGCTCGCCGACCACGTCGAGGCCGGGCTGCTCAAGGACCTGTCGGAGCCGGCCGCCGACACGATCAGCACCATCGAGCCGTACATGTCCGGCTTCCAGGTGGACGGCGCGTCGTACGCGCTGCCGTTCTCCATGGGCGTCGTCGGCTTCTGGTACAACAAGTCGCTGTTCGAGAAGGCGGGGATCACCGAGACCCCGACCACGATGGACGAGCTGTACGCCGCGTTCGACAAGCTGCAGGCCGCGGGCATCACGCCGGCCTCGGTCGGTGCGGGCGACAAGTGGCCCGCCGCGCACTACTGGTACTACAACGTGATCCGCCAGTGCTCGGCAGACACCCTCGACACCGCGGTCACCTCGGTCGACTACTCCGACCCGTGCTTCGTCAAGGCGGGCGAGACGCTCGACGAGCTGCTCGCCACGGAGCCGTTCAACAAGGGCTTCCTCACCACCCCGGCCCAGACCGGCGCGACGTCGGCGTCCGGCCTGCTCGCCTCGGGCAAGGTCGCGATGGAGCTGGCCGGCCACTGGGAGCCCGGCGTCATGCAGGGGCTCACGGAGGACGGGTCCGGCCTCGGCGAGGACACGGGCTGGTTCCCCTACCCCTCGATCGACGGCCAGCAGGGCACCGACGGCGCCCAGATGGGCGGCGGCGACGCCTGGGCCGTGTCGAAGGACGCGCCCGACGTCGCGGTCGACTTCGCGCAGTACCTCCTGAGCGACGAGGTCCAGCAGGGCTTCGCGGAGCTCGACATGGGCCTGCCGACCAACCCGACGGCCTCGGAGAAGGTCTCCGACCCCGCCCTGGCGGAGCTGCTGGAGGTGCGTGACAGCGCCCCGGAGATCCAGCTCTACCTCGACACGCTGCTCGGCGCGTCCGTGGGTGGCGCGATGAACGACGCGATCGCCCTGCAGTTCGCCGGCAAGGCGACCCCGCAGGACGTCGTCGACGCGGTGCAGTCCGCCGCGGAAGCGGACCAGTGACCGCACGATGACGGACACCGCAGTCCGGTCCGCCGACCGTGCCCCGGCACGGTCGGCGGACCGCCGTCCGGAGCGCCGCGGCAGGTCCGCCGTGTGGCGCAAGCGGGCGGAGATCGCCCTGTTCGTGACGCCGGCGCTCGCGCTGCTCGTCGCGTTCGTCGTCGTCCCCGTGGCCACCGCCGTGCAGATGTCGCTGTACAGGTGGAAGGGCTTCGGGCCGATGGTCGACTTCGTCGGCCTGCGCAACTACGTGTCGGTGCTGACCAACGAGGTCTTCACGGACGCCGTCGTGCACAACCTCGTCATCGTGGTGGGCTCGATCCTGCTGCAGCTCCCGCTCGGGCTCGCGATCGCGCTGCTGCTCAACCGCAAGATGTGGGGCCAGGGCCTGCTGCGCACGATCATCTTCGTGCCGTACGTGCTGGCGGAGGTCATCGCCGGCGTCGTGTGGTTCCAGCTGCTGCAGCCGGAGTACGGCGTCATCGACACGATGCTCGCCGCCGTCGGCCTGCACGGGCCGGAGCAGGGCTTCCTCGGCACGCCCGAGTACGCGCTGGGGACCGTGCTCGTGGTGCTCACCTGGAAGTACCTCGGCCTCGCCGTGATCCTGTTCCTCGCGGGGCTGCAGGGAGTGCCCGACGAGCTCTACGAGGCCGCCCAGCTCGACGGCGCCTCCTGGTGGCAGGTGCAGCGGCGCATCACCATCCCGCTGCTCGGCCCGACCATGCGGACCTGGGGCTTCCTGTCGATGATCGGCTCGCTCCAGCTCTTCGACATGGTGTGGATCCTCACCGGCGGCGGGCCCGCGAACGCCACGACGACCATGGCGACGTTCCTCGTCAACGAGGGCACCAAGCGGCAGAACTTCGGCATCGCCGGCGCCGCCTCCGTGGTGCTGTTCGTCATCGCGCTGGTGCTCGCGCTCGCGTACCAGAAGTTCATCCTGAGCCGCGACAGCAAGGAGGGCGGCCGATGAGCGCCGTGACGACCCCCGCCCGCACCTCCGGCCCTGCCCCCGCCCGCAGCGGCCGCAGGACGACCTTCTCCGGCGGGAACCCGCTGGTCTACGCGATCGCGCTGGTCGTGGTGGCGGTGACCCTCGGGCCGGTGCTGTACGGCGTGCTCGGTGGGTTCCGCACGAACGCCCAGCTCGCGGAGGACCCGGCCGGCCTGCCCAGCCCGTGGGTGTGGGACAACTACGCCGGCGTGCTCTCGGCCGGCTCGCCGTTCTGGGGCTACTTCCTCAACTCCACGATCATCGCCGTCGTCACGACCGCCGTCGTCGTGGTGTTCGGCATCATGGCCGCCTACCCCCTCGCGCGGTACCGCTTCAAGGGGCGCGAGGCGCTGTTCATGGTGTTCGTGATCGGGCTGCTGTTCCCCGCGACCGTGGCGATCATCCCGCTGTTCATCCTGATCACGCAGAACTACCACATGGGCAACACCTGGTGGGGGGTGGCGCTGCCGCAGGCGGCGTTCGCGCTGCCGATGACGGTCGTCATCCTGCGCCCGTTCCTCCAGGCGCTGCCCACCGAGCTCGAGGAGGCGGCGCAGCTCGACGGCGCCAGCCGCGTCGGGTTCTTCTGGCGGATCCTGCTGCCCCTGTCCGGGCCGGGGATGGTGACCGTCGGCGTGCTCGCGTTCGTCGGCTCCTGGAACGCCTACCTCCTGCCCCTGCTGCTGCTGCAGGGCGACATGCGGACGCTGCCCCTCGGCGTCGCCGACTTCTCCTCGGAGCACTCGGCCGACACCGCGGGCGTGTTCGCCTTCACGACGCTGGCGATGATCCCTGCGCTGGTGTTCTTCCTCGCGATGCAGAAGCGCATCGTGAACGGCCTGCAGGGAGCCGTGAAGGGATGACCCAAGGAGAGCACGTGACCCACCCTGTCCCCACGGCGCCGGAGCTGCCGGCGCTGCCCGTGGTGTCCGAGCGCGTGACCGCGCTGCACGCCCGCATGACCCTGGAGGAGAAGCTCGCGCAGCTGGTCGGCTACTGGCTCGACCAGGGCGGCGACGTCGTCGCCCCCATGCAGGGCGAGATGGCCGCCGGCGACGGCGGCCGCCTCGAGGAGGTCACCCGGCACGGCATCGGCCACTACACCCGGGTCTACGGCACGCGGCCGGTCGACCCGGCGGAGCGCGCCGCCTGGCTGTGGGCGGAGCAGCAGCGGCTCCGGCGCGAGACGCGGCTCGGCATCCCCGCCCTCGTGCACGAGGAGTGCCTCACGGGCCTGTCCGCGTGGAAGGCGGCGACGTTCCCCACGCCGCTCGCCTGGGGTGCGTCGTTCGACCCCGACCTCGTGGCCGAGATGGGCGACGTCATCGGGCGGTCCATGCGGGAGCTCGGCATCCACCAGGGCCTCGCACCTGTGCTCGACGTCGTGCGGGACCCCCGCTGGGGCCGCGTCGACGAGTGCATCGGCGAGGACCCGTACCTCGTCGGCACGGTCGGCACCGCGTACGTGCGGGGCCTGCAGGACGCCGGCGTGCACGCGACGCTCAAGCACTTCGTCGGGTACTCGGCGTCGCGCGCCGGGCGCAACCACGCGCCCGTCTCGGCGGGCCCGCGCGAGATGGCCGACGTCTTCCTCCCGCCGTTCGAGATGGCGGTGCGCGACGGCGGCGTGCGGTCGGTCATGGCGTCGTACGTCGACGTCGACGGCGTGCCGATGCACGCCAGCCCGGAGCACCTCACCGGGATCCTGCGCGACGAGTGGGGCTTCGACGGCACCGTCGTCGCGGACTACTTCGGCGTCGCGTTCCTCGAGGTGATGCACCGGGTGGCCGCCGACCGCGGCGAGGCGGCGGCGCAGGCGCTCGCGGCCGGCCTGGACGTCGAGCTGCCGTCGGGTGACGCGTACCTCGAGCCGCTCGCGGACGTCGTCCGTGCGGGCGGCCTGGACGAGCGGTACGTGGACCGCGCCGTGCTGCGCGCCCTCGCGCAGAAGGAGGAGCTCGGCCTGCTCGACGACGACGCCTTCGCCGGCGAGCCGCCCGCCGTGGTCGACCTGGACTCGCCCGCCCACCGCGACGTGGCGCGCCGCCTGGCGGAGGAGTCGCTCGTGCTCCTCGGCAACGACGGCGTGCTGCCGCTGACCGGGTGGAGCGCCGCACCGTCGCGCGTCGCCGTCGTCGGCCCCAACGCGCACCGCAGCGACGCGCTCATGGGCTGCTACTCGTTCGCCAACCACGTGCTGGCGCACCACCCCGAGGTGCCGAAGGGCTTCCACATCCCCACCGTGTTCGAGTCGCTCGGCGGCGCGTTCCGCACCGCGGGCCTGCCGCAGCCCGAGCTCGTGCACGCCGCGGGCTGCGACGTCGAGGGCGAGGACACGTCCGGCTTTGCCGAGGCGGTCGCCGCCGCGTCGTCGGCGGACGTCGCCGTCGTCGTCGTGGGGGACCACGCGGGCCTGTTCGGCCGCGGCACCGTGGGCGAGGGCAACGACGCGGAGTCGCTGGAGCTGCCCGGCGTGCAGCGCGGGCTCGTCGAGGCCGTGCTCGCCACCGGCACCCCCGTCGTCATGGTGGTGCTCAGCGGCCGGCCGTACGCGATCGACTGGGCGCTCGACGTCGCCGGGGACTCCGACGACCGGCGCCCGGGCGCGGTGCTCCAGGCGTTCTTCCCCGGCGAGGAGGGCGGCACGGCCGTCGCCGCGGCGATCGCCGGCGCGGTGAACCCGTCGGGCCGCCTGCCGGTGTCGCTGCCGCGGTCGGCCGGGGCGCAGCCGTACTCGTACCTGCACCCCGTGCTCGGCGGGCCGTCCGACGTGACGTCCACGGACTCGACGCCGCTGCGGCCGTTCGGCTTCGGCCTGTCGTACACGACGTTCGCGTACACCGACCTGGCCGTCGACGGCGAGGTCGCCGCGGGCGGCAGCTTCGCCGCCGCCGTCCGGGTGACCAACACCGGGACCGTCGCCGGGTCGGACGTCGTGCAGCTCTACGGGCGCGACGTCATCGGGTCGGTGACCCGGCCCGTCGCGCAGCTGCTCGGGTACCGCCGCGTCGCGCTCGAGCCGGGGGAGTCCGTCGTCGTGACGTTCGACGTGCCGACGACGCGGCTCGCGTTCGCCGACCGCCGCCTCGTGCGCGTCGTCGAGCCGGGCGACGTCGAGGTGTGGGTGGGGTCGCACGTGGCCGCCACGCCCGACGCCGAGGCCGAGGACGTCCAGCACGCCACGGGCGGCGCCATCACCAGCGCCCGCCGCTCGGAGAAGCGCGACCTGCCGGGGACGGCGACGCCGCGCGCGACGCTCGTCGTCACCGGCGACACCTACGAGGTGACCGTCGCCGACCCGCGGGTGGTGACGTCCACCGTCGCGTGACCGGCAGGGCCGGGCCCGGGGTGACCCCTCGGGCCCGGCCTGTGCCTGCTCGGTCAGAGGTGTTGCGCCCGCCCCGTTGACCGGACGGCTCCCCTGGCCCGATGTCAGGAGTCCGCCAGCCAGCCGCGCCGGGCCGCCTGCACGCCGGCCTGGAACCGGCTGCTCGCCCCGAGGCGCGCCAGCAGCGCCGTGATGCGGCGGCGGGCCGTGGCCACGTGCACGTCCAGCTGGCGCGCCACGGCCTCGTCCTTGAGGCCCGCCGCCAGCATCGTCAGGAGCTCGCGCTCCTCGGTGGTGAGCGCGCCGTCCGGGTGCGGGGCGTCGCCCGGCGGTGCCACGACCGGCACCGCGTCCTCCCACAGGGCCTCGAAGAGCGGCACGAGGACGTGCGCGAGCACGCCGCCGCGCAGCACCAGGGCCGTGGTGGCGGCGTCGGCGGACGACGACGGCGGCAGCAGCGCGGTCTCGCGGTCCACGACCAGGAGCTTCGTAGGCAGCGTCGCGCGCACGCGGACGGTCATCCCTGCGCCCCCGAGCTCGAGGATCCCCTCGGCCCGCCCGGGCGTGTCGAGCCCGTCCTGGGAGACGATGCGCCGCGAGACGACGCCGCGGGCGAGCGCCTGGTCGACGTCGTCGTCCGCGCCGACGCTGAAGTGCGCGGACGAGGCGTCCGAGCGGCCGGTCCCGATCTGCACGTACGGCGGCGTGTCCAGCACGAGCACCTCGTGCCGCGCGGACATCACGAGGTGGGTCGTGAGACGCGCGATCTCGGGGGTGCCGACCACGAGGCTGGCGTCGCCGACGGGCAGGCGCGCGTCGGAGGGCCACAGCCCGTCGGCCAGGCCGTCGACCATCGCGTCCACCGTGCGCAGCTCGGCCTCCTGCTCCGCGAGCTCGGCCATCCGCCGCGTGACGACGGTCCGCAGGGCCGCGCGCGGGGCCACCGCCCCGAACGCCGTGAGGAAGCCGTCCGCGGCGAGCCGCGCCAGCCCGCGCTCCGTCCGGTCGAGGTCGAGACCCGACAGCGCGGCCAGCTCGCCCGACGCCGTCGCGCCGGTGCGGAGGGCCGCGCGGTACAGCCGCAGCATGTCGTCGTCCAGCCCGAGCCGGGACAGCTCGGGCGGGTCGGACCCGAGGTCGACGGGGGCGGTCCCGTCCTCGGTCGGCGGGCGGTCGGGCTCGGCGGTGGGCACGCCCGGAGTGTGCGGTCTGGCGACAGGGGAGACAAGCCGACACGTCGTCCCGCGCACGACCGCGGCCGGGCGCCCCCGTGGGGCACCCGGCCGCGGCCTGTCAGGAACGACAGGTCAGCACCTGCCGACCGGGCGGTCCCGCTTCACCAGGTTGGTGTGGCTGGTGGTGCCGTCCAACCACAGCACACGGGATCCCTCGTCGGCGGCGGCGAACATCTGCTCGCCGCGGCTGCAGGACACCCGCTGCGCGCCCTTCGTACCGTCGGCGGGCACCTGGAAGAGCTTCGGCAGCGTCGCGTTGGCCCACGTCGTCGCCGGCGGGATCGACGTGACCGTCACCGCGGTGCCGGACGCCGTCAGCGAGTAGGGGTAGAGCGCGCCGTCGGCCGCCTCCGGGGCCAGCGTCACCGGCGTGGAGCCGTCGAAGGACGCCTTGCGCACCGCGGCCTGCCCGGCGTCGGTGATGTCCGTGTCCTCGATCCAGACGACGCCGTCGTCGGTGACAGCGGTCTGCCCGATGCCCATCACCGTGGCGTTGTCCATCGGCATGAGGGTCTTGGTGCCGGCGACGGTGTCGAAGACCTCGACGCCGAGCTGCGGGCCGTCCACCGTGTACCAGAGCTTCGCGTAGGCGATCTTGCCGTCCTTGACCGAGGGCAGCGCCGTGGACACCGCGGGGGTGCCGGGGTCGACCAGGCCGGACGCGCCGGTCTTCAGGTTGACCCACCCGACGTGCTGGGTGCCGGTGGTGTAGTCGGTCACGGTGCGGACCGCGAGGTCGCCGTCGACGGCCAGGGACCCGACGGGGCCGTTGTGGCTGAAGACGACCCGCTTCGGCAGGCCACCGGCCACGGCACGCGACCAGATGTCGATCTGGGTGCCGGTGTACTCGGCCCAGACCACGGTGGTGCCGTCGGTGTCGGCGTACACGTTGAAGTTGCCGTTGTTGCCGCTCACGAGCTCCGGCCGGCCCTTGCCGTCGGTCCTGCCCACCCACACCGAGTACGGCATCGAGCCGTCCTCGTTGCTCCGCGAGACGGCGTACCTGCCGCCGCCGGCGCCGACCCCGGTGTCGCCGACGTTGACGTCCGCGATCAGGAGGTCGCTGTCGACGCCGAGCGTCTTCTCCCAGCCGGCCACGATGCCGTGCGCGTCGAAGGCACCGTTGACGATCTTCAGCTGCGCCTTGGTGGCGCCCAGCTCCTTTGCGGCGGCGACGACGGCCGCGCGGCCGTCGAGGAAGTCGTCGAGCGGGGTCATGTACGCGGACAGCGCACGGTAGACGATCTGGTCGGCGAGCTCGGAGCCGAGCCGTTCCCGGACGTCCCACAGGGAGCCCGAGAAGATCGTGGAGTTGAGGTGCACGCCGCCGTTGTCGCCGCTGATGCCGGCGCCGACGAAGTCGGCGAAGGTGGTGGCGCCGTCGTTCAGGTCGCGCAGCGCGCAGTCCCTCGGGGCGGCGGTCGTGCACAGGTCCTCGCCGAGGAGCGCGGCGTCCGGGTCGTCCATCGAGACGCCGCCCGCCTCGAGGTCGATCGCGTTGCCGAAGTAGTCGGCGACGGCCTCGTTCATCGCCCCGGACTGGCCCACGTACACGAGGTTCGCGGTGTGCTCGACGACCCCGTGGGTCATCTCGTGGCCGACGACGTCGGTGTCCGCCGAGAAGGTGCGGAAGTCGCCGCCGCCCTGGCCGTAGACCATCTTCTGGCCGTCCCAGAAGGCGTTGTTGTAGGGGCCGCCGTTCGAGGTGACGCCCACGATCGAGTTGATGAAACCGTCCCGCCCGTCGAGCCCGGCCCGGCCGAAGGTGTCCTTGTAGTAGTCGTAGACCTGGCCGGCCGCCCAGTGCGCGTCGACCATGCCGGAGTCGGTGAACTCCTGGCCGAGGTCTGCGGTGGCGCTCTCGCCGATCGTCGCCTGGCTGGGCCAGACGCCGGAGGCGTAGGCGGCCTCGGCGCCGTGGGCGTCGTAGGTCTTGATCAGCGGGCCCTCGAACGGCTTGTCCTCGGCCCGGCGGGTGTAGTCGAGCATCTGGAAGGGCTTGTCCGCGCCGGCCTGGTAGAGGCCGAGGTCGACCGTCTCGCCGTCGTAGCGGACGCCGGTCCCCACGACGGAGCCCGGCGTGGAGCTCACTGCCGCCTCCGGGGCCTCGGCGGTCGAGGCGGACCCTGCCGCCGCGGCGGCGGGGTCGCCGTCCGGCGCACCGAAGGTCTTGATCGCGCTGTACTGCAGCACCGGGAAGCCGCCGGCGCCGTCCACGTACACCTCCTGCCTGACCGGCATCCCGTCGGCGTCCACGCCGGTGACGGTGATGTGGCGGGTCAGCACGCCGTCCCCCTGCGGGAGGATGGCCACGCCCTGCGACTCGCCGCTGAACGACGTGAGGGTCTCGGGCGTGTCCTTGCGGAGCATGCCCCCGGGGGTGCCGGCGACGGCGGCGACCGCGCGCTGGACCGCGACCTTCTCCGAGACGGCCGGGGTCACGGTGTCCAGGTCCAGGTCGGTGTAGTACTTCCCCGACGTGCCGGTGACCGTGCGCCGGCCGCCGGACTTCTCCATCCGGACCACGTACTCGCCGCCGAGGACGTCGACGCCCTGGTACTGCTGCTGGAGGCGGACGACCTCCTGGCCGTCGGCGCTCTCGGTGCCGGCGGCCTTCAGGGTGGTGGCCGGGTCGGCGATGTGGAAGCGGGCCTTGCGGGACTTGAGGTAGCCCCGCGCGGCCGTGGCGGGGGTGGCCGACGCGTCGGCCTTCTCTTCCAGCCCGGTGACCAGCGCGGGCGTGTCCGTCGTGGTCTCGCCGCCCGGGGTCGGCGTGGTCGCGGTCGCCGCCGGAGACTGCTGCGCGGTGCCGGCCGTCTGCGCCGACGCGACGGAGGGCATCCCCGTCATGACGAGACCGGCGACGACGAGCGCCGTGAGGCCGTAGCCGGAGGCCCGCCGGCATCTCTGCCCGGTCCTCGGCGTGTCCGTCCCTGCCCGTGCCCTGTGCTCGTGCGCTGAGGTCGCCATCGGCGTCTCCTTCGTCCCAGGTGAACCAGCTCGACGGGTTCAGGGAACGTGCGGACCGGTATCACGGTCAACGATCTGCCGTGCCGACTAGTCGGCGTGCACAGATGTGAACGGGGGAGGCGAGCCTTCCGTGCGTGGCCGGGCACCCGCCAGGATGGGGCATGGCCAGCGTGCTGCACGTCGTCCGGTCCGTCGTCGCGCCGATCACCCGGACGCGCGCGTTCCGGGCCGTCGCCCCCGCCGCCCTGCCGCCCGTGGAGCGCGCGCTGGCGCGGCTCACGCGCGGGCGGTTCCAGCTCTCCGCCGTGCTGGTGCCCTCGCTGGTGCTGCACGCCGTCGGGGCCCGGTCGGGCGAGCCGCGCGACACGTACCTCATGTACACACCGGTGGGCCGGGGGAGGCTCGTGGTCGCCGGCACGTCGTTCGCGCGCGACCGGCACCCTGCGTGGACGTACAACCTGCTCGCGCACCCGGACGCCGCCGTCAGCGTCCGCGGCCGGCGCTTCGATGTCCGCGCGACGCCTGTCACCGACGACGGCGACCGGGACGCGCTGTGGGCGCGCATCGAGGCGCAGTGGCCGGGGTACCGCGCCTACGAGCGGGAGTCCGGGCGGGTGGTGCGGCTGTTCGTGCTCGAGCGGGCGGACGCGGGCGACCGCTGATTCGTCCATGTCGTCCGCCGGATCGGACATTCCCCGCCCCTGCGCGGGGTCCCTACCGTGATCGTCAGGCCGCTCGAGGACGAGGGGGCGACGCCACGGCGGCGTCGCGGTCCTCGTGCCTCGGTCGCATCGCACGACTGACCAGCACGACACCCGATCACCGGAAGGCCGCGCCGTGCCCCACCCCGCGTCGAAGGTGCCCTCGCACCTCCCCACCCGCCTGGCGATCAGCCTGTGGGACTTCACCTGGTACACCCAGACCACCCCGGGTGAGGCGTTCGCCGACCTCGACGCCGCGTTCGGGCAGGCCGTCGAGCGGGGCTACAACACCGTGCGCATCTGCGCGATGCCGTTCCTCCTCTTCGGCGAGCACCGCATCGACACCTCCGCGCTGCGCCTCACGAGCATGGGCGGCGACGTCGGGGTCCGGACGCGGTGGTACGACGCCGCCGGCGGGGCCGTCCTGGACGGGCGGGCCCGTCTCCTGGAGCTCTTCCGGGCGGCGGAGCGCCACGGCTGCTACGTCATCCTGTCGTCCTGGGAGTACCAGCAGAGCCCGGCATTCCTCGAGGGGCCGGAGTGGTACGAGGCCCTCATGGCGGTGGATCCCGACGACCGTCACCGCGTCATGGCCGACGCCATGTCCGACCTCGTGCAGTTCCTCAAGGACCACGGCCTGGCCGAGCGCATCGCCTACGCGGAGCTGCACAACGAGGTCGACCTGAGCCGCCTCTCCCTGGCGGGCGGTGGCGGCCCGTCCGACGTCTACTGGCCGCAGCGCCCGTTCGTGGAGTCTGCGGTCACCCGCATGCAGCAGCGCCACCCCGACATCCTGGCCACGAGCTGCTACGGCATCCCGCCGCACCTCGACATCGCCGCCGTCCCCGACAACGGCGAGGTCGCCCACTTCCACGTCTACGTCTACGGCGTGCTCGGCGCGCTCGAGAAGTGGGCGGGGGTGCGCTCGACGGAGGGCTTCCCCTCCCCGGAGCTGCGGTCCCTGCTGCGCGACGACGCCCCCGACGTGGCGTCGTACGAGGGCAAGGTCGACCCCTGGCGTCTGTCCGCCACCGGCGTCTCCGCGAGCATGTTCTACAGCCACGACTGGATGGACACCGCACGCTGGGACCGGTGGCTGTACGAGAACTACGGTCAGTGGCGCGAGGCCATGAGCACCGCGGTCGACGAGCGGCTCGACGTGCTGGCGCGCCACGCGCAGCGCACGAGCACCCCCCTCGTGATCGGCGAGGGCTGGGTCGGTTACACCCCGCTGCTCGCCGAGTTCGAGGACGGCCCCGTCGGGCAGGGTATCGCCGAACGAGCGATCACCCGGTGCATCGAGCTCGGCGCCTGGGGCGCCGTCCTCGGCTCCAACTCGGCGCCCCACCACCCCGGCTGGGACAACGTCGAGTGGCAGCGGCGCTGGAACCGCCGCCTGATCCAGGGGGACGCCTCCGCCTGAGGGGCGCTCGACCCTGCCGCGCCGGGGCCTCGGCCCTCCCGCCTAGCGGCCCCGGGCGCGATAGGTGGTCGGTGACGACCCGTGCACACGGGTGAACTGGCGCGAGAAGTACAGGGCGTCGTCGTACCCGCTGGCCTGCGCGACGGCTGTGACCGGGAGGTCCGTGCTGTCGAGGAGTTCTCGCGCCCGGGCCATCCGCAGCCCGGTCTGATAGCGCAGCGGCGAGGTGCCGACCTGTGCCCGGAACAGGCTGCCGAGCTGCGACGGGCTCAGCCCGACCATGGCCGCCAGCGACTCCACCGACGTCCGGCGCGGGGCGGTCGACCGTAGGTGCTCGACGGCGCGCTCGACGGGGTCCGGTGCGGGGCCCGGGGAACGGCGCCCCGTGGCCACGACCTGCGCGAGGGCGTGCCAGGCGGCCCCGCCGGCGCGCACCAGCCCGCCCGCCGTGCCGTCGTCGAGGGCGTCGATGGCCTGCGAGACGAGGCTCGCCACGGACGCCGGTTCGCGGAGGTGCGAGACCGGGCCCCCGGCGGCGTCGCGGGCGGCGCCGACGAGTTCGTCCGCGTCCCGCCCGGTCACGTGCAGCCACCAGAGCGTCCAGGGGTCGTCGTCCGCGGCGGCGTACTCGTGGGCCGCGCCGGCGGGCAGCAGGACGACGTCCCTCGGCCGGACGGCCGTCCGCCCGTCCGGCGTGCGGCACCACCCGGACCCGTCGGTGCAGACCAGCAGGACGTGCTGCCGCGCGCCCTCGGGCCGCGCGCGCCCGTGCCGAGCGGCGTGGGGGAAGAAGCCCGCGTCGGTGACGAGGAGGCGTCCGGTCACGGGGCGCGCGAGCGCCGCGCGCACCGTGGGCCGCGGTACGACGACCATGCGCTGACCCGCGAAGCCGTCCCGGAGCGCCGCAGCGGCGTCGACCGTCGTTTCGTCCATGTGCGCCAGGGAATCGCCCATCGTGCCGCGCGGTCAAGCGGCCTACGTTCGTCCCATGCCAGGAGAAGAGTCGCGGATCGTCCTGCCGGCCGTCCCGGACAGCCTCGCCGACCGGCCCGTGCGCGGGTGGCGCGAACCGGTGTCCATCGACACGTACGACATCGGCGAGCCGGACCGGTACCCGGCGTACCTGGACCAGCGGGTGTACCAGGGGTCGTCGGGGGCGGTGTACCCGATGCCGTTCGTGGACCGTGTCGAGCAGCAGAAGGCCCCGCGCGAGTGGGACGCGGTCCACCTGGAGAACGCGTTCGTGCGGCTCATGGTGCTGCCCGAGCTCGGCGGGCGCATCCACGTGGGCCTGGACCGCACGCGCGGCTACGACTTCTTCTACCGCAACGACGTCATCAAGCCCGCGCTGGTGGGGCTGCTCGGGCCGTGGCTCTCGGGCGGCGTCGAGCTCAACTGGCCGCAGCACCACCGCCCGGCCACCTTCCTGCCGACCGAGTCGTGGATCGAGGAGGAGCCCGACGGGGCGGTCACCGTCTGGTGCTCCGACCACGACCCGTTCGCGCGCATGCAGGGGATGCACGGGGTGCGGCTGCGCCCGGACAGCGCGCTCGTCGAGCTGCGCGTCCGTCTCGTCAACCGCACCGACGACGTGCAGACGTTCCTGTGGTGGGCCAACGTGGCCGCGGCGGTGCACGACGACTACCAGGCGTTCTTCCCCACGGACGTGACGGTCGTCGCCGACCACGCCAAGCGCGCCGTGACGACCTTCCCCGCGGCGTCGGACCGCTACTACGGCGTCGACTACCCGGCGCGGCGCACGCCCGAGCGGCCGGACGGCGACCGCCTGGACCGGTACCGCAACATCCCCGTGCCGACGTCGTACATGTGCCTGGGTTCGCAGGACGACTTCTTCGGCGGTTACGACCACGCGGCGGGCGCCGGGTTCGTGCACTGGGCGGACCACCGCGTCTCGCCCGGCAAGAAGATGTGGACGTGGGGGAACGCGCCGTTCGGCTGGGCGTGGGACCGGCACCTCACGGACACGGGCGGCCCGTACGTGGAGCTCATGGCGGGCGTCTTCACCGACAACCAGCCCGACTTCGCGTTCCTGCGCCCGGGCGAGACGACGGCCTTCTCGCAGTACTGGTACCCGATCCAGGACGTCGGCCCGGTGCACCAGGCGACGCGGGAGGCCGCCGTCCGGCTCGACGTCGAGGGCACGGCGGTCCGCGTCGGCGTCGCGGCGACGTCCCCGCGGCCCGGGGCGCGGGTCGTGCTGCGCGCCGGCGGCGAGGTGCTGCTGGACGAGCGGGCCGACGTCGCGCCCGGCGCGCCGCTGGTCCGCGAGCTGACGGGGCCCGCCGGCGTCGACCCCACCGCCTACGAGCTGGTCGTGGAGCACGCCGGCGTGACCCTCGTGGCCTGGCGTCCGCGGGCCGGCGCGGACCCCGACGCCCCCGCACCGGCACCAGCCACCGAGCCGCCCGCGCCGGCGGAGATCGGCTCCGTCGACGAGCTGTACGTCACCGGGCTGCACCTGGAGCAGTACCGGCACGCGACGCGCTCGCCGGAGCCGTACTGGGCGGAGGCGCTGCGCCGCGATCCCGGGGACGCGCGGTGCGCGACGGCGCTCGCGGCCCGGCGGGCGCGCGCCGGCCGGCTCGACGAGGCCGAGCGGCTGCTGCGCACCGCGACGGCGCGACTCACGGTGCGCAACCCCAACCCGCGCGACGGCGAGGCGCACTACCGGCTGGGCGTGGTCCTCGCCCGGCAGGGCCGGACTGCCGAGGCGCGCGAGGCGCTGGGGACGGCGTCGTGGGACCAGGCGTGGCGGGACGCCGCGGCCGTCGCCACGGCGCGCCTCGATCTCGCCGAGGGGCGCGACGCCGAGGCCGCGGAGGGGCTGGACGCGCTGCTGCGCCGCAGCCCCGAGCACGTGCAGGGGCGCAACCTCGCGGCGATCACCGCGCGGCGGGTCGGGGACGCGGACCGCGCCCGCGACCTGGTGCGCGGGACGCTCGCCGTCGACCCCCTCGACGCGTGGGCACGCGACCTCGGCGCCCGGCTCGGGCTCGCCGACCTGCCAGCCGGCCCGACCTCCGACTCGACGATCGCGCTCGACGTCGCGCTGGAGCACGCGTCGGCGGGCGAGGTCGAGGACGCCGTCGAGCTGCTGGAGGACGTCGCGACGCGCCCGTCCCCGCGCGGGCAGCGGGACGTTCGCGTGCTCGCGCTGCTGCACCGCGCCGACCTCGAGCTGGCCCGCGGCGACCGGGCGGCCGCGGCTGACGCGCTCGAGCGGGCCCGGCGCGCCCCGCGCGGCTGGGCGTTCCCGGCCGCCACGGACGACGACGCCCTCGCGCGGCTGCGCCGGGCCTGGCCGCAGGACCCGCTCGTCGCGGGGCTCGCCGGGCACCGCCTCTACGCGGCGGGCCGCCGCGAGGACGCGGTCGGGGCCTGGGAGGTCGCGGCGGCGGGCGACGGGACCGACCCCGTCGTGCTGCGGAACCTCGGCGTCGCGGCCTACAACGTGCGCGGGGACGCCGCGGCGGCGGCCGGCTGGTACGCCCGGGCGCGGGACCTCGCCCCCGACGACGCCCGCCTGCTGTACGAGGCGGACCAGCTCGAGGCGCGGCGGGGCACGGCCCCGGAGCGCCGGCTGGCGACGCTGCTCGACCGCCCCGACCTGGTCGGCGCCCGGGACGACCTGTCCGTGCAGCTCGCGGAGCTGCTCACCGCGCTCGGCCGCGCGGCGGAGGCGCTCGACGTCCTGGCCGGCCGGTCCTTCCAGCCGTGGGAGGGCGGGGAGGGGCGCGTGCTGGCGGCCTGGGACGCCGCGCACCTGGACCTCGGCCGCCAGGCCCTGGACGGCGGCGACGCCGCGGCCGGGCTGGGGCATGCCACCGCGGCCCTCACTCCGCCGCAGTCGCTCGGGGAGGCGCGCCACCCGCTCGCCAACACCGCCGACCTGCACCTGCTGCTCGGCGACGCGCTCGACGCGCTCTCCGTCGTCGACCCGTCGCGGGCCGACGAGGCCCGGGACGCCTGGCGCACCGCGGCCGACCAGCAGGGCGACTTCGAGGGCATGGCCGTCCAGGAGTTCTCCGAGCGGACGGGGGCCTCCGTGCTCGCGCTGCGCAGGCTCGGCCGCGACGACGAGGCGCGGCGGCTGCGCGACGGCCTCGCGCGGTACGTCCAGGAGGAGTCCGTCCGCCGGGCGACCGTCGACTACTTCGCGACGTCGCTGCCCGCCATGCTGCTGTTCGCCCACGACGTGCAGGACGACCACGACGACCGGGTCCGTGGCCTGCGGGACCAGCTCGCGGCCCTCGACCGGCACGTCGCCGCCACCGCCTCGGCCTGACCGGCCCCGCCCCGACCCCGCTTCTCGAAGGAGAGAGCCCATGCCCGACGCCCTCGACAGCCGACGGTCCGTCACGCACCGCGTGCGGGTCGACCGTCCGTCCCCGCCGCGCCGCGGCCACCTCGAGCTGGGCGACCCGCCCGGTGCGCCGGACCTGGTGGCGGTGACCAGCCGATACCTCGAGCGGGCCGGGGCGCCCTGGTTCCCGGTGACGGGCGAGGTGCACTACTCGCGCGTCCCGCGGGAACGCTGGTCCGAGGTGCTGGGGCACGCGAGGGCGGGCGGGCTGGACTCCGTCGCCACGTACGTGTTCTGGCAGGCGCACGAGCCCGCGCCGGGCGACTTCCGCTGGGACGGGAACCTCGTCCTTCGTGCCTTCGTCGAGCTCGCCGGGCGGCACGGTCTGGACGTCGTCGTGCGGCTCGGGCCCTGGGCCCACGGCGAGGCGCGGTACGGCGGCTTCCCCGACTGGCTCGTCGAGCGCGGGCTGGCGACGCGCACGAACGACCCGGCGTACCTGGAGCTGGTCCGCGCCTACTACGCGCAGACGGTCGCGCAGCTCGACGGCTTGACCCACGCCGAGGGCGGACCCGTCGTGGGGGCCCAGGTGGACAACGAGCTCTACGACCAGCCCGAGCACCTCGCCACCCTGCGCACCATCGCGGAGGAGGCGGGCCTGCGGGTGCCGCTGTGGACCGCGACCGGGTGGGGCGGCGCGCAGGTGCCGGCCACCCTGCTGCCGCTCTACTCCGCGTACGCCGACGGGTTCTGGGAGGACGGCGAGACCGAGTGGCCGGCGTTCTCGCCGGTGCACTTCCGGTACAGCACGGTGCGCGACGACCTCAGCGTGGGCGCCGACCTGCGCGAGGCCCTCGACGGCATCGTCGTCGCGCCCGACGCCGTCCCCTTGAAGGACGACGACGCCCTGCCGTACGCGACGTGCGAGCTGGGCGGCGGGATGCACGTCGCCTACCACCGGCGGCCGCTGGTGACGCCGGACGACGTGGCCGCTCTCGCGCTGGCGAAGATCGGCAGCGGCTCCGTGTGGCAGGGGTACTACATGTACGCCGGCGGCACGCAGCGCGTGGGGCCGCGCGGCACCGAGCAGGAGTCGCATGCCACCGGCTACCCGAACGACGTGCCCACGCGCACCTACGACTTCGGGGCTCCCGTCGGCGAGCACGGCCAGGTGCGCCGCCACCACCACCTGCTGCGCCGCCAGCACCTGTGGCTGCAGGCCGACGGGGCGGCGCTCGCGGCCATGACCACGACCGTGGGCGGCGGGAGCGAGGACCCGGACGAGCTGCGCTGGTCGGTGCGGTCGGACGGGCGCCGCGGGTACGTCTTCCTCACCACGTACCAGCCGGCGCGCCGGCCGCTGCCGCCGCAGCCGGGCGTCCGGGTCGCCGTCGAGCTCGACGACGCGACGGTGACCGTGCCCACGCGTCCCGTCGACCTGCCCGCGGGCGTCTCCGTGGCCTGGCCCGTCCGGTACCCGCTCGCCGACGGGCTCGTGCTGCGCAGCGCGACGGTGCAGGTCCTCACACGGATCGACGCCGGGCGGGACCTCGTCGTGCTCGTCGCGACCGACGGCGTGCCCGTCGAGCTCGCTGTCGACGGTGACGTCGCCGCGACCGGCCCGGTCGAGGCGCGCGCCGAGGACGGCGTGACCGTCCTCGACCTGGTCGGCGAGCCGGGGCCAGAGACGGTCGTGCGTCTGCGCGGCCCGTCCGGAGAGGTCGACGTCCTGGTGCTCGACGAGGCGTCCGCGAACCGCCTGTACCGGCTCGACGTCGGCGGCCGCGAGCGCCTCGTCCTCGCCGACGCCCCGGTGCACGCGCTCGACGGCGCGCTCGTCGTGCACACGGAGGACCCGGCGGTCACGGTGTCGATGCTGCCCGCGCCCCGGACCCTCGAGGTGGCGGGCGGCGACGAGGCCCACCTCGACCCGTCCGGCGCCGCCGGCCCGTGGTCGTCGTGGACGCTCGCCGTGCCCGCCGCCGGGCGTCGCCGGGTCGCGACGGACCTGCACCCGGACGCCCCCGCGCCGCCGGAGCCGACGCGCGGCGGCCCGATGGACCGGCTCGGCGCGCCGACCGACTTCTCCGGCGCGGCCCGCGTGCCCCTGGACGTGCCCGCCGACGCGCTGGGCGGCGTCGACCGCGCGCTGCTGCGCGTCGCGTGGAAGGGCGACGTGGGCCGCGCCGTCGTGCACGGAGCGGGCGGCGACGTCGTCGTGAGCGACCACTTCTGGCACGGCCGCGAGTGGGACGTCGACCTCACGCCGTGGCGCGACGACGTCGCCCGCGACGGCCTGACGCTGGAGCTGCTGCCGTGGCGCGCCGCGACCGGCGTCTGGGTGGACCCGTCCGTGCGCGACGTGCCCGACGGGATCGCCGTCGCCGCGGTCGACGTCGTCCGGGTGGCGCGGGTGGTCCTGGCCGTGGGGGAGGGGGCATGAGCGGCACGGCGGCCCGCATGGTGACGGGCGCGGGCGCGGGCGCGGTGACGGGGACCGCGGCCGCCGCGGGGGTGCCCGCACACCTGCCCGGGCGGCTGGCGATCACGCTGTGGGACTTCTCCTGGTACGTGCGCACCGGGCCGGGGGAGCCCTTCGAGGACCTGGACGCGGCGTTCGCCCGCGCGGTGGAGCTCGGGTACAACGCCGTGCGGGTCTGCGCGATGCCGTTCCTGCTGTTCCGGTCCGGCCTCGACACGACCGCCCTGCGGCTCGGGCCGATCGGCGGCGGCTACGCGTCGCGGGTGCGCTGGTACGACGTGCGCGAGCCGACGACGATCGACGCCCGCGCGCACCTGCTGGAGCTGTTCCGCGGCGCCGAGCGGCACGGCATGACGGTGATCGCGTCGTCGTGGGAGTACCAGCAGAGCCCGGCGTTCGCGGCCGACCGCGCCTGGTACGACGCCCTCCAGGCCGTGGATCCCGAGGACCGTCTCACCGTGCTCGGCGAGGCGATGGCCGACCTCGTGGACCTGCTGCGGGACGAGGGGCTCGACCACGTGCTGGCGTACGTCGAGCCGCACAACGAGGTCCAGGCCGGGCACCTCACCGCCGGGCTGCCCGGCGTCGAGGACCCGGTCGTCGAGCTGCGCGACCGGCTCGAGCGCGGCATCGCCGCGTTCTCCGCGCGCCACCCCGGCGTGCTCTGCGGCCCGAACTACGCCGCCGTCCCGGTCACCGCGATGCGGGGCCTGCCGCGCAACGCCCAGGTTCTCGGCGTCCACCCGTACGTCTACGGGGTCCTGGACGACCTGGTCCGCGAGTTCGCGCTGCGCGGCGACCCCGCCGACTTCCCGCAGGCGCGGGCCGACGCCGAGCTGCTCCGGCCCGGAGCGCCGCGGCTCGGCGAGTGGGCGCCGCCGGCGGACGAGGAGTGGAAGCGGCGCGCGTCGATCGTCGGCCACGCCGAGATCTACGTGCACGACTGGTGCGACCCGCAGGCCGTGGACCGGTGGCTGTACGAGCGCTACGGCGCGCACCGCATCGCGATGGCGGAGCGGCTGCGCGAGTGGATCGGCGTCGCGGCCGACCACGCCGCCCGGCTCGGGATCCCGCTCGTGCTCGGGGAGGGCTGGGTGGGCTACACGCCGCGCGACACCCGGTTCGAGGAGGGGCCGGTCGGGGCGCAGATCTGCCGGGACGCCGTGCGGCACGCGGCCGACGTCGGCGCCTGGGGCTCGGTCGTGTGCTCCAACGCCGCGCCGCAGCACGCCATGTGGCAGGACGACGAGCTGCAGCGCGAGTGCACCGCCGTCGTCCGCGGCACGGCCGCCTGAGCCCGCCTAGGGTGACCGCATGGCCGCCGCGAACGACCCGTACGAGCTCGTCCCCACCGCGCCCGACGTCGACGCGTACCTGCGCCTGCGTCGGGACTCGGGCCTCAGCCCGAAGACGGCCGAGCAGGCCGGCTACGCGGTCGCGAACAGCTGGGCGTTCGTCCACGTCAGGCACCGGCCGACGGGCGAGGCGGTCGCGATGGGGCGGGTGCTCGGCGACGGCGGCTGGTACTTCCACGTCGCCGACATGGCGACCCTGCCCGACCACCAGCGGCAGGGACTGGGACGACAGATGCTCGAGTGGCTGCTCGCCCAGATCGACGAGCGCGCGCCCGCGCACCCGTACGTCACGCTCATGGCGGACGCGCCGGGCCGCCCGCTGTACCGCAGCCTCGGGTTCGTCGAGTCCGCGCCGCAGAGCCTGGGGATGGTCCTGGCCGACCGGCCCTGACGGCCGGTCGGCCGCCGTCAGCGCCCGACCATGCTCATGCCGGCGTCGTTGTAGCGGTTCCCCCGCACCCCGACGCGGGCGGCGAGGGCGTCCAGGCCCGCCCGCTCGTCCGCCGACAGGGCGACGGCGGTGGCGGCGGCGTTCTCCTCGACGCGTTCGAGGCGTCGGGTACCAGGGATGGGCACGACCCACGGCTGCTGGGCGAGCAGCCACGCGAGCGCGACCTGGCCGGGCGTGGCGCCCTTCGCGTCGGCGAGCGCGCGGACGTGGTCGACCAGGGCGAGGTTCGCGGCCCGGTTCTCTGCGGTGAACCGAGGGATCGTGCGACGGATGTCCCCGTGCGTGAAGGACGTGCCGGGGTCGACCGTGCCCGTGAGGAACCCCTTGCCCAGCGGGCTGAACGGGACGAACCCGATCCCCAGCTCGGCGAGGGCGGGCAGCACCTCGGCCTCCGGGTCGCGCGTCCACAGGGAGTACTCGCTCTGCACGGCGGTCACGGGGTGCACGGCGTGGGCGCGGCGGATCGTCGCGGCCGACGCCTCGGAGAGCCCCAGGTGGCGCACCTTGCCCTCGGCGACCAGCTCGCCGACCGTGCCCGCGACGTCCTCGATCGGCACGTCGGGGTCCACGCGGTGCTGGTAGAACAGGTCGATCCGGTCGGTGCGCAGCCGGCGCAGCGAGGCGTCGGCGACGCGGCGGACCTGCTCGGGCCGGCTGTCGAGGCCCACGCTGCGGCCGTCGCGGATGTCCCAGCCGAACTTGGTGGCGATCACCACGGCGTCGCGGACGGGCGCCAGGGCCTCCCCGACGAGCTCCTCGTTGACGTACGGGCCGTACACCTCGGCGGTGTCGACGAACGTGACGCCGCGGTCGACGGCGCCGCGCAGGACGCCGATCATGTCGTCGCGGCTGCCCGGGTTCGGCCCGTAGCTCTGGGACATGCCCATGGCGCCGAGGCCGATCGCCGAGACGTCGAGGCCCTGTCCGAGGGTGCGGGTGTGCATGTGCGGTCTCCTGGTGGTCGGTGGTCGGTGGTCGGTGGTCGGTGGTCATGCCTCCGCGGCAGCGAGCCGGCCTGACGCGACCGCGTCCAGGAAGGCGGCGTAGTCGCGGTCGTTCTGGTCCGCGTAGTCGGCGGCGAAGTCCGCGACCGCCCGGTCGAAGACGTCGTTGCGGCCGAGGTAGGCGGCGAGGGCGATGCGGTCGCCGGTGCGGGCGTGGGCCCGCGCGAGCGCCTCGCCGCAGAGCTGGGCGTAGGCGCGTGCGCCCGCGGCGTCCATCACCTCGACGTCGACGCCGCCCTTCCAGTCGTAGAGCTGGCGGAGGTAGTAGTCGCGGACGACGCCGTCGACGCCGGCGACGCGCTGCCAGCCGAGGAAGACGTCGCCCGCCGCCTGCATGAGCCGCTGCCCGCGCACGACCCGCTCGCCGTGGTTGTCGTACCGGCTCGGCGGGAGGAAGCGCTCCAGCACCGACCGCTCCGCCTGCTTGGCCTGCAGCACGAGGGTGTCGGCCTCGTCCCGGCCGCGCAGCAGCACCACCCACGCGCGCGTGCCCACGCTGCCGACGCCGACGACCTTGCGCGCCATGTGCACGTAGGAGAACTCCGCCATCGGGTGGCGCTCCGGCTGGAGCGTCGACAGGTACGACGCGATCAGGCCCCGCATCCAGTCCTCCGCCCGCTCCCGGTCGCGTGCGAGGGGCACGAGGTCCTCGACCGGGACGACGAGCGGTGGGCTGGCGGCGATCCGCGGCTCGCCGTCGACCACCTCCACGAGCTTGGCGGCGGCACGCGTGCTGTCCTTCGTGCGGGCCTTCGCGAGGTCCGCCTCCATCCGCTCCACCTGCTTGCGGCCGAGGCGCTTGGCGCGGTGCTCCGTCTTGATCCAGGCCACGACGCGGTCCGCGTCGAGCCGGTCGTACCACCCCTCGAGCACACCGGACCCGGCCAGCCGCAGCAGGCGCTCGCGGTAGGCCCGCACGACGGCGAGGTCGAGGTCGCGGCGCTGTCCGGCGTCGAACCCGCGGTGCCGGCCCGCCACCTCGACGCTGGCGACCAGCCGCTTCACGTCCCACTCCCACGGGCCGGGGAGGGTCTCGTCGAAGTCGTTGATGTCGAACACCATCGCCCGCTCCGGCGTGCCGAAGACGCCGAAGTTCGACAGGTGCGCGTCGCCGCAGACCTGGGTGACGATCCCCGACACGGGGGTGCGGGCCAGGTCGGTCGCCATGAGCAGCGCAGCGCCCCGGTAGAAGGTGAACGGCGACACCATCATCCGGCGGTGACGGATCGGCACGAGGTCCGGCTCTCGGGTCGCCTCCTGCTCCTCGAGCAGGGCGACCGGGTCGGGGCGGTCAGGCGGGGGCGCCCACCCCGCGTGGGACGACCTCGGGGCGCGGCGTCGGGCGGCGCGGCCGTGCTCGGCCCGGAGCCCGAAGTCGGTCGGCGGGGGCGGCGCGAGCTGCTCTGCCACGTCGTCACGGGTGCTCATGGGCCCACCTCCGATACCTCCTCGATGGTGGGCCCCGCCGCCGGGGGTCGCACCCGGGGGTCGCGACCGCAGGAAGGTCAGCGCGGGTCCACGCGCAGCGTGGTCGACGTCGCGGCCGGGCTCGTGATCGAGCGGACCGCCGAGCCGTCGCCGTACTTGGCGTGGTAGGCGCGGTCGACGGCGTCGTCGTGGGCGTCGTCCCGGGTGAAGGTCACCTCGGTGCGGACGCCGCCGGCGTCGATCACGCCGGTACCGGTGCGCTGCACGCCCCGGTACCAGGCCCCCTCGGCGCCGCGCACCGACCGCAGGTACAACGCGCCGTCGACGACGACGTGCCACACGATCCGGGGCGTGCGGAGCGAGCCGTCGGGCCGGTGCGCTGCGACGCGGAGCTCGCCGTCGCCGTCGATCGCCGCCAGGTCGGCGGGGTTCCAGTCGGTCATGACTCCTCCTCGGTGGGGGGCTCGGGGGTGCACGGGGCGACGTCGTCGACGGCGCGCAGGGCGTTGAGCGTGCGCGGGTAGCCGACGACGGGCAGCAGCTGGGTGACGACCGCGACCAGCGTGGCGCGATCGTTGCCGACGTTGAGGTTCGCGCGCACGTGCCCGGCCACCTGCGGGTCGGCGCCGCCGAGGGCGACGAGCAGCGCCAGCGTGACCAGCTCGCGGGTCGGCACGTCGAGGCCGCCGCGCGTGTAGTGGTCGCCGAAGCAATGCGCGGCCAGGGCACGCTGCACGTGCTGCTCGTCGGCGGGGGCGTTCGCGTGCATGGCGTCGACGACGTCGGCGCCCACGATGCGCTTCTGCACGGCGAGGCCGTCGGCGTCGCGGGTCGCGGGCGTCACCGTGGCCTGCCCGGGCAGGGGGAGCTCGACGTCGCGGTCGGCGAGCAGCTCGCTCGCCACGACCAGCGCGTCGACCGCCCGGCCGAGCCCCGCGTACGGGACCGCCTGGTACAGCACCTCCTTCAGCGCGACGGGCGTGACGCCGGTGGCGAGTGCGTCCTCGAGCTCGACCCGCAGGACGGCGGTGCCGCCGGTGGCGACGAGCGCCGCGACCCGGAGCAGGGCCCGCAGGCGCGGGTCGAGCGGGGCGTCGCGCTCGACGTCGTCGGCGAACCGGTCGGCGATCGCGACGAGCTCCGGGTCGGTGGCCACGAGCGAGGTGGCGGTGAGGGGCATCGGTCAGGCCTCCGGGATCTCGCGGCCGAACGTCTCGAGCGTGACGTCGGCGGGCTCGGGGCCGCCGCGCCGGCCGGTGTCGAGGGCGTCGATCGCGGCCAGCTCGTCGGCCGACAGCTCGAAGCCCGTGACGTCGAGGTTCTCCGCGATGCGGCTCGGGGTGACCGACTTGGGGATGGCGGAGCGGCCCTGCTGCAGGTGCCAGCGCAGCATCACCTGTGCGGGCGTCGCGCCGTGCGCCTCCGCGAGGCCCACGATCGTCGGGTCCTGCAGCGTGCTGGTGTGCCCGGTGTCCCGGTAGAACGTGATGCCGCCGATGGGCGACCAGGCCTGGGTGAGGATGCCGTGCTTCGCGTTGGCGGCGAGGACGTCGGGCTGGCGGAAGTACGGGTGCACCTCGACCTGGTTCACAGCCGGCACGACGGAGGTCTCGGCCAGGAGCCGGTCCAGGTGCTCGGGCATGAAGTTGCTGACGCCGATGGCGCGGACCTTGCCGTCGGCGAGCAGCGTCTCGAGGGCCTGGTAGGCCTCGACGGTGAGGTCGAACCGGCTCGGCAGCGCCTGGTGCAGGATCAGCAGGTCGATGGTGTCGACGCCGAGCTTGCCGGCGGACTTGTCGAACGCGTGCAGCGTCGCGTCGTAGCCGTAGTCGCTGATCCAGACCTTCGTCTCGAGGAAGACCTCGTCGCGCGGGACGCCGGAGCGGCGCAGCGCCTCGCCGACCTCGCGCTCGTTGCCGTACGCGGCGGCGGTGTCGATATGCCGGTAGCCGACGCGCAGCGCCTCGACGGTCGCCGCGACGGTCTCGTCCGGCGGGGTCTGGAAGACGCCGTACCCGAGGGCGGGCATGGTGACGCCGTGGTGAAGCGTGAGGGTGGGGACGGGGTTCGTCATGTCGTCCACGCTACGAACGTGTCGCCGATCCTGGGAGACCCTGCTGGTACCTGGCTGGTCAAACCCCTGAACCTGCGTGTGCTCGTCATGCCGAGCCGCCGCGAACCCACGGACGTGGCGCCGCGAATCCGCGAGAAACTGGTCATGGCGACCAGTCGACGCCCGGTCGGGGCGGCGGGGAGTCCCGGACGTGCCCGGTAACGCCAGTACCTCCCGGCTCCGAGGGCTTCGACGTACCGTCGAGGGCATGGACCTGAAGGCGGAGACGCGCGAGTTCCTGGCCACCCGCCGGGCGCGGATCACCCCGGACAAGGCCGGCCTGCCCGCGTACGGCGGCAACCGGCGCGTGCCGGGGCTGCGGCGCGAGGAGGTGGCGATGCTCGCGGGCGTGAGCGTCGACTACTACACCCGGCTGGAGCGCGGGAACCTCGGCGGCGTGTCCGAGGAGGTGCTGGAGTCGCTCGCGGAGGCGCTCCAGCTCGACGAGGCGGAGCGGCTGCACCTGTTCGACCTCGCGCGGGCCGCCAACGCCTCCGGCGCGGCCCGGTCGCGAGCGCGCCGCACGCCCGCCGGCTCGGTGCGACCGTCCGTGCAGCGGATCCTCGACGTGATGGGCGACGTCCCCGCCTTCGTCCGCAACGGCCGGCTCGACGTCCTCGGCACGAACGTCCTGGGCCGCGCCCTGTACGCGCCGCTGTACGACTCGCGGGAGCAGGTCGCGGGCAAGCCGGTCAACAGCGCCCGCTTCCACTTCCTCGACCCCGACGCCGCGGCCGCGTTCTTCGGCGAGAAGTCGCCGCGGATGGCGCACGACGCCGTCGCGATCCTGCGCGCCGAGGCGGGCAAGAATCCGTACGACAAGGCCCTCACCGCCCTCGTGGGCGAGCTGTCCACCCGCAGCGAGGACTTCCGCCGGCTGTGGGCGTCGCACGACGTGCGCCTGCACCGCACGGGCACGAAGGCGTTCCACCACCCGGCGGTCGGGCTGCTCGAGCTCGACTACGAGGCGCTCGTGCTCCCCGCCGACCCGGGCCTGCAGATGAACGTCTACACCGCGCAGCCCGGTTCGCCGTCAGCCGACGGGCTCGCGCTGCTCGCGTCGTGGGCGGCGACCACGCTCGCGGCGCCCGCCGAGGACGCCTCCACCCGAGAAGGAGCCACCGACCGATGAAGAAGATCCCCCGCCCGGCGACCACCAAGAACCCGCCCGAGCAGTTCCACGGCGACGTGTGGCTCGACCCGATCACCACGCCGCAGGAGGGAGACCAGCGCATGGTCGTGGCGCTGGTGCGGTTCGCGCCCGCGGCCCGCACCGCGTGGCACTCGCACGCCCGCGGGCAGACGCTGCACGTCGTGTCGGGCGTGGCGCTGGTCGGCACGCGCGACGGCGTCGTCGTCGAGGCCCGGCCCGGGGAGACCGTGTACTGCCCGCCGGGGGAGGAGCACTGGCACGGGGCCTCACCGGACGACTTCATGGAGCACCTGGCGATGCTCGAGAACGCCGACGACCCGGCGGCCACGACCACCTGGCTGGAGCACGTCACGGACGAGGAGTACGCCCGCGCGCCGTGGCTCGACGTCTGATCGGCGCCAAAAGTTTTAAAAGTTATGGCTCCGTGCGTGAAGGTCTTGCCGGTCTCATAAATGTGCATCACGATGACTGTCGTGGACACGCCGAGCCTCCTCGCAGCGGGTGAGGACCTGACGACCGAGTTCAAGACGCATGTCAACGATCGCGAACTTGCGAAGGCCGTGGCCTGCATCGCCAACGGCGATGGTGGAGTTCTCCTCCTCGGCGTCGACGACGACGGGACAGTGGTCGGGGCTCGACCACGGCACGGGAGAGCGACGGTGCCGGAGCGCGTCGCCGCAGTCATACAGAATCTGACCGAACCGCCCCTGGCCGTTCGAGTCAGTGTCGACCTGATCGAAGGGCTAGAGGTCGTGCGCGTCGACGTACCCCGCGCCGATCCAGGACCCGTGGGTACGAAAGAAGGCGTGTTCACCCGGCGTGCCATCGACGCCACGGGACAACCGCAGTGTGCTCCGATGACCGCGCACGAGATCGTCAGCATGGGGATGGTCACCCGGGGGCAGGACTATGCCGCGGCTGTCGCCTCGGAGGCGACGATGAGCGACCTCGACCCGCGGGAGTTCGATCGCTTCCGAGCGATGTGTGCCGCCAGCGGTGATGACCTGGGACGTCTCTCCGACTCCGACGTGCTCAAGGCGCTCGGACTGGTGCCGTTGACGGCACCCGTCAGCCTGGGCGCCGTTCTCCTGTTCGGCCAGGAAGCCGCCGTCCAACGGTGGATCCCGAACGCAGAGTTCCTCTTTCAGGATCTACGGGGGACAGATGACGCCGTGAATCATCGCGTGGTCGGTCCGCTCCTGCGGGTCGCGTCCGATCTGGGGGAACTCCTCGACGCGCGCAACTCCACGACCGAGTTGCTTGCTGGGCTCCACAGGATCGAGATACCTCTCATCCCTTCGGTGACTCGCCGCGAAGCGATCGCGAACGCGTTGGTGCATCGCGATTACGCGGCGCTCGGACCCACCCGAGTACAGATGACGGCTGGTGAGTTCGTCGTCGCGAACCCAGGCAGCCTCCCGCCCGGCGTGACGATCGACAACATCCTCGAACAATCTCGACCTCGCAGCCCGATACTTGCGGCAGCCTTCAAGCGGGCAGGCCTCGTCGAGCGTCGGGGCAAAGGCGTCAACGACATGTTCGAGCAGCAGCTTCGAGCAGGTCGAGACGCTCCCGACTACTCCCGAACCACGCCCGACTCAGTGTTGGTGGCAGTGTCTTTGGGCTCAGCCGACATCGATCTCGTGCGCTTCCTGCTCACCTGGGAGGACTCGCACCAGCGACCCCTCGACCTCGACGAGCTTCGGGTGGTGCACGAGGTCAAGGCCGCCGGTTCAGAGTCCGGGCCGGGGATCGCGAGCATACTTTCCTTGCCGACACCGGCTGTTCGGCGTGTCACGACAAGGCTCGTCGAACTGGGGATCCTCGAGGCGCGAGGCAACGGCCGAAGCCGCAAGTTCCATCTCACGGCACGCTTCTACGACGTCGCGCAAGATCGTGACGCTTACGTGCGGATCAAGGGCGTGGACCCGCTTCAACAAGAGCGCATGATCTTGGACTATGTCAGTGCCTACGGCTCGATCACACGGGGCCAGGCGGCTGGCCTCTGCCAGACCTCTCCGACGCAGGCTCGGGCGGCACTCAAACGTCTTGTCGATGTGGGAAGACTGCGCATCGTCGGTGAACGACGTGCTGCTCGCTACGAAGCGACCTCACGAAGCCGGTCGACGTGATGCTCAGATCAGCAGCGGCGCCAGGCCGAAGCCGATGGCGACGGCGGTCGCGACGGCCACCAGCCCCGGCACCATGAACGAGTGGTTGAACAGGTACTTCCCGATGCGGGTGGTGCCGGTGTCGTCGAGCTCGATGGCGGCGACGACCGTCGTGTAGGTGGGCAGCAGGAACAGGCCGGTGACGGCGGGGAACGACGCGACCATCGTCGTCGCCGCCACGCCCATGCCGGCGGCCACAGGCATGAGGGCGATCGTCGTCGCCGCCTGCGAGTACAGCAGCGCGGACGCGAGCAGCAGCACGACGGCGAGCATCCACGGGTAGCGCTGGATGATGTCGCCGCCCAGCTCCTCGATCTCGGCGGTGTGGCCCTGCACGAACGTGTTGCCCAGCCAGGCGACGCCGATGATGCAGACGGCGGCGCTCATGCCGCTGCGGAACGTCTGCTGCGTGATGACCGTGCTGACGTCGATCTTGCAGAGCAGGGCGATGAGAAGCCCCGCCAGCAGCATGAACGTCATGATGGCGCCGCTGCGCGTGATGGTCGGGTCCTCGATCAGCCCGACCGAGTCGGACACGGCCGTGGAGTAGAGCACGACGACGAGCAGCGCCGCCGCGAAGATGATCAGCGACAGCAGCGCCCGCGGCTTGGCGACGAACTCCGTGCGCTCGCGCCGTTTCACCAGCCCCTTCGCGAGCCGCTCCTGGTACACCGGGTCGTCCTGCAGCTCGACGCCCTGCCGGGACGCGACGACGGCGCCGACCATGCAGCCCACCAACGTGGACACCCCCGCCACCGTCAGCAGCGTGAGGTAGTCGACGCCCAGGGGCTCGACGACGGCGGCCATCGCCACCACCGCCGCGGAGATGGGCGACGCCGCGATCGCCATCTGCGACGCCACGACCGCGATGGACAGCGGCCGCGACGGCCGCACGTTCGACTCCTTCGCCACCTCCGCGATCACCGGCAGCGTGGAGAAGGCGACCTGGCCCGTGCCGGAGAACACCGTCATCACGTACGTGACGAGCGGGGCGAGGAAGGTGATGCTGCGCGGGCGGGCGCGCAGCAGCACCTCCGTCTTCGCCACGAGGTAGTCCAGCCCGCCGGCGGCCTGCATCGCGGCGATGGCCGCGATGACGCACATGATGATGCCCAGCACGTCCCAGGGGACACCCGTCGCCGGGTCCACCTCGAGGCCGAGCAGCCCGAGGACGATGACGCCGGCGCCGCCCGCCAGCCCGATCCCGATACCGCCGAGGCGCGCCCCGATGAAGACGAAGACCAGGACGACGGCGAACTGGACGACGATCACCGGGCGGCCTCACCCTCCTCGTCGGCAGGGGCGTCGTCGTGCTCGTGCTCCGGGTCCGACGGCGCCCCCGCCGCGTCGTCGGACTCCACGACGCGCGACGACTCGCCCTCCTCGCCGGGGGCCGGGATGCCGCGCTCGTCCGGCGCGTAGAAGCGGCCGCTGTAGCGCGGGTGCAGGAAGTTCTCGGTGGTGAGGATCGAGTCGACCTCGTCGGCGGTGAGCAGGCCGCGCGCGACGACGACGTCGCGCACCGAGGCGCCGGTGCGGGCGGCCTCCTTGCCGACGAGGTCGCCGTTGTGGTGCCCGATCACCTCGTTGAGGTACGTGACGATGCCGATGGAGCCGAGCACGTGCTGGCGCATCACGTCGGCGTTGGCCGTGATCCCCACGACGCACTTGGTGCGCAGCGCGTCGCACGCGTTGGTGAGCAGCCGGATCGACTCGAACATGGACTCCGCCAGCACGGGCTCCATGACGTTGAGCTGGAGCTGCCCGGCCTCGGCGGCGTGCGTGATGGTGACGTCGTTGCCCATCACCTTGAAGCACACCTGGTTGACCACCTCGGGGATCACCGGGTTCACCTTGGCGGGCATGATCGACGAGCCGGCCTGCAGCTCGGGCAGGTTGATCTCGTTGAGCCCCGCGCGCGGCCCGGAGGACAGCAGGCGCAGGTCGTTGCAGATCTTCGACAGCTTGGCCGCGAGCCGCTTCACCGCGGAGTGCACGGCCAGGTACGCGCCGTTGTCGTACGTGGCCTCGACGAGGTTCTCCGCCGGCACCGTGGCGAGCCCGGACACCTCCGCGAGCCGCCGCGCCGCGACCTTCGGGTAGCCGGGCGGGGTGTTGAGGCTCGTGCCGATCGCCGTCGCGCCCAGGTTCACCTCGAGCAGCAGGTCGGCCGCGTTCCGCAGGCGCTTGACCTCCTCGGCGACGTTCACCGAGAACCCGGCGAACTCCTGCCCCAGGCTCATCGGTACCGCGTCCTGCAGCTGGGTGCGGCCCATCTTCGGCAGGTCCGCGAACTCCGACGCCTTCTCGTCGAACGCCCGCGACAGCCGCCGCACGGCCACCACGAGCGACTCGGTCAGGGCGTGGACGGCCAGGCGGAAGCCGGTGGGGTAGGCGTCGTTCGTGGACTGGGACTTGTTGACGTGGTCGTTCGGGTTGATGACGTCGTAGCGGCCGCGGGGGAAGCCGGACAGCTCCAGCGCGAGGTTCGCGACGACCTCGTTGGTGTTCATGTTGACGCTGGTGCCCGCGCCGCCCTGGAACACGTCGATCGGGAACTGGTCCATGCACCTGCCCTGGACCAGCACCTCGTCGCACGCGCCGATGATGGCGTCCGCGATGTCCCGCTGGATGGCGCGCAGCTCCCGGTTCGCGAGCGCCGCCGCCTTCTTCACCATCACCATGCCGCGGATCATCTCCGGCACGTCGTTGATGGTCGTCCCGGAGATGGGGAAGTTCTCGATCGCCCGGACGGTGTGGATCCCGTAGTACGCCTGCGCAGGGACCTCCTTCGGTCCGAGCAGGTCTTCCTCGACGCGCACGTCGGCCGTGGGTTCGGCCGTGGGTTCGGCCGTGGGTTCGGCCGTGGGTTCAGCCATGGGTTCAGCCATGGGGCAGACGCTAGCAACGGCGCCGGTCGGACACCCGACGAGGGGTGGGGGTGCGTGCATCCGCGGTCCGTCGTGTGCTGAGAGGGCAGGAGGTCGTCAGGGGGCGCCATCGGTGGTCGTTCGGCTGCCCGGATCGAGGAGGAGCCCATGACGAGGACCAACCCGATGACGTGGTTGGGCAGGCAGGCCCGGCGCGGCGTGACCGACCTGCCGCGCAACGTCCTGTGGATGCTGGACGCGGGGGTCAAGAACCCGGCCCGCTCGGCCGGCCGCACCGCGCAGTCCGCCGGCCGCACCGTGCAGTCCGCCGGGCAGCACGCGGTGGCCGCCCTGGCCGACGCCAACCCCTTCCCGGGCGACGGCGGCGACCGCCGGCTGAACCGGGTGGACGCCGCGATGGAGCTGGCGCACGAGCTCGAGGTGCGCGCGCACGACGAGGCCCGCAACGCGAAGGAGCAGGCCGACGCCGTGGCCGCGGCCGAGGCGGAGGGCGACCGCCGGGTCGCCGAGGCCCGCAAGGAGGGCGACCGCGAGGTGAAGCGGGTCACCGCGGAGGCGCAGCGCGAGGCGGACGAGTACGTCGCGGCGAAGCGCGGCCGGGCCACCGAGCTCGCCGCGCGGCAGGTGGAGGAGACGGAGGCCGACGTCGGCAAGCACGTGGAGCAGGTCAGGGCGGAGGCCGACCGGGCTCGAGCCCAGGCCGAGGAGGCGGTCGAGCGCGCCCGCCAGCAGATGACGCGGGCCCGGGAGCTGGCCGAGGCCGCGGCGGAGGACGCCCGCCGCGCGGCCGACGAGGCCAGGGCCCGTGCCGACCGGCTCGCGGGAGAGGCCGAGGAGGAGGCGGAGCAGGCCCGCCGGCGGGTCGAGGAGGCCGACGAGCGCCGTCGGGAGGTGGCGTCCGAGGGACGGCAGCTCGGCGCGGACGCCGACACCGGACCGCTGGACCTCAAGGAGATGACGAAGGACGAGCTGCGCGCGCTGGGGGTGGAGATGGGCCTCGACCTGCCGACGTCCCTCCGCAAGGAGCAGATCGTCACGAGGATCCGCCGGCACAAGGACGAGCACGACCGATAGGGACGGGAGCACGACGATGACGTGGTGGCGCAAGAAGACGTTCGCCGACCGGGTCGCGGAGGCGCTGGGGCGCAGGCCGCGGCGGTCGGGCGGCACGGCGGTGCGGTCCGGGCTGATCGCGCTCGGGTCGGTCGTCGGGGTGACGGCCGCGAGCGCGGTCGCGTCGGCGATCCGCACGCGGCAGGACCAGGAGGGGTCAGGATGATCGGTCGGAAGACGCTCGGCCGGGCGCTGTTCTTCGGGCTCGGGTACGTCGTGGGCACGCGGGCCGGGCGGGAGCGGTACGCGCAGATCGAGGCCGGCGCCCGGGCGCTCGTCGCGGGCCTGCGCGGTCGCCTCGACGGCGAGGACGACGGCGGGAGCGACGACGGCGGTCGCGACGGCGAGTCGCGACGCCGGCCCGGGTCGTCGCGCGCAGGGGCGGACCCGTACGGCGACATCCGCCTCGGCGGGTAGGCGGCGCCGGACATGATCGTCAGGATCCAGCTCCTCGCGCGGCTGCTGCGGATCCGGCTGCTGCGGGTGGAGGGCGTCGTCGCGATCAGCGACGGCGACCTCCCGCCCGGCGTGCCCTCCGTGAAGCCGTCCGCGGACTCGCGAGGGGCCCCCGTCGTCCACGTCCGCGTGGACCGCGACCCGCCGGCGCTCGGGTCGGGGTCGCGTCGCCCGGATCCCGCTCTCGGTCGCGACCTGGCCGCGGCGGAGGCGATCCTGGGACAGGTGCCGTCGTCGGACCGCAGGAACAGGGAGTCGTCATGACGTACCAGATCGGCTACATCGTCGGGAGCCTGGCGAAGGGATCCATCAACCGCACCCTGTCGCGGGCGCTCGTCCGGCTGGCGCCGGACGACCTCGAGTTCACGGAGATCCCCATCGGGGACCTCCCGCTCTACAGCTGGGACTACGACGCCGACTACCCACCCGAGGGCCGGGCCTTCAAGGCGGCGGTCGAGGCGTCGGACGGGCTGCTCGTCGTGTCGCCGGAGTACAACCGGTCGATCCCGGGCGCGCTGAAGAACGCCATCGACTGGGGCTCGCGCCCGTGGGGCCAGAACTCCTTCGCGCGCAAGCCCGTCGGCATCATCGGAGCCTCCCCGGGCGGGATCGGCACCGCCGTCATGCAGTCGTCGATGCGTGCCGTCCTCAGCTTCCTCGACGCGCCGCAGCTCAACTCCCCGGAGGCGTACATCACCTACGTCGCCGACGACTTCGGCCCGGACGGCGAGGTGACGAACGAGAGCACCGCGGGCTTCCTGCGGCACTACATGGACGAGTACTGCGCGTTCGTGCAGCGCGTGCTCGCCGTCACCGCCCCCGGGCACATCGGCGACAGCGACCCGGCGTCGGCCAAGTAACCGACGAGCGACCCCCACGCCCGGGGGGACCGGATCCCCCCGCAGGGCGGTGGTGGGCGGTGCTGCCGAGCGGACATGATCGTCGCCATGACCACGACCGTCGCCGCGACGCACGCTCCCCGGCCCGCCCGCGCGTGGGTCGCCCCCACGGCGATGGCCGCACCGCTCGTCCTCTTCCTCCTGGCGTCGCCGCTGCAGGTCGAGGACGCCCCGCTCGCCGTCGAGCAGCCGGACGGCACCTGGGACATCCCCGCCGGGACGCCCTACCTGCTGAACACGTCCTGGCCGGAGAGCGGCTACTTCCTGTGGTTCGTGGCCTGGGCCGCCGGCCTGAGCTGCGTGACCGCCGTCCTCGTCTGCCGTCGGCGCCCCGTCCGCGCGACGCTGCTCGCGGCGTGGCCGTTCGTCACGATCCCGCTGCTGGGGACGTTCGCGTGGGGGTGGTGGCTCGCCCTGCTGATGATCACGTGCCTGGTGGTCCAGGACTCGTGGCGCCGCGCCGTCGTGCCGCTCGTGGCCACCCTCGCCGGCGCCTGGCTCTACGCGCTCACCAACGTGCCCGCGGCGCTCCCGATCGGCCCGGTGAACGCCGGCAGCTCCGACGGCGCGCCCTCGCCCGCGGCGGGGGCGATCTACACGGTGGCCGTCGCGCTCGTCGTCGGGGTCGCCGCAGTCGTCCGGGTGGTGCGCGCGGCGTCGCGGCGCTCGCGGGCGGCGGCCGCGACCGAGCGGCACGCGCTGGAGGTGGAGTCCGTCGCCGTCGAGCGCGCGCGCCTCGCCCGCGACCTGCACGACGTCGTCGCGCACCACGTGTCGCTCGTGGCCGTGCGGGCGGAGTCCGCCCCCTACACGTACCCGGACCTGGGCGACGACGCCCGCCGCGTGCTCGCCGACATCGCCGGGGACGCGCGCCAGGCGCTCGGCGAGCTGCGTCAGGTGCTCGCCGTGCTGCAGCGCACCGACGGGGGCGCCCGGGCGCCGCAGCCGACGGCCTGCGACATCGCGGGCCTCGTCGAGCAGGCCCGGGCCGCGGGCCAGGACGTCACCCTGACGGGGGACTGCGAAGACGTGCCCGCCGCGCAGGGCTACGTGCTCTACCGGGCCGCGCAGGAGGCGCTGACGAACGCCCGGCGGCACGCGCCCGGCGCGCCGACGACGATCACGCTCGCGCTCGTGTCGGACGTCGCCGGGCTGCGGGTCACCAACCCGGTCGACGACCCGGGCGGGCCGGGCGACGTCGTGCCCGGGGGCGGGCTGATCGGCATGCGGGAGCGGGTCGAGGCGCTCGGCGGCGTCGTGACGGCGGAGCGGGAGGGGTCGGCGTTCGTGCTCGTCGTCAGCCTGCCGGTCGGTCCTCGCGAGCCGGTCCCCGCCGTCCGGCGCGACGCCGCGGGCGTCGCGTGACCCGGGTCGTCGTCGCCGACGACCAGCCGGTCGTGCTGCACGGGTTCGCCGCGATCCTCGGCTCCGCCCCCGACCTGGAGATCGTGGGGACGGTGGGCGACGGCGGCGCCCTGCTCGACGTCGTCGCCCGCACCGAGCCGGACGTGGCCGTCGTCGACGTCCGGATGCCGGTGCTGGACGGCATCGCCGCGACCGCCCGGATCGCGGCCGACCACCCCGGCACCCGCGTGCTGATCCTCACGACCTTCGACCTCGACGAGTACGTGTACGACGCCCTGCGGTCCGGGGCGAGCGGGTTCCTGCTCAAGGACGTCACGGCGGAGCGGCTCATCGAGGGCGTCCGCCTCGTCGCGGACGGGTCGATGCTGCTCGGCCCCCGGGTCACGCGCCGGCTGGTGGACGACTTCGCGCACCGGGCCGCGTCGCCCCGCCGGGAGGTGCCCGGGCTGGGCTCGCTCACGCCGCGGGAGCACGACGTCCTGCTCGCCGTCGCCCGCGGCCTGTCGAACGCGGGGATCGCCGACGCGCTGTTCATCGGCGAGCAGACCGTCAAGTCGTACGTGTCGGAGGTGCTGCGCAAGCTGGCGTGCCGGGACCGCGTGCAGCTCGTCATCGCGGCGTACGAGAGCGGCCTGGTCGGGCGGTCGTCGTGAGAGGCTGACGTCGTGCGCGTGGACGTGTGGTTGTGGGCGGTGCGGCTCTTCAAGAGCCGGTCGTCGTCGGCCGCCCTGCTCCGGTCGGGGCGGGTCCGGGTGAACGGCACGGTGGCCAAGCCGTCGACGTCCGTGACCGTGGGCGACACCGTCACCTGGCGCGACCCGCTGCGCGACCGCAAGGTCGTCGTCGTCGAGCTGCTGCCCAAGCGGGTGGGCGCGCCGCTGGCGGTCAAGGCGTACCGCGACGAGAGCCCACCCGTGCCCACCCGCCAGGAGCGCGAGGCCGTCGGCGTCCGCGACCGCGGCGCCGGCCGACCCACCAAGCGCGAGCGGCGCGACATCGACCGGCTGCGCGGCGGCCGTCGCTAGGGTCGGGGGATGACCAGCTCCGCGGACCACACCGACCGCATCGCCGCGCTCTTGCGCGAGCACCCCGTCTGGGACGGGCACAACGACCTGCCGTGGGAGGCGCGCGACCAGGTCGCGTACGACTGGGTGCGGCTGGACGTCGAGGCCGGCACCGAGGGTCGCACGCACACCGACGTGCCGCGGCTGCGGGCCGGGGGAGTGGGCGCGCAGTTCTGGTCGGTGTACGTGCCGTCCAACCTGCCCGGCAGCGCCGCCGTCACGGCGACGCTCGAGCAGGTCGACGCGGTCCGGCGCATGGTGGCGCGCTGGCCGGAGCACTTCCGCCTCGCGACGAGCGCCGACGACGTCGTGGCCGCGTGGGCGGAGGGCCGCATCGCGTCGCTCATGGGCGCGGAGGGCGGGCAGTCCATCGACTCGTCGATGGGCGCGCTGCGCATGCTGTACGAGCTGGGCGTGCGCTACATGACGCTCACGCACAACCACCACACCCCGTGGGCGGAGTCCGCGACGGACGAGCCTCCCGCGGACGGCCGGTTCGCGCAGGGCGGCCTGACGCCGTTCGGTCGCGAGGTGGTGCGCGAGATGAACCGGCTGGGCATGCTCCTCGACCTGTCGCACGTCTCGGCGGGCACGATGCGCGCCGCCCTGGACGTCTCCGAGGCACCGGTGATCTTCTCGCACAGCTCCGCGCGCGCCGTCTGCGACGTCCCGCGCAACGTGCCCGACGACGTGCTCGCGCGCCTCGCGGACAACGGCGGCGTGTGCATGGTGACGTTCGTGCCGAGCTTCGTCACCCCGGCCATCGGCGAGTGGCGGGCGCAGGCCGGCGAGGCCGCGCGCGCCGCCGGGATCGCGCCGAACGACTACGCCGAGTTCGACCGGTTCTCCACCGCCTGGGCCGAGACGCACCCCAAGCCGCCGACGACGCTCGACGACGTCGTCGCACACGTCGAGCACGTGCGCGAGGTCGCGGGAGCGGCCCACGTCGGCCTGGGCGGCGACTACGACGGCGCGGGCGGCTTCGCGGACGAGCTGCGCGACGTCTCCGGCTACCCGGTCCTGCTGGCGGCGCTGGCGGACCGCGGCTGGTCGGACGCCGACCTGGCCGCCCTGACCAGCGGCAACGTGCTCCGGGTGCTGCGCGGCGCGGAGGACGTCGCCGCCCGGCTGCGGGCCGAGCGCGAGCCCAGCGTCGCGAGCCTCGAAGGCCTCGACGGCGGCGCCTGACGGTTGCCCGCGACGGCCGCCCGGCCGAGGGCGCGCCGGAGGGCTAGCGTGAGCCCATGACCGGCGCGCCCGTGCGGGTGTTCCTCGTCGACGACCACGAGGTGGTGCGTCGCGGCGTCGCCGACCTGCTCGGCATGGAGGCCGACCTCGAGGTCGTCGGCACCGCCGGGACGGCGGCCCAGGCCCTCTCGCGGGTCCCGGCCCTGCGGCCCGACGTCGTCGTCCTCGACGTCCGGCTGCCCGACGGGGACGGGGTCAGCGTCTGCCGGGAGCTGCGCTCGCGCACCGACGCCGCGGTCCTCATGCTCACGTCGTTCGACGACGACCAGTCGCTGTTCGACGCGATCCTCGCCGGCGCGTCCGGCTACGTGCTCAAGCAGGTGCGCGGCACCGACCTGGTCGCGGGCATCCGGACCGTCGCGGCGGGCGGCTCCATGCTCGACCCCCGGGTCACCGGCCGGGTGATGGCGCGCCTGCGGGAGACGACCGAGGCCGAGGACCCGCTCGGCGACCTCACCCCCCAGGAACGACGCATCCTGGTCCTCATCGGCGAGGGCATGACGAACCGGCAGATCGGCGCCGAGCTGTTCGTCGCCGAGAAGACGGTGAAGAACTACGTGTCCAGCCTCCTGGCGAAGCTGGGCCTCGAGCGCCGGGTGCAGGCGGCGGTCCTCGCGGCGCGGCTCGATCAGGTCGGCCGGCCGGACGACTCCGAGAGGCCGTCCGCCTCCTGACCCGGGGCGGCGACGCTGCTGCGACCCGGCACGAGGGGTACCCGCCAGCGGAGCGCCGTGCCGCCGGCCCGGCCCGGCCGCACCTCGAACGACCCGCCGAGCTCCGCCGCGCGGCGGGAGAGGTTCGCGAGCCCGCTGCGCGGCGCGTCAGCGGCGATCCCGATGCCGTCGTCGACGACGGTCAGGAGGAGGTCTCCGTCGGCGCGCAGCCCGATCCGCACCTGCGTCGCGCGGGCGTGCCGGGCCGCGTTCGACAGGCTCTCCCGCAGCACGGCCACGAGGTGCGCCGCGACGGTGGACGGCACCTGGGCGTCGATCGGCCCCTCGAACCGGACGGTGGGCGCGAACCCGAGCGCGTGCGTCGCGGCCTCGGCCTCCGCGAGGAGCAGGGACCGGGTGCCCGGACGGCGCGGGGCGTCACCCCCCGGGTCGCGGAGCCCTCGGATGGTGGTGCGGATGAGATCGATGGTCTCGTCGATCTGGTCGATCGCCTCCCCGACCCGCGCGCCGACGTCCCCCCGCGAGCCCCCGTCCAGGGGACGGGGATCGACGAGGCGACGGTCGACGGCCTGCAGCGACAGCCCTGTCGCGTACAGGCGCTGGACGGCCAGGTCGTGCAGGTCGCGGGCGATCCGGTCCCGGTCGCGCACCACGGCGAGCCGGGCGGCGTCGGCGCGCCGCTCCGCCAGCTCGAGAGCCACCGTGGCCTGGTTCGCGAATGCTCCCAGTGCCTCGACGACGACGGTCGGAAACGGTGCGGCCCCGCGTGTCCGTCCGACGACGAGCACGCCGAGCGCGTGCCGGCCTCGGCCGACGAGGGGGAACGCGGCGAGCGGACCCAGGGACCCGTCCGGGTGCAGCGCGACACGGGCACGCCCGTCCACCGTGGCGTCCGCGGTGACGATCGGCTCGCCCTGGAGGAACGCCGTCACGGTGAACGACCCCGGCTGCCGCAGGAGCCGGCCGCGCATCGCGTCCGCCCGGAGGCCCACCGCGGTCCGCACCGCCATCACCGGGGTGCCGTCGGGCGTGGCGTCGTCCACCGGGACCGCGATCCCGGCGGTGTCCGCGGCCGCGATGCTGGCCGCCTCCGACGCGACCAGCTCCAGGACGGCGTCGGGGTCCTCGCCGGACAGCAGTCGCCGCGCGATCTCGTCGTCGGCCCGCGACCAGCGCTCGCGCAGCCGCGCCTCCTCGTAGAGGCGCGCGTTCTCGACGGCGAAGCTCGCGGCGGTGGCGAGCCCCTCCAGCAGGTGCTGGTCGTCCCCCGTGAACTCTCCGCGGTCCCTCTTCTCGGTGAGGTAGAGGTTGCCGAACGGCTTCCCGTGGACCTGCAGCGGAACCCCCAGGAAGCTGCGCATCGGTGGGTGGTGCGCGGGGAAGCCGACCGAGCGGGGGTCCGCGGCGATGTCGGGGAGCCGCAGCGGGTGGGGATGGCGGATGAGCTCGCCCAGGATGCCGTGCCCTGTCGGGTACGGGCCGATCGCCCGGATCTCGTCCTCCGAGATGCCCGCGGTGAGAAAGCGCGCGATGCGGTGGTCGTCGCCGAGGATGCCGAGCGCCGCGTACCGGGCGTCGACGACGGCGGCGGCAGCCTGCACCACCCGGTGCAGCGTCGTCTCCAGGTCCAGCCCCCGGCCGACCGACACGACGGCGTCCAGGAGGACGTCGATGTCCCGGTCCCGGCGCCCCTGCCGCGGCCTCACGCGTCCACGGTAGTCCGCCGTGTCCTCGAATGCCCCCGATGGCCCGGATCGGGACCTTCGGCCCGGCCGCCGGGGCGTTCGGCACTTCCGAGCGTCCCGGCGCGCGTGGCCCACTGGAGCGGTCGGAGGAGGACGTCATGGCGATCAGCAGCGTGGAGGGACCGGTCCGGGACGTCGTCGTGGGTGTCGACGGCTCGGAGGGTGGCTACCACGCGATGGCGTGGGCGGCGGGCGAGGCCGTGCGCCTGGCGGCGCGACTCGTCGTCGTGCACGCCTACGCCCAGCCGGTCGGCGTCGGGTCGGTGACGGCCCACGGCCCGGAGCCGAGGGCCGAGGCGGAGACGCTGGTCGCCCGGGCCGGCGTCAGGTTCGAGCGCACGACGGCTGCGCGGACGCTCGGCACGTCGCCCGGCGCGGTCGAGCTCGTGGCCGTGCGTGGCGACGCGTGCGCCGTCCTCGTGCAGCACGCTCGCCGCGGCGCCGTCGTGGTGGTGGGTCGCCGGGGCGTCGGCACGTTCGACCGCGTCCCCATGGGTTCGATCTCGTCCACGGTGGCGGCGCTGGCCCCCGGCACGGTGGTCGTCGTGCCGCGCGCCGCCCGCGCCCAGGAGCCGCGCCGCGTCGTCGTCGCCGTCGACCCCCGCGAGGCCTCCGACCGCGTGCTCGAGGCGGGATTCGACGAGGCCGACCGCGCCGGCGTGCCCCTCACGGCGGCGCACTCCGCCGACGAGGGGATGTTCGCGGGCGCCACCGACGGCGACCTGGCGTGGCTGGAGCGGCTGCGCGCCGAGGCGCGGGCCGACCTCGAGGCCCGGGTCGCGCGGTGGGGGGAGAAGTACCCCGCCGTCGACTGGACGGTCGGGACGCGCGGCGGCGCTGCGCCGGGCGCGCTGCTCGCCGCGCTGCGGTCGGACGACCTGGTGGTGGTCTGCGGTCGCGCCGCCTCGCTGCAGGTCGGCCGCGCGCGCGGCGGGCCCGACCGGATCGTGCGCCACGCGCCGTGCGCCGTGGCGGTGGTGCACGACTAGCTTGCCGCCGCGCGCCCGTCGACTCCCCCGGTGGGCCGCGGCGGCAGGAACTCGTGCGGCCGGCGAGGTGCGCGGTCTCAGGCGTTGGGTCTCAGGCGTTGAGCGAGCGCTGCGACCAGCTGGTGCCGAGCGCGCGCAGGACGTCGCTCGGGTCGCGCCGCGTCACGTCGGTGTAGGCGCGCAGGGACATCACCGACGCCGTGAGCATGGTGGTGATCACCTCGCGCGCGAGGCGGGGGTCGATGCTCGCCTCGTCGAGCAGCTCCTGCACGACGCGCGAGCGGATGCCGAGGTCGGGTTCCGAGCACGCCGTGAGCAGGGCGATGGTCAACGACCCGGCATCCGTGCGGGTGGTGCCTTCGCCGGCACCGGTGCTGTCAGTACCCATGGCGTCCCCCTCCGCGGCCCGACGGGTTCCGGTCTACCGCACGGGACGACGTCGCGCACTCCGGGCGGGCTTGCGGCGTGCCGACGGCAGGCGCAAGGATGCGCGCGATGATCCCCTCGCCCGCGCCGCGCCGACGTGCCGCGCCGCACCTGCTGCCCGCTCTGCTCGGCGCGGGTCTGACCGGCGCCCTCCTGCTGGCCGGACCGGCCGCCGTCGCCGACGAGGGGCTCACGGAGGAGTCGCACAGCCGGTACGTGCTGCGGGCGAAGGACACCGAGGTGCGGGCCACGACGACCACCACCATCGGCAACGTCACGCCCGACCGCGGGCTGACGTACTACTACTTCACGAGCTACTCGATCGCCGTGCCGGCCGGCGCCGAGGCCGTGCGCGCGACGAGCGGCGGTGCCGACCTGCCGGTGCGGCTCGAGGCGACCGAGGACCCGAGCACCCGGTACGCCGTGGCGACGTTCGCGCCGCTGCGGTACGGGCAGACGCGCACCATCGAGTGGAGCTTCGTCGTGCCGGGCGAGCCGGTGCGCTCGAAGGACTACACGCGGGTGGGCGACGGCTTCGCGACGTTCGCGGCGTCGGGCGTGGGGGACGCGGGCCGGACGACGGTCGAGGTGGTGCTGCCGGCGTCGATGACGTTCGACGCGACGTCCGACGCGTTCCGGTCGGAGCGGGACGGGAAGACCGTCACGTACACGGCCACGGAGAACACGGACAAGGACGGCATCTGGGCGGTCGTGTCGGCGCGCGACCCGAAGAAGGCGGACGAGAAGGACGTCGAGGTGGGCGGCACGACGCTCACCCTGCAGAGCTTCCCGGGCGACGAGAAGTGGACCGGCTTCGTGGCGAAGCGGCTGCGACAGGGCCTGCCGGTGCTGGAGGACCTCGTCGGGCGGCCGTGGCCGGGCGGGCTCGACACGATCCGCGAGGACGTGTCGCCCAAGGTGCTGGGGTACGCGTGGTTCGACCCGGACAAGGACGAGATCGTCATCCCGGAGGACCTCGACCCCGCGACGCTCTACCACGAGCTCGGGCACGCCTGGCTGAACCAGGACCGCCTCACGGAGCGGTGGCTGTCCGAGGGCGTGACGGAGGTGGTGGCGCAGCGCGTCGTGGAGCGGACGGGTGCGTCGAGCGACCCGTGGTCGGCGCCCGACCGCCACGCCGACGTCGCCGTGCCCCTCTCGGCCTGGGACGCGCACCCGGGCGAGCTCGACGCGGACGCCGAGCAGTACGGGTACGCGGCGTCGTACACCGCGGTGCGGAAGCTGCTGGGCGGGCTCGACGACGACGCGTTCACGGCCGTGGTCTCGGCGGCGCAGGCGGGGGAGGGCGCGTACGAGCGCCCGGGCTCCATGGAGGAGAACGGCGGCCGGACCGACTGGCGGCGCTTCCTCGACCTGGTGGAGGAGCGGGGCGGCGTCTCCGGCGCCCCGAAGGTGCTGCGCACGTGGGTGCTCGACGCCGAGCAGAAGGCCGTGCTCGAGCCCCGGGCCGCCGCGCGGAAGGCGTACGCGACCCTGGACGAGGCCGACGGCGCGTGGGCGCCGCCGCTCGGGCTGCGCACGGCCATGACCCGCTGGGAGTTCGGCGAGGCGAAGGACGTGCGGTCCGCCCTCGACGGCGCGGCGCAGGACGCCGGCGCCGTCCAGGCAGCCGCGGAAGAGGCCGGGCTGGGCGTCCCGGCGGCGGTGCGCGCCGCCTACGAGGGCGCGTCCGACGCCGACGCCTACGAGGAGCTCGCCGCCCTGCTGCCGCGGGCCGCCGAGGTGACGACGCGCGTCGGCGCGGCCGTCCGCACGTCCGACGCGGACCGCGACCCGGTGACGGAGCTGGGGGCGCTGGTGCTCGGCGTCGACCGGTCGGCCGAGCGGGCGCGGGACGACCTCGCCGCCGGCGACCTGGACGCTGCCGCCGAGCGCGCGGGCGCGGCGTCGGACCGGGCCGGTCTCTCCACGGCCGCCGGGGCCGGCCTGGTCGTGCTGGTGCTGGCGGCGGCCGGCGGGGTGGTCGCGCTCGTGGTGCGCCGTCGACGTCGGTCCGCGGCGGTGGACCCTGCCGCTGCGGGGTCAGTCGTCGTGGAGGATGCGCTGGAAGAGGGCGTGATCCTGCCAGCGTCCGGCGATCCGGAGGTAGGACGGCGCGGTGCCGATGCGGTCGAAACCGGTCCGCGCGAGCACCTTCTGTGACGCCGCGTTGTGCAGCAGGGTCGCCGCCTGGACGCGGTGCAGGCCCAGGTCGTCGCGGGCGTGCGCGCACGCGGCCTCGACGGCCGCGGTCATGACGCCGCGCCCGGCGAGCGAGGCGTCGACCCAGTAGCCCAGGTGGGCGTTGCGGAACGCTCCGAGCACGATGTCGGACAGGTTCACGCGGCCGACGACCTCGCCGTCGCGCTCCAGCACGAGGGGGACGCCCCGCCCCGACCCGTGCGCGAGCAGCTCGACCGGGATGCGTTCCGCGTGGTAGGCGGCCTCGAAGAACTGCTCCGGCCGGGCCGGCTCCCACGGCTCGAGGTGCTCGCGGTTGCGGGTGTAGGCGGCTGCGAGGGCTGGGCCGTCGTCGCGGTGCAGCAGCCGGAGGACGACCCTGGCCGGCAGGTCAGCGGTGAACGGGGTGGTCGTTCCGGTGTCGGGCACGACGGCGAGCCTAGCGGCGGGCCTGGGCGCGCAGGGCCGCGAGCGCGGACCGCACCTCGTCGGCGACGGGGCGTCGAGGGGGTCGTCGGCGTCGGGCGCGGCGGTGATCGCCGCCCCGACGGCCGCCTCGAGCTCGTGCCCGCCGTCGAGCAGCACCTCGCGCTTGTCGGCGAAGTGCCGGAAGTACGTGCGCTCGGTGACGTCGGCGCGCTCGGCGATCTGCGCGGTCGTGGTCTGCTCGAACCCCTGCCCGCCGTCTCCGTCGACCGGGCCGACGCCGCCGACCACTTCGGCTGGCTCAGCCGGTTCTGGGGCATGGACGCCGTCGCGTCGAGCGCGATCACCCGCGAGCGGCTGGGCTGGGAGCCCGTCGGCCCGACCCTGGTCGAGGACCTCGCCGCAGGCGCCTACGACCACGTGGCGCGCGGCTGACGCGGTGGCGTCAGCCGGGGCGGTCCTCGTCGGCGAGCCGCGGCTCGGTGCGCAGCGCCGGGCGTACGCCCGCCTTGTCGGCGTAGAACGCGCGGATCTCGTCCATGTCGGCGCGCACGTCGCCGGTGAGGCGGAGGGTGGGGCCGAGGCCGGTCGTCATCGTGGTGCGGTCGACGTACCCGAGCGTCACCGGCAGGTCGGCGGCCCGGGCGATGCGGTAGAAGCCGGACTTCCACCCGTCGCCCGACCGCGTGCCCTCGGGCGTGACGACGAGGTGGAACACCTCGCCGGCGCGGACGTGGGCGAGCACGTCGTCGACCACGCGGCTGGGGTCGCGACGGTCCACGGGGATGCCGCCCAGCGCTCGCATGAGCGGACCGCGCCAGCCGGCGAACAGGGTGTGCTTGCCCAGCCAGCGCACGTCCAGGCCGAGCCGCCACGCGATGGCGAGCATGAGGACGAAGTCCCAGTTCGACGTGTGCGGCGCGCCCACCAGCACGCCCGCCTGCGCCGGCGCGGGCTCGCTGCGCAGGGTCCAGCGGCTGAGCCGCCAGTAGGTGCCGGCGAGCGCACGCCGCAGGGTTCTGAGCATCGGGCGACTCTACCGGCCGTCTCGCAGAACCCGTGTCGGAGGGCCGCGCCATGCTGCCGGGATGAGCGAGCACGCGCACGGCGTCCACCACACCATCGACTACCTCGAGCTGCCGGTGACCGACCTCTCGGCGGCCCAGGAGTTCTACGCCGCGGCCTTCGGCTGGGAGTTCGTCTCCTACGGTCCGGGGTACGCGGGCATCCGCACGGCCGCGGAGCAGGCGCCTGCCGAGGCAGGTGGGCTGCGCCTGGCCGAGGCCGCCGACGTCTCCCGGGGCGGGCCGTTCGTCCTGCTGTACTCCGACGACCTCGACGCGACGCTGGCCGGCGTGACGGCCGCGGGTGGTCGGGTGGTCGACGGCCCGTACGAGTTCCCCGGCGGCCGCCGCTTCCACTTCCTCGACCCCAGCGGCAACGAGCTCGGGGTGTGGGCGACGGCCTGACCGGGCTCTGGCAGGCTCGTGCCGTGACCGCTGCCGCGAGCCCTCGCGTCCCGCTCCGTGTCGCCCTCCTCGGGTCGGGCGCGGGGAGCACCGCCGACCACCTCCTGGGGTCGGGCGCCGCCGACGTGCGGCTCGTGCTCGGGAACAACAGCCGATCGGGGATCTTCGACGTCGCCCGGCGGCACGGCGTCCCGACCGCCCACCTCAGCGGTGTCACGCACCCGGACGTGGACGACCTCGACGCCGCCGTCCTCGACGCGCTCGACGGCGCCGAGGCCGACGTGGTGGTGCTCGCCGGGTACATGAAGAAGCTCGGGCCGCGGGTCCTCGCCCGCTACGACGGGCGGATCCTCAACACGCACCCCGCCCTGCTGCCGGAGTTCGGCGGCGCCGGCATGTTCGGCGACCGCGTGCACGAGGCCGTCCTGGCCTCCGGCCGCACGGTCTCCGGCGCGACGGTCCACGTGGTGACGGCGGACTACGACGAGGGACCCGTCGTCGCGCAGACCGAGGTGCCGGTCGTCCCCGGCGACGACGTGCCCGCCCTGCGCGCCCGGGTGCAGGCTGCGGAGAAGTCGCTCCTCGTCGAGGTGCTGCGGGCCTGGTCCTCCTGAGCCGGTGCGCCGGCGTGTCACCCCGGGCCAGGTCAGGCCTCAGCCGCGCGCGAAGGCGAGGCTCTCGGCCACGACGGACACGACGGCGTCGACCTCCGCGGCGTCGCGCGGGCCGTAGACCATGTACTCGGTGCCGAAGTCCTCGTACTGGTGCGGTTCCGCCCACCCGAGCGCGACGAGCTCCTCGCCGCGCTCGTGCGGCAGCACCAGGTGCACGCTCGTGTCGGTCACGCCGTGCAGGTGCACGGGCTCGAGGCGGCGGCCCGGGGCGAGGTTCGTCGACGGCTCCCGCTCCTGCTCGAGGTCGGCGAGGAAGACCGCGCGCGAGGACTTCGGCGACACCTGGCTGTGGCCCTCGACGACGCCGTCGAGCGCGAAGACGCGGGCGACCAGCTCGCCCCACAGGGCGGGCGTCGACCGCTGGGTGAGCTGGCGGTGCGGGCCCTCGTCGGAGGTGGCGGGTCGGTCGCCCGGGCGGGCGGTGGTCAGGCGTGGGGCGGTCGGCACGGTGGCACGGTACCCGCTCCCGTCAGCCCGCCACCGCCAGCGCGAGCACGCCCGCCGCGACGGCGAGCGGCGCGACGACGGCGCCCTGCAGCACCACGTGGCGCACCAGCCCCGTCGGGGCGGAGAACGTGTGCCGCCGGTACTGCTGGAGCCACAGCAGCGTGGCGAGCGACGCCCAGGGCGTGATCAGCGGCCCGGCGTCGACGCCGACGAGCAGCGCCGCCAGCCGGGCGTCGTCGCCCGTCACGGTGGGCGCGAGCGCGAGGTAGGCGGGCAGGTTGTTCACCGCGTTCGCCGATACCGCGCCGACGGCGGCGACCTGCGCGAGGGACCCCGCGTCGTCGCCCGTGCCCACGAGCGGGGCGAGCAGGTCCGTGAGGCCGTGCGCGTGCCACGTGCCGACGACGGCGAACAGGCCGGCGGTGACCACGACCGTGCGCCACGGCACGAGCTCGCGGACCGGGACGGGCAGCGGGACCCGGCGCCACGCCGTCGCCGCCCCGAGCGCGACGACGGCGCCCAGCGCCACGGGCAGGACCGGCAGCCCGGCCGCGAAGCCGGCACCCATGAGGACGACGACGGCCCCCGCCGTCCCCAGCGGCACCGGGTCGGCGGCCCGGCGAGGCTCCGGCACGGCGTACGTGCCGCGCAGCGCCGGCGCGTGCAGGACGGCGAGCGCGGCGACCACGACGACGAGCACCGCGGCGGCGGGCGCGACCATGACGCCGAGGTACCCGGTGTCGAACGACCGTGCGGCCATGAGGTTGGTGAGGTTGGAGACCGGCAGCAGCAGCGACGCCGTGTTGGCGAGCGCCAGCACGGTGAGCGCGAGGGGGAGCGGGTCGCGGCCGGCGCGGCGGGCGACGGCCACGACGGCCGGGGTGAGCAGCACGGCGGTCGTGTCGAGGGACAGGACGACGGTGCAGAGGGTCGCGACCGCGGCCACGAGGAGCCACAGCGCCAGCGCCCGCCCGCGGGCGAGCCGGGCGGCGCCGTCCGCGACGGCGTCGAACAGCCCCGCGCCCGCGCAGAGCTCGGCGACCACCGTGAGCAGGACGACGAAGCCGAGCACCGGCCCGGTCAGGGCGGCGAGGGAGCGGGCCTCGGCGGCCGGCAGCGCCCCCGACAGCGGCAGGACGACGACGAGCACCAGGGCGGGCACCCACAGGGGCGGCAGGAGCCGTCGCGCGGGGCGTGTCACGGGCTGAGCGTAGACGTCGGCCCGACTTCAGCCGTATCGATCGACGATGTAGTGATCGACCCCCCGCCGGCAACTGAGGGGTATGAGCACTCGACGGCGACGCCCCGGGGACGCCTCCGCGCCCCTGATCTTCGCGCTCGTGGGCCTCGGCTGCGCCACCGTCTGGGTGGTGTGGCTGGGCGTGCTGATGCTCACCGGCGTCTCGGGGCCGCAGCCGGCCGGCTGGGTGCTGGCGGCCGGCGGGGTCGCGGTGCTGGTCGCCGACGGTCTGCTGGTGGCGTCGCTGCTGCGCGGCCCGACGCGGATCGTGGCGCACGACCCGTCCGGCACGCGGTGGTCGTTGCGCGCGGCGCCGGTGCCGGTGCGCCTGGCCACGTCGGACCCGCTCGAGCCCGGGTCGCGCGGCGCGGCCCTCGCCGCCCAGGTTGTGCGCGCCGCCACCCGGCCCGGCACCGCGGACCGCGTCGACCGGGCGCGCGCCGTCCTGGTGCTGCGGCAGATCCTCGAGGTCGCGCAGGGTCCGGACGGGTCCGGCGGCCCCGGCGGCGACGCCGACTGGGCGCGGGTGCGCGCGGCCGTCGTGGACCTGACCCTGCGGGCGTCCGACCACCCGCCGCACCCGGTCACCCTGCTGCCGTGGGAGGAGCACCTCACCGCGCCGCAATGAGCTGCCTGCGGCGCCCGTCCGGCCTGATCAGGGGCTCGCCGGGCGGTCGCCGCGGGCGTCGGCGGCAGCAGCCGCGCCCGCAGGGTAGGGGAGGGCCTCGGCCAGCGCGGCGGCCGCCGCGAGCACGGCGTCGGCGCGCACGGTGTCGCCGAGCCGGCGCAGGGCGGCGGCCTGCACCACCTGCGCGTCGACCTCCGCGAGCCGCTCCCCGGTGCCGTGGGCGCGCGTGGCCTCCGCCGCGGACAGCTCCAGGGCGCGGGCGGGTTCACCGGTCCTCAGCGCGCACCGGGCGGCGAGCACGGGCACGGGTTCCCAGGCGCCGTCGAGCGCGCGCAGGGCGTCGAGCGGGCGCTGCTCGCGCAGGGCGAGCTCGGCGAGCGCGGTGCTCGCCTCGTGCAGGGCCTGCCGGTCGGCGAGCAGGGTGGCGGCCGCCACGGCGCGTTCCAACAGGGCGCCGGCGTCGCCGGGCCGACCCTCGGCCGTGCGGACGCGGCCGAGCACGGCGAGCGCGTACGGCACGAGCCACCCGGCCTCGTCCTCGGCGCCGCGCACCGCCTCCTCCGCCAGGTCGCGCGCTCGGTCCACGTCGCCCAGCAGCAGATGGAGCTCGGCGAGGTTCGCCCGCTCGAACGCCGCGGAGACCGGGTCGCCTGACTGTGCGACCAGGTCGAGGGCGCGGCGGCCGATCGCGACCGACTCGTCGAGGCGACCGGCCCGCCGGGCGTTCTCGCGCTGCGAGGAGAGGATGTTGCCGAGCAGTGTCGGGTCGCCGTACGCCTGGGCGTGGGGGAGGGCTATGTCCGCCGCCTCGCCGGCCTCGCGGATCCGCCCCGACTTCCCGAGGTTCGTCGCGCGCAGGGCGTAGGCGCGGGCCAGGAGGCCGTCGCGGGACGACGGCGGCACGTGGTCGACGGCCAGCAGTGCACGGTCCACCGCGACGACGCCCTCGTCGTGGCGCCCGAGCCGACTCAGGAGCGTGGCCCAGGCCAGGTGATGGGCGGCGGCCTGCTCGGGCGACGTGCGGGGCTCCACCGGATGACCCTCCAGCACCCGCACGGCGTCCTCCTGGTCGCCGGTGCGGGCGAGCATCTCGGCCAGCCGGGACGCCGCGAGCACGGTGCCGTCGTGGTCCTCCCGCCGCGAGAACTCGGCGAGCGCCGGCCGCAGCACCTGGACCGCCTGCTCGAACTGGCCCATGCGCCGCAGGACCTGGCCGTGGTCGAGCCGCGCCCGGGCGGCGTCGACGTCGAGGCGGGCGACGAGGTCGCGGTAGTAGCGGTCGGCGGAGTCGTTCGCGTACAGGGCGGCGGCGCGCTCGGCGGCGCGGCGCAGGTACTCGGCCGCGCGGGGGTCGTCGGTGCGGGCGAAGTGCGAGGCCAGCACGTCCACCGCCTCCGGCCGGCGGCGCAGGACGGTCTGCGCGAACGCGGCGTGCAGCCTCCGGCGCCGGACGGCGCTGAGCCGGTCGTAGCAGGTGATCCGCACCAGCGGGTGCCGGAACGCGAGGCCCGTCTCGGCGCGCCCGTCGACGACGACCACGCGCTCCTCCACGAGCGACGCCGCGAGCGCGCGCTCCACGGCGTCCGCGGCCGCGGCCCCCGTCAGCGGCGGGTTCAGGCCTTCGGCGGCGACGTCGAGCAGCTCGGTGAGCGCGGCGTCCCCGCCCGCCGCGGACAGCGCCTCCACCACCTGCCGGGCGTCGGCGTCGAGCCGCCCCAGCCGCTCGTCGACCAGCTGTCGCACGCCGAGCGGCGCGACGTCGTGGCCGCCGTCCTCCTCGGGCCCGGCGGGGTCGCGGAGCCCCCGAGCGAGCTCCGCGGCGAACAGCGGGTTGCCGAGGGACAGGTCCCAGACCCGGCCGAGACGGGCGTCGGCGTCGGGATCCCGGTCCGCGTCCTCCCCGCCGCCCTCCTGACCGAGGGCGTCCGCCGCGACGGCGAGGCACGCGGCCCGGTCGAGCCGCCCCACCTCCTCGGGCGCGGCGAGCCCGGCCCGCTCCAGGGACGTCAGCCCGACGCGGCGGGTGTCGCCGTCGGGCAGCTCCTCCCACCGCAGCGTCACGAGGAAGCGGAGCGCGGTGCCCGCCCGGGCGGCCCTTCGGGCGAGGTGGCCGAGCAGCTGGAACGACCCGGCGTCGGCGGCGTGCAGGTCGTCCAGCACGACGACGACGGGGCGCGCGGCGGCGAGGTCGCCGAGCAGTGCGGCGGTGCCGCGGAACAGCCGGTCCCGCTCCTCCTCGGGGCTCCGGCCGGCGCCGTCCGCGCGGCCGAGCGACGGCAGGAAGGCCGCCAGCTCCGGGTGCTCCGCTCCGACGCGGGCGCGCGCGCCGGCGCTCTGCTCGGCCAGCCAGCCGTCGAGGGCCTCCGCGAACGCCCCGTACGGCGTGTGCCCCTCGGCGTCGTGCCCCCCGCCCCACAGCACGGCGGCGCCGTCCGCGGCGGCGCGCCGCGCGACCTCGGCGACCAGTCGCGTCTTGCCCACCCCCGCCTCGCCCGTCAGCAGCCGCACGGGTGGCCCGTCGTCGGCGAGGAGCCGCGCGAGCTCGGCGTCGCGGCCGCGGAGCGGCGCCGCGGCGGGGACCCGCAGGAGCGCGGGGAGCGCGGAGCCGGTGGGCGTGCCGGTCGGAGAGGCGTCGAGGGCGAGGCGGTGCAGGCGCTCCGTCTCGGGGCCGGGCCGCACCCCGAGCTCGGCGTCGAGGGCCTCGCGGCACGCGTGGTACTGGTACACCGCCCGCCGGCGCAGCCCCTGGCGCAGGAACGCCTCGATGAGCACCCGGTGGGCCAGCTCCTCCGCAGGGCTGTCCCCGAGCACCGCCTCCGCGGCCGCCACCGCCGCGGCGACGTCCCCGGCCGTCAGGTGCGCGGCCGCCAGGGCGAGCCGCACCTGCTCGCGCAGCGCGTCGATCCGGTCGCGGCGGGGTTGCGCCCAGGTGGCGTAGCGGTCCTCGGGCAGCAGCTCGCCGGTGAACAGGGCGAGCGCGGTGGCGAGGTCGCCCGGGTCGCGCGTGGCGAGCGCCGCGACGGCGGCCGCCTCGGCGTGGTCGGCGTCGATCCACACGGCGTCCGGATCGAGCCGCAGCAGCGCGCCGTCCGTCACCAGGTACGACGACGAGGCCCGCGGCGCCAGCTCCGGCTCCAGCGCGTGGCGTGCCGCGTGCAGAGCGACGCGCAGGCTACCCACCTGGGCGGACCCGTTCGCGTCGGGCCAGCAGACGTCCATCGCCTCCTCGCGGTGCAGACGTCGCTCGGGCGAGACGGCGAGCAGCTTCACGAGCGTGCGGGCGCTGGGACGAGGCCAGCGCTCCGGGAGCTCGGGCCCGCCGTCGCGGGTCACCCGGAACCCGCCCAGGAGGTGCAGCCGCAGCAACGGGGCGCCGGGCGCGGCCGGGCCCGTCGATGAGCTGGGGCCGGGTTCCATGACGCGTCACTGTAATCGAGCCGGATTTCACCCGGTGTCCACGACCGAGGACCCCCAGGCAGATGCCCGGGGGTCCTCGTGATGCGCTGTTCGAGACGGTCAGGAGAGCTTGAACGTCGCGATCCGGTGGCTGTTGTCGTCGAGCGACAGCACGCGGCTGCCGAGCTGCTCGGCCATGCGGTCGTAGCCGTGGTGGTCGAAGCCCAGCGAGACGATCTCCTCGCCCCCGTCGCCGTCCAGGTCGGCGGCCAGGTAGTTGCGCCCGCCGAGGCTACGTCCCGTGCCCACACCGTTCTGGAACGACCAGCCCGTCGTCAGCACCGTCGGGTCCCACGCGCCGACGCCGCCCTCGATGCCGCCGGCCAGCAGACGGCGGCCGCCCGGCCCGGTGATGAACTGCACGCCGCGCAGCGGCGAGACCACCGAGCTACTGGTCGCGGCGCCGTCGGGCCCGAAGCCCTTCAGCGTGCCGAAGCTGAGCTGGTACAGCACGCCCGCCTCGTCGTCGGCGAAGTAGCCGTCGTGCGACCAGGGGCTGCCCACGACCGCCCGGTGGAGCACTTCGCCGGTGCGCCCGTCGCGGATCTCGGTGACGGCCCGCGGCTCGGCGACCGAGAGGTCGCTGTCGGTCGTCTTCGCGATCGACGTGATCCACGTGTAGACCACGGCGTGCCCGTCCGCGTAGGGGATCGACGGCGAGGTGAAGACGCCGCGGCGCAGGATCGCGCCGTACAGCTTCCCGTTCGTGCCCTGCGCCGGGGCGGTCGGGGTCGCCTCCCAGCCGGCCGCGCCGGTCGTCCCGTCGATCGCGACCGCCCCCTGCACGCCGTCGGTCATCTCGAGCGAGCCGACGCTGGCGTACTGCGCGTACACCTGGCCGTCGCCGACCACGGTGTCCGAGAAGACGACGTCGCCCGCCGCCTCCGGCGCCTCGTACGTCCACACGGACCGGCCGCGGGCGTCGAACGCGCGCAGCGCGTCGGTCGGCACGAGGACCTCGTCCTTGCCGTCGTCGTTCACGTCCGCCACGGTGACGGAGCGGACGTACCGCCCCTCGCCGTCGATCGTCGTGAGCACGGTGCCGGTGGCCCCGTCGAGGATCACGGTCGCCACGTCGGCGGCGACGACGACCTCGGGCTTCCCGTCGCCGTTCACGTCACCGGTGCGCACGTCGTGCACCTCGCCGGGCACGGTGGCGCGCCACAGCTGCTTCGGCGTCCCCTTGACGAGGGATCGGCCGTCCCAGGCCCACACCCCGCGGGACTGGCCGCCGGCGACGACCTCGGGCTTGCCGTTGCCGTCCAGGTCGGCGGACCCGGCGAAGTTCAGGTCGCCCCGCAGCGGGGTGAGGCCGGTCTCCTTGCCCGCGGCCACCGTGTACGTGTGGATGTTCTGCGACTGGTCGACCACGCGGACGTAGTCCGTGCCGCCGGAGCGATAGACCTGCTGGAACATCGGCGACGCGGCGACGCCCTCCTGGCGCCACCTCACCTTGCCCTTGGTGGTGTACGCCGTGACCGCGCCATAGCGCAGCCCGCCCGGGTTGTCGGCGGTGGCCATGCCGTCGTCGTCCTGCGCGGTGGCGATCAGCAGGCCGCCCGCGACGTCGAGGCCCCACGTGCTGGGCGCCTCGCCGGGGTTGGCGGCGTCGCGCTTGGTCGTGGCGCTCCACTGCAGGCTGGTGCCGTCCTTGCCGCTGAGGACGCGGACCGTGCTGGCGTTGACGTAGAGGTTCGCGTCGAGCGTGGACTCGGAGACCACGTACTCGGTGCCGCCGCCGGCCGCGGCGTCGCCGACCAGCATCGCGGTGGGCAGCGCGTTCACCCGGGTGCTGAGGACGTCCCGGTCGCCGGTGCCGAGGTCGTAGGTCACGATCGCGTACCTCAGAGCGTCGGAGACGTCGGCCTGCTCGAGGGCGACGACGCGGCCGCGGGCCGCGTCGAGGTGGAGCTGGCGCCCGTACAGGTCGCCGTCCGCCTGCCACACCGTCGCGCCGTCGGCCGTGTCGAGCACGAGCGTGTGTCCCTCAGGGGCGACCGCGTCGGTCTTGCGCCGGTTCCACGAGACGGCGACGTGCCCGTCGCCGAGGTCCTCGACGGCGCCCCACGACGCCGCGCCGGCCTCGCCGGTGTCGAACGTCCAGGTCTCCGCAGGCGTGAGGACGCCGTCGGCGACGGTGAAGCGGGTGCCGGTCAGCGTGGCCGTCTGGTCCGCGGGCGCGTACTGGTTGGTCCGCGGCGCGTCCGCGACGAGCAGGGTGTCGCCGATGACCTTCACCATCGAGGCGTACGAGTACACCTTCGACCACGCCGTCGCGCCCGTCTTCCCGTCCAGGACGGTGACGAGGGTGCCGGTCTTCATCGTGGTGCCGGGGATGGTCGCCCCGACGGGCGGGCTGACGCCGACCGCCGCCGAGAACACGAGGTCGGGCACGCCGTCGCCGGTGAGGTCGGCGGTGTCGTACCCCGCGTCGGAGGTCGGGGAGAACGGGCTGACCGCGTTGTAGCCCATGAGGACCAGCGGCGGGTACATCGTCTTCTCCCACACGCGGGCGGGTTTGACGCCCCAGTCCGCGTAGAGGGAGTCGTTGGTGCGCTCCCAGACGGTGCTGCCGTCCGGCGTGTGCAGCTGGACGTTCCCCAGGCTGTGCAGCGTGAAGTACTGCTGCCCCTTCGCGGGGAGCGTGACGCCCAGGCCCCGCACGCCCTCCATCGAGGACGTGGCGGTGAAGGTGACGGGCGTCGTCGGGTCGACCGGATCGGCTGCGTCGGCCTCCGCGCCCTCCGTGGGCCCGGCTGCGGCGTCGTCGGTGCCGGCGCCGACCGACGCGTCACCGTAGAGCCCGCCGCTCATGCGGTCGGCCAGGTCCTGCGCCTGGGCGTCGGTCAGGGTCCGGGCGGCGCCGTCGTCGTGCCCGGCCGCGGAGGCCTGCGGGGCGATCGCGAGCACGAGGCCGGCGGCGACGAGGGTACAGGCGAGCTGTGACGCCCGCCGGTGATGGGTGAGCTTCATGGTCAGTCTCCCTGCGCGATGCGGATCGCCGCGCCGTCCGTGAGGACGGACTGGTCGAACGAGTACTGGAGGGCGTCGGAGCCGGCCTGGTTCTCGATGCCGACGGTCGCCGAGGCGCCGTCGCCGGGCACGGTCTTGTACTGGAACGTGATGTCGCCGGAGGCCTCGTCGAACAGGACCTCGAACGAGACGCGGCTGTCGTCCGAGGCGAGCTTCGCCTTGTCCCACACGACGGCGAAGGTGCGCTTGCCGGCCTTGCCCTTCAGCGCCGTCTGCACGCTGGACCTCTTGTCCAGGGTCAGGTCGTCCCAGAACGGGGCGACGACGCCGTTCGGCCGGGCCGCGGCGGGCAGCGCGGTGTTCTTGTAGTCGCCGAGCCGCGGCTCGAGGAAGTTGACCAGGCCGTTGGTGGTGACCGAGGCGCTGGAGTAGTCGACGCCGTACAGGCTGACCCAGAACGGCAGCGCGATCGTCGTGGCGTCCTCGTCGCCGCTCAGGGCGACCGTGTCCGTGCCCTTGACCCAGGAGTAGTCCGCGGGGGTGCAGCTGTTGCCGTACGCGTCGGAGCGCGGCGGGAGCTGGACGGTGCGGGTCTCGAGGCCGTCGACCGTGACGTCGGTGCGGGAGTCGCCGTTGCAGAGCACGGGGTCGGCCGGCTCGACGGTCAGCGTGTAGTCGCCCTCGGCCACGGCCGGGACGGAGAACGTGCCGTCGGCGCCCGTGGTGACCGCGTCCAGCGGCGTGCCGCTGACCTCGACGGTGGCGCCCGCGAGCGGCGCGCCGGTGACGTCGAGCACCGTGCCGGTGACCGCGTGGGTGGTCGTCGCGGCGAGCTCGACGTCCTTCGACACCGTGGCGCTCGCGGCGAGCTCGAGGCCGGCGACCGTCGTCGGGGCGTACCCGTAGCCGCTCAGGGTCAGGTCGTACGTGCCCGCGGCGAGGGTGAGGCGGTAGGAGCCGTCGACGCCGGTGAGGACGGTGCGTGCGCCGGTGGCGGGGCTCGTCGCCGTGACGGTGACGCCGCGCAGCGGGGCGCCCGTGTCCTTGTCCGTGACGGTGCCGGTGAGCGTGGCGGCCGTGTGCGGCGCGAGGTCGACCGACGCGAGGATGTCCAGCTTGCCCTCGCCCCACACGTTGTTCATGCCGGCGGTTCCGCCGCAGTGCGTGTCGTCGATGTCGCGGGCGCCCTGGTCGAGCAGCGCGCGGGTGCCCTCGATGTCGCCGATGAGCGACGGGGCGGCCGACCAGAGCAGGGCCACGGCGCCCGCGACGTGCGGCGTGGCCATCGACGTCCCGCCGAGGACCTGGTACCCCGAGCCGGGCCAGGTGGAGCGCACGTCGACGCCCGGGGCGGTGATGTTCGGCTTGGCCGAGCCGTCCACGAGGGACGGGCCGAAGCCGGAGAAGTCCGCGATGACGCCGCTCGCGTCGTAGGCGCCGACGCCGTACGCCGGGGCCTGCGCGCCGGGGGACTCGGTCGTGGAGCAGGTCACGCCGTCGCCCTTGTTGCCGGCGGCGAACGCCTCGAAGATCCCCGCGGCGTCCCAGGCGGTGAGGATGTCCTGGTAGAAGGTGGTCTTGCCGCCTCCCCAGGAGTTGTTCACGATGTTCGGCGCGAGGTCGGGGCGGGGGTTCTTCCCTTCCGAGTCCGTGGGCGCCAGGATCCACTGGCCCGCCTTGAGCAGCGACGTGTCGGTGCAGGAGTCCGTCTCGCAGCCCTTCGCGGCGATCCACGTCGCGTCCGGGGCCACGCCGATGCCGTCGTCCCCGACCATCGTGCCCATCGTGTGGGTGCCGTGGCCGTTGTTGTCGCAGGGGACGCCGCTGTCGCCGCACTCGCCCGTCGCGTCGTACCAGTTGTAGTCGTGCGTGAACGAGCCGTCGCCGTTGGTGCCGCGGTAGCTGTTTACCAGGTCCGGGTGGTCGTACTGGACTCCCGAGTCGACGTTGGCGACGACGATGCCCTCGCCGCGGTCGTCGTAGTCCTTCCAGACGTCGTCGGCGTCGATGTCGGCGACACCCCACTCGGGGGTGCCGTCGTCCTCCAGGGCGGTCGTGACCGCGCCGGCAGGCGTCGACTCCGTCTCGTCGAGGTGGTAGGTCTGCTCCTTGACGATCGACGCGACGTCGGAACGCTTCGCCAGGTCGGCGACCAGGTCGGCGTCGCCGGTCACCTGGACGGTGTTCGCGATCCAGAAGTCCTGGTGGCCCACCTTCTGCTCGTCCAGGAACGTGGTGAGCGAGCGCTGGCTGGTCTCGGCGTGGCGCTTCAGCTCGGTGTAGGCGGCGGTCGCCCGCGCCGCGTGCGAGCGCTTGGCGCGGGGGGCGGACAGCCTGGCCTGGTCCTTGAGGACGACGAAGAAGGTGGCGTCCTTGCCACCCTTCACGGCGCCGGCGAGCGCGGAGTCGACCTTGGGGCTGTCGCCGGCGGCGACAGCAGGGTCGGCGACGGCCGAGAGGGGGCTGGTCAGCAGGGCGGCGGCCGTCAACGTGGCCGCGGCCCAGGCGGCGCGGCGCCGCCGGGGCGGTCGGGGCAGGGGCATCGGTGTGCGCTCCTCAGGGGCAGGTGCAGGGTGCCTGCACGCTAAGGAGGCGCCGTTACTGAGCCGTTACCGGCGCGCACGGCCTGCGCGGCCGGGGGCCGTCAGAGAAAGACAGGGGCGTCGCCGAGGGGCTCGTCGTCGGCGTCGTACCAGGTCATGGTGGCGCCGTCCCAAGGCCCCTCGTCCGCCTCGCCCGCGGTCGTCGGGTCGACGAGGTCGGCGCTCCAGGCCACCCAGTACCCGTCCGTCACCGGCGCGTCGAGACGGGTGCCGTCCGCGGTCCGCACCTCGACGCAGGCGACGTCTTCGCCTGCGAGACCGACGAGCTGAGCCCCCACGCCGCCAGCGGATCCAGAGACAGCGAAGGCCCAGTCCGGAGCCGGTCGGTCTTCGGGGAGAGTGGATCCCGAGGTGACCAGCGGCGTGTACGGGGCCTCGGCCTCCTGCACGCAGCTGGTGAGCGCACCGCTCGCTCGGTCCGCGGCCATCGTGACGCCATAGTCCCCGCGCCGGTCGTCGACGACGGTCTGGTAGCCGCGCCAGCCGGGGACACAGGCGGTGCGTCGCTGACCGGCGAAGTCTCGGCGGGTTCAAGCGGTCGTCGCAACACGCGTCGTCAGGCTGCCAAGAGTAGGCGGTTGAGTGCTTCGGCGGGCTTGGCCCAGTCGAGGGTCTGG
>NZ_JBHJVM010000018.1:0-58314 GCF_042264825.1 Isoptericola sp. NPDC056134
CCCCTCGACCCGCCGTGACCAGGGCGCCGCCCCGGCGGGCTCCGCCACCGGGTACGGGCTGCCGCCGGTGGCCGCCCCGTCGAGCGCCGCGCCAGCGGCCCCGGCGGCCAGCCCGCCGGCGACGGTGGCGCCGCGCCCCGACGGCCCCGCCCGCCGTTCCCCGTTCGCGACGACGGGCACCTCCTCGCCGTTCGGCACCACGTCGGCCCCGGCGTCGGCGCCGCCCGCCCAGGCGGCCCCGAGCCCGGCGCCGACCGCCGCACCCACGTCGGCGGCGCCCCCGCTGCCCTGGGCCAGCCCGACCACGGAGCGGCCCGCGTCCGTGCCGCCGTCGCGCCCCACGGCGGGGGCCGCCCAGCCGGCGGCCGCGCCGGAGCGACCCGCCGCGTCCCCGTTCGACGCGCTGGTCGCGTCGGAGCAGCCCGTCCGCGCGCGCTCGGCCGCGCCGCTGGACGACGAGGACGACGACGAGGACTGGGACGAGCCCGAGGCGTCCTACACCTGGCTGCACTACATCGTCCTCGTGGTCGTCGCGTTCGTGCTGGGGCTCCTGGTCTGGAAGCTGCTGCTCGGCGACAACGGCGCCCAGGACTTCACGACCGACGGCGCCGCGCCCGCGAGCGTCGTCCTCCCGTACGAGCACCCCGGAGCCGCTGCATGACCGCCAGCCCCCGCGCCGTCGAGCTGGCGATCGTCGCCGCTCGGGCCGCCTCGGACCGCAAGGCGCAGGAGATCATCGCGCTGGACGTGAGCGACCAGCTGGTGCTCACCGACGTGTTCCTCATCGCCTCGGGCACGAACGAGCGGCAGGTCTCGGCCATCGTGGACGCCGTCGAGGAGGCGATGTTCCTCGCCGGGTCCAAGCCGATCCGCCGCGAGGGCAAGGCGCAGGCGCGATGGGTGCTGCTCGACTTCGGCGAGGTCGTCGTCCACGTGCAGCACGCCGAGGACCGCGTGTACTACGCGCTCGAGCGCCTGTGGAAGGACTGCCCGGCGGTCGAGCTGCCGGAGGACGCGCGCGGCGGCGACGGCGCGGCGGCCGCCGCCGAGTACGGCGACGGCGGGGGCGACGGCGCGATCCGTCTCGCGGGCGACGAGCGGTGACGGCCGGCACCGTCGTCCTGCTGCGGCACGCCCGCACCGCCTACAACGCCTCCCTGCGGCTGCAGGGGCAGATCGACATCCCGCTCGACGAGGTCGGACGCTGGCAGGCGGCGGAGGGCGGCTCCGCGCTCGCGTCGTCGCACCGCGCGACGCGCATCGTGTCGTCCGACCTGGGCCGCGCCGTCGAGACGGCGTCCGCGTACGCGGACGCGCTCGGCGGGGAGCCCCTGGTGACGGACGAGCGCCTGCGCGAGCGCGGCTTCGGCGCCTGGGAGGGCCTCACGGGCGCCGAGCTGCAGGAGCGCTGGCCCGAGGAGTACGCAGCCTGGCGCCTCGGTGCCGAGCCCGTGGGGGCGGGGGCCGAGACGAAGGCGGCGGTCGCGCAGCGCATGGCCGAGGCCGTGGCCGAGCACGCCGCGGACCTGGCTGACGACGCGACGCTCGTCCTCGTGTCGCACGGGGCCGCCATCTCGCTGGCGGTGACGGCGCTGCTCGGGCTCGACCCGGCCACCTGGCGCGGACTGGCGGGCATGCACAACGTGCACTGGTCGCACCTGCACCGTGCCGGGGAGGGCGCCGTGCCGGCATGGCGCCTCGTGGCGCACAACGTGGGCGCGGGGTACCCCCTGGACCGCTGGCAGGCGGGACCGGACTGGAATTTGGAACCTGGCCCGAAGTCTGCCTAAGATATCGACGTTCCGAGGGGCGCAAGCCCGGAGGAACACACCGAATCAGACGAATCGCCTGGCCGTCCGCGGTCGCGAGAGTCGGTTCTCGGGGCTGTGGCGCAGCTGGTAGCGCACCTGCATGGCATGCAGGGGGTCAGGGGTTCGAGTCCCCTCAGCTCCACCCCGACAAGAAGGCCCGGAACCTCATGGTTCCGGGCCTTCTTGCGTGACCAGGGGTTTCACGGTGCGGGACGGTCTTGCGCGGACGCCGACGTCGCCTAGGGTCGGACCTGCGGCCGCGTCGTCGGCCGTCACATCTGAAGACACCCATGACAGGGGAGCGCCGTCGAAGGGGCGCTGAGAGTGCGGGCACAGCCGCAGACCCTTGGAACCTGCTCCGGTTAGCACCGGCGAAGGGAGTTACCTGGAATGTCCGCGCCCATCTCTCTGCGCAGCGCGTCCCCGCGGTACCGTACCGTCGACCTCGTCACCGTGGCCATGCTCGGCGTGGCCGTCGGTGTCGTCTTCTGGGGCTGGACCCAGCTCTACCACCTGCTCTCCGCCGGGCTGGCGGTCGCCTTCCCGCCGGCCACCGGGCTGCTCGGGGGCGGCTGGCTGCTCGGCGGCGTGCTGGGCGGCCTCATCGTCCGCCGCCCGGGCGCGGCGCTGCTCACCGAGGTCGTCGCCGCGAGCGTCGAGGCGCTGCTCGGCGCCGGCTGGGGCTTCTCGGCGATCGTCTCCGGCGTCGTCCAGGGGTTCGGCGCCGAGCTCGTGCTCGCCCTGTTCCTCTATCGCCGGTTCGGCACCGCCGTCGCGGCCCTGGCGGGTGCGGCGGCGGGCGCGTGCGGCGCCGTCTACGAGTGGTTCGCCTACTACCCGGACTGGGCGTGGGGCTTCCGGCTGGCGTACCTGGGCCTGTTCGCGCTGTCCGGCGCGCTGCTCGCGGGCCTGGGAGGCGCGGCGCTCGTGCGCGCCCTCGCGCGGGCCGGCGTGCTCGACGCGTTCGGGCCGGGGCGCGACCTCGCCGACCGCGGCGTCGGTCGTGCCGCCGATCGCGCCCGGGCCTGACGGCGTGGCGCGCGACGACGTCCGGGCGCGCGTGCGGGGGCTGAGCTGGCGGCCCACCGGGCGCCGGGTCCCGACGATCGAGGGCCTCGACCTCACCGTCGGCGCGGGGGAGCGCATCGGCCTGGTCGGGCCGAGCGGGGCGGGCAAGTCGACCGTGCTGCACGCCCTCGCGGGGGTCCTGGGGGACCCGCTGCCCGGCGACCTGTCCGGCACCGTCCACGTGGACGGCGGGGTGGGGCTCGTGCCGCAGGACCCGGGCTCCGCGGTCGTCGCGGCCCGGATCGGCCGGGACGCCGCCTTCGGCCCCGAGAACTCCGGCCTGCCGCGGGACGAGATCTGGCGTCGGGCCCGGAAGGCTCTCGACCGGGTCGGGCTGCGGTACCCGCCCGACAGGCCGACGTCGGCCCTCTCGGGCGGCGAGCTGCAGCGGCTCGCGCTCGCAGGGGCGCTGGCGAGCGCCCCGGGCCTGCTGCTCCTGGACGAGCCGACCGCGATGCTCGACCCCGCCGCCGCGGCCGAGGTCCGCGCCGCCGTCGTCGGCGCGCTGGAGGGCACGGGCACATCCCTCGTGGTGGTCGACCACCACGTCGGGCCGTGGCTCGAGCACCTGGACCGCGTCGTGGTGCTCGGGCCGGCGGGTCGGGTCACGCACGACGTCGCGCCCGCCGCGCTGAGCGACGGCGCGGCCGGCCGGCGCGCTGACCTGACGCGCGCCGGCGTCTGGCTGCCCGGGGTGGCGGCGCCCGATCCGCTGCCCGTCCCGGCCGCGCTGGTCGCGCCGGACGACGCCGGGCCGGAGGTCTCGGTCGACTCCCTCGAGGTCGACCTGACGACGCGCGGCCTGCGCGGCCGTACCACCACGCGGGCGCTCGACGGCGTGGCCGCGCGGCTGCCTGCGGGGCTCCTCACGGCCGTCACGGGGCCCTCGGGTGCGGGGAAGTCCACGCTCGTCGCCACCCTCGCGGGGCACCTGCGGCCGACCGCCGGCGTGGTGCGGGGAGCTCCGGGGCGTACGGCCCGCTCGCGAGACCTCGCGCGGTCGTGCGGCTGGGTGCCGCAGCACCCGGAGCACGGCCTGCTCGCCCCGCGCGTGCGGGACGAGGTGGAGCTCACCGGCCGACGCCTCGGCGTCCGGGTGGACGTGGACGAGGTGCTCGCGCTGCTGCGCCTGGACCATCTCGCCGACGCGCACCCGTTCCGGCTGTCCGGCGGCGAGCAGCGGCGGCTCGCGCTGGCGGCCGCGCTCGCGCACCGGCCGGGGCTCGTGCTGCTGGACGAGCCGACCGTCGGCCAGGACCGGGGGACCTGGGCGGCGGTGGCGGGGTGGGCCACCGCCGCCGCCCGGCATGGCGCCACCGTCGCGGCCAGCACCCACGACGCGCACCTCGTCGCCCTCGCCGGGCACCAGGTGCAGCTCGGCGGCCCGGCACGCGAGCGACAGGCGGTGGCGGCATGACCGGTGTGCTGGGGCGCGTGAACGCCCTCGTGCTCGTGGCGCTCGGGCTGCTCGGGCTGGTCGCCTCCCTGGGCGTCCGGGACGTCGCGAGCGCCGGCGTCGCGCTGGGCGCCTGCCTGGCGTTCGGGCTGCTGCTCCTGCCGCGCGGGGCCGGGTCGCCGGCCCGGTACCTCGCGGTCGTCGTCGCCATCGCGTCGGTGGCGTGGTCCACCTGGCTGCTCGGCGGCCGCGACCCGGTGGAGGCCGGCGTCGCGGGGGCCCGCATCGCGGTGCTCGCGCTGCCGGGCGTGGCGCTCGCCCCGCTCGTCGACCCGAGCGGGCTGGCCGACCAGCTCGGCCAGCGGCTGCGCCTGCCGGCGCGCTTCGTCGTCGGCGTCGCCGCGGCGCTGCAGCGGTTCGAGCGGCTCGGTGCGGTGTGGGAGCAGGCGTCGCGAGCCCGCCGGTCGCGCGGCGTCGGGCCCGGCCGGGGTCCGCTCTCGCGGGCCCGACACGCGGCGTCCGTGACGTTCGCGGTCCTGGCCGCCACCCTGCGCGACGCGGCCGCCATGGCCGTCGCGATGGACGCCCGCGGCTTCGCCTCCGCCCACCACCGCACCTGGGCGGAGCCGGCGCCGTGGACCCGCACCGACACCGTCGTGCTCGCCGGCGGCGCGTTCGTCGCGGCGTTGCCGTTCGCCGTCCTCGTCGGGTAGCGGTCGCGCGGGAGGCGCCGCCCAGGAGCCGTGGGCGCAGAATGGGCAGCGGGAGGTGCTCCATGGCCCGCCAGGTGCACGATTTCGACGCCCTGTACGCCGCCGACGCCCCGCCGCCGTGGGAGATCGGCCATCCGCAGCCCGCGCTCCTGGCGCTCGTGCGCCGGTCGGTGCTCGCGGACCCGGTCCTCGACGTCGGGTGCGGCACGGGCGTGCTGGCTCTCGCCGTCGCTCGGGCGGGCCACCGGGTGGTGGGCGTGGACGCCGCGGCGCACGCGATCTCCCGCGCGCGGGAGCGGGCCGCGGAGTCGATCCTCGACCCGCCGGGCGAGGTGCGCTTCGAGGTCGCGGACGCCCGCCGGCTCGACCGCCTGGACCTCCGGCCGCGGACCGTCCTCGACTCGGGGCTGCTGCACACCCTGGACGACGCCGGGCGCGCGGCCTACGTGGCGGGGCTGGAGGCGATCTGCCGGCCCGACGCGCTCGTCGCCGTGCTCGCGATGTCCGTGGACGCCGGGCTGGGCTGGGGCACGACCGGCGCCCGGCTGCGCGCGGCGTTCGAGGGGCCCGCGTGGTCGGCCACGGTGGTCTCGGACGCCGAGATCGCCGCGCGCACCGCGGGGGAGGAGCTCAGCCTGCCGGCGCTGCTCCTCACGACGCGGCGCGCGTGACGAGACGTCCGTGAACGGACGGGCCTCGGACAGGTCCCGTGCGATAGGAAGGGGGCGTGCCGTCCCCGCCCCTCTTCCCCTTCCGTAGCGTCGTCCTCGGGGCGTTCCTCCCCACCCTGGTGCTGGAGATCGGCATCGGCGCGCTGCTGCCGGTCGTGGCGGTCACCGCCACCGGCCGCGGCGCGACCCTCACGGTCGCCGGGCTCGTGGCCGCGCTGCTGCCGCTCGGCAAGATCGCGTTCGACCTGCCGGCCGGCGCCCTCTCCCAGCGCCTCGGCGACCGGGTGGCGATGCTGGTCGCCGGCAGCGTCGCCGTCGTGGCGTTCACGACGATCGCGCTGTCCTCGGCGCTGTGGGGCCTGGCGCTGGGCGTGCTCGCCCTCGGCGCGGCGAACGCCGTGTTCAACCTCGCCCGGCAGGCGTACCTGACGGAGATCACGCCGCCGCTGCGGCGGGCGCGCGTCATGTCGACGCTCGCCGGGGTGCACCGCATCGGCCTGTTCCTGGGGCCGTTCGCCGGCGCCGCCGTGATCGCCGCGACGTCGCTGCACGGCGCGTTCTGGCTGGGCACCGGCTCGGCCCTGGTGGCGGTGCTGGTCATCGCCCTGGTGCGGCCGGAGCCGCGGGCCGACGCCCCGTTGCCGCGGCCCGCCGGCCGGCAGCGCGTGTCCATCGCCGCGGTCGCGCGCGAGCACCGGCAGCTGTTCGCGACCCTCGGCGTCGCCATCCTGCTGGTGAGCGCCGTGCGCGGCGCACGCCAGACCGTCATCCCGCTGTGGGGCGAGCACCTGGGGCTCGACGCCGAGGTGACGTCGCTCGTCTTCGGCGTCTCGGGCGCCCTGGACATGCTGCTGTTCTACCCGGCGGGCAAGGTGATGGACCGGTTCGGGCGGCTGTGGGTGGCGGTCCCGTCCATGCTCACGATGGCGGTGGGGCTGGCGGTGCTGCCGTTCGCGCACACCGCGGGAGCGCTCGCCGTGGTCGCCGCCCTGCTCGGTGTGGGCAACGGCATGGGCTCGGGCATCGTCATGACGCTGGGCGCCGACGTCGCGCCCGCCGCGGTGCGGCCCACGTTCCTCAGCGTGTGGCGGCTCTTCCAGGACACGGGCGACGCGCTCGGCCCGCTGATCCTGTCGGCGGGGGCGGCGCTGGGCTCGCTCGCCGCCGGGGTGTGGGCCACCGCCATGCTCGGCGGCGCGTCCGCGGCCACCCTCGCGCGCTGGGTGCCGCGGTACTCCTCGCTCGCGAACCTCGTGCCGCCCCGGCGCGGGCGGACCTGAGCCGAAGCCTCACGCGCGCAGGTGCACGCCCAGCCCGCGGCCGCCGGGCGCCACCGCGTCGCGCAGCTCCCCGTGCCCGTCGTAGTCCCCGCCGTCCTGGCGCCGGTAGGGCACGAGAGGCCCGTCCGGCAGAGCGAGCAGCCGGCGGCGCAGGCCGTCCGAGGCCGCGGCGAAGCCGGCGTCGTCCAGGCGGCTCGCGCCGGGCACGAGCACCGGCTCGGCCACCAGCATGCCCGTGTACCAGAACGTGCCGTGCAGCAGCGGGAACAGCACCTCCGCGAGGTCGCCGTGCAGGCCGCGCGGGCCGAGCCCGGTGCCCGCCCCGACGGTGACCACGGCGAGCGCGCGGCGGCCGGCCAGCCCGCCGTCGCCGTACCGGCGGGTGCGGCCGGCGCGGTCGCGCACGTTGTACGCGTAGCCCTGCACCAGCACCCGGTCGAGCCAGCCCTTGAGGATCGCGGGCGTGCCGTGCCACCACAGGGGGAACTGCACGACGACGGTGTCGGCCCGGGCGAGCTTGTCGTGCTCGGCCCGGATGTCGGGCGCGAGCGTGCCGCCGCGCAGCGCGCGCTCCGAGGCGCCCGCGACGTCGAGCCGGTCGCCGTCGCCCACGGCGTCGCCGAAGTCGGCGGCCGTCACCACGGGGTTCCAGCCCATCGCGTACAGGTCGGACTCGACCACCTCGTGCCCGGCCCCGCGCAGCGCGCGGACCCCCTCGTCCCGCAGCCGCGCCGTGAGCGACCGCGGTTCCGGATGGGCCAGCACCCACAGCACCCGCATCGGACCGTCCTTCCCGTCGGGGTCGGGCGCCGGTCGGCCGCCCGTCCCTCCAGGGTGCCGGGCAGGCCACCGGGCGACCAGTGGCCGGGAGGCCACGATGTGCAAGGATCAGGCCATGCCTGCCAGACGGACGCGCGCACCCCGCCGGCACCTCGTCGCGGTGCTGGTGCGCGACGGCGTGATGCCGCTCGAGCTCGGCGCGGTGCACCAGCTCTTCGGCGTCGCGCGCGACGCCGGCGGCGAGCGGCTCTACGACGTGCGCACGTGCGCGGCTGCACGGGGACCCGTGCGGACCGACGCGGACTTCACGATCGACGTCCCGCACGGCCCGGACGTGCTCGCGCTCGCCGACACCGTCGTCGTGCCGGCGTCGCACGCGCTGGACGACGTCGACGAGGACGACGGCGTCACCCCCGACCTGCTGGCGACCGTCCGCCCGGACGCGCGGGTCGCGTCCATCTGCACCGGGGCGTTCGCGCTCGCACGCGCCGGGCTGCTCGACGGGCGACGCGCGACGACGCACTGGCTGTCGGCGGACCGGTTCCGGCAGGCGTTCCCGAGGGTGGACCTGCACCCGGACGTGCTGTTCACCGAGGACGGCCGCGTCTTCACGTCGGCCGGCGAGGCGGCCGGGATCGACCTGTGCCTGCACCTGATCCGCTCCGACCACGGCGCGTCGGTCGCGAACGACGTCGCGCGGCGCACCGTCGTGCCGCCCTTCCGCGACGGCGGCCAGGCGCAGTACGTGGACGCCCCCGTGCCCGAGCCGGCAGGCGACCACACCGGCCCCGCGCGGTCGTGGGCGCTCGAGCACCTCGACGAGCCGCTCTCGCTGGACGACCTCGCCCGGCACGCGTCGATGAGCACGCGGACCTTCACGCGCCGTTTCCGCCGGGAGGTCGGCGTCTCGCCCGGGGCGTGGCTGCTGCAGCAGCGCCTGCTGCGCGCGCGCGACCTGCTGGAACGCACCGATCTCGCCGTGGACGCCGTCGCGCGCCGGGCCGGGTTCGGCACCGGGGCGTCGCTGCGCCAGCACTTCGCGCGGGCGCTGGGCGTCTCGCCCGCCGCCTACCGCGCGACGTTCGGCCCCGGCCCGCGACATCAGAACGTCACGAAGGTCGTCCCGCGAGTTGCTTGACGGGGCGGGCCTCGGGCACCTACATCTGGTTGATGGAGGTCTTCGAGAAGTGGGAATCCGAGATCCGGGGGTACAGCCGCACGTACCCCACGGTGTTCGCCTCGGCGTCGAACGCGCGGCAGGTGGACGAGGCCGGCCGTAGCTACGTCGACTTCTTCGCCGGCGCGGGCGTGCTGAACTTCGGGCACAACAACCCGCGCATGAAACGCGCGATGATCGAGTTCCTCGAGGCCGACGGCGTCGCGCACAGCCTCGACATGGCGACCACCACGAAACGCGACTTCATCACGAAGTTCGTCTCCACGGTGCTGGAGCCGCGCGGCATGACGATGAGGCTGCAGTTCATGGGCCCCACCGGCAGCAACGCCGTCGAGGCGGCGCTCAAGCTCGCCCGCAAGGTCACCGGGCGGCGCGAGGTGGTCGCCTTCACGCACGGGTTCCACGGCATGACCCTCGGGTCGCTCGCGCTCACGGGCAACGACGTCTTCCGCCGGGCCGCCGGGGTGCCCCTGGAGAACGTGCACCGGCTGCCCTTCGAGACCGCTCCCGGGGGCGGTCTCGCGTCGCTCGAGGCCTACCGGGCGCAGCTCGCCGACGTGTCGAGCGGGCTGCTGCCCCCGGCGGCGTTCGTCGTCGAGACGATCCAGGCCGAGGGCGGCGTCAACGTGGCGAGCGCCGAGTGGCTGCACGCCGTGCAGCGCCTCGCCCGCGACGTCGGGGCGCTGTTCGTCATCGACGAGATCCAGGTGGGCTGCGGCCGCACCGGCAGCTACTTCAGCTTCGACGGCATGGGGCTCGACCCCGACGTCGTGTGCCTCGCCAAGGGGATCGGCGGCTACGGGACGCCCCTGGCGATGAACCTCAACCGGCCCGAGCTGGACGCGCACTGGGCGCCGGGGGAGCACACCGGCACCTTCCGCGGCCAGGGCCTGTCGTTCGTGGCCGGGCGCGAGGCGCTGACGTACTTCGACGACGACGAGCTCATGACCCAGGTGCACGCCAAGGCCGAGCGGATGGTGTCCGTGCTGGACGGGCTCGCCGCCGCGGCCTCCGACCGCGGGTTCACCGTGCGCGGCCGCGGCATGATCCAGGGCCTCGACGTCGTCGACGGCGCGTTCGCCAAGGCGGTCGCGGCCGAGTGCTTCGCCCGGGGGCTGCTCATCGGCCCGTGCGGCAGCGGCGGCCGCGTGCTCAAGCTCATCCCGCCACTGACCATCCCCGACGACGACCTCGACGAGGGCCTGGAGATCCTCGCGGGGGCGGTGCGCGACACCCTCTAGCGCCCCGCCCGGGGGCGTGCGACAGCAGCTGAAGGAGGCCGGCATGCGGCAGCGCGACGACATGACGTTCCCGTTCGAGGAGTACGCGAGGCGCCTCGGCGATCTGCGCCGCCGCATGGCGGAGCGGATGCTGGACGCGGTGGTCATCACCGACCCCGAGAACCTCATGTACCTCACGGACTACCAGACCACGGGGTACTCCTTCTTCCAGGCGCTGGTCGTGCCGCTCGAGGACGAGCCGTTCATGATCACGCGCGCCATGGAGGAGTCGAACGTGCACGCCCGCACGTGGGTGGAGCTGACCCGCCCCTATCCGGACACGGGCGACGCCATCCAGAGCCTGGTGCAGTCCCTGCGCGAGTTCGGCCTCGACACGAAGGACGTCGGGTACGAGCGCAACAGCTACTACTTCCCGGCCTACCACCAGGACTACATCCACAACTCGTTCACCGACGGCCGCCTGCTCGACTGCTTCGGCATCGTGGAGGAGGGGCGCGTGACCAAGTCGGACGCCGAGATCGCCGTCATGCGGCGGGCCGCGCGCGCCACGGAGGTCGGGATGGCGGCGGGCATCGAGGCGGTCGCCGCGGGGGTGACGGAGAACGAGATCGCGGCCGAGATCGCGTCGGCGATGTTCCGCTCGGGCGGGGAGTTCCCGGCCGTGATGCCGTACGTCACCTCCGGGCCGCGCAGCATGATCGGGCACGCGACCTGGGAGGGCCGCACCGTGCAGCCCGGGGAGCACGTCTTCCTCGAGGTCGGCGGCTGCTTCCGGCGGTACCACACGGCGATGATGCGGACCGTGGTGCTCGACGACCTGTCGCGCAGCATGCTGGTGGCGCAGGAGCGGATGAAGCTGGCGCTCGCGGAGGTCAAGGCGGCCATCCGGCCCGGCCTCACCGTGTCCGACGCCGACAACATCGTGCGGAACATCATCTCGGACAACGGCGTCGGCGCACGGCTGGTGACCCGGTCGGGGTACTCGATCGGCATCGCGTTCCCGCCCAGCTGGGACGAGGGGTACATCGTCAGCCTCAACCAGGGCGACCCGCGCGTGCTCCGGGAGGGGATGACGTTCCACATCATCCCGTGGATGTGGGGCGTCGACGGCGACAAGACCGTCGGCATCTCCGACACGGTCCGGGTGACGGCCGACGGGTGCGAGTCGTTCTTCACCCTGGCCGAGGACTTCACCTGCAAGCCCGAGCACGCCGCGGGGAGGGCGGAGGCCGAGCCCCTCGCGCTCGTGCAGGACACGACCACGGACGCCACCGAGGAGGAGACCGCATGATGCTGATCGCGACCGACCCGAGCACGGGCGAGGTGGTCCGCGAGGTCCCGGCGGCGACGCCGGGCGAGGTGGACACCACCCTGGCGGCCGCCGAGGCGGCACGGTCCGCGTGGCGGGACCGGGGGCTCGACGGGCGCGCCGAGGTGCTGCACGCGGTGGCGGCGGACCTGCGCGCGCGGGCCGACGAGCTGGCGCCCCTCATGACGCAGGAGATGGGCAAGCCGATCTCCGAGGCGCTCGGCGAGGTGGAGAAGGCGGCCTGGTGCGCGGAGCACTACGCCGAGCACGCGGCGGCGTACCTGGCGACCGAGGACATCGCCTCCGACGCGACGCGCAGCTACGTGCAGCACCTGCCGCTCGGCACGGTGCTCGGCGTGCTGCCGTGGAACGCGCCGTTCTGGCTGGCCCTGCGCTTCGCGGCGCCCGCCCTCATGGCGGGCAACACGGCCGTGCTCAAGCACGACCCGCACGTGCCGGGCTGCGCGGAGGCGATCGGCGACGTGTTCGCTCGGGCGCTGTCGGCGTCGGGCGCGCCGCAGGGCGTGTTCCTCAACCTGCCGCTGGAGACCGCGGACGTCGCCGGCGTCATCCGCGACCGGCGCGTGCAGGCGGTGTCGTTCACCGGGTCGTCGCGCGGGGGGTCGGCCGTGGCGAGCGTCGCGGCCGCCGAGATCAAGCCCGCCGTGCTGGAGCTGGGCGGCTCCGACCCGTGCGTGGTCCTCGCCGACGCCGACCTGGACGCCGCGGCCGACACCATCGCCCTGTCGCGCATCATCAACGCGGGCCAGTCGTGCATCGCCGCGAAGCGGATCATCGTCGAGGACGCCGTGCACGACGCGCTGGTCGACCGGCTCCGGGACCGGCTCGCCGCGCTGAAGGTGGGCGACCCGCGCGACCCCGCCACGCAGGTGGGGCCGATCGCCCGCGAGGACCTGCGCGAGAACCTGCACCGCCAGGTCACGCAGACGGTGCAGGCGGGGGCGCGCCTGCTTCTCGGGGGCGAGCTGCCCGACGGCCCGGGCTTCTTCTACCCGCCCACCCTGCTCGACGACGTCACCGACGACATGACCGCCGCCTGCGAGGAGACGTTCGGTCCGGTCATGGCGGTGCTGCGGGCCGCCGACGCCGACGAGGCGCTCGAGACCGCGAACCGGACCGAGTACGGCCTGGCGGCGAGCGTCTGGACCACGCCGGAGCGCGGCGAGGCGATGGCCCGCCACATCGCGGCCGGTCAGGTCTCGGTGAACGGCATCGTCAAGACCGACCCCCGGCTGCCCAGCGGCGGGGTGAAGCGCTCCGGGTACGGGCGCGAGCTCGGCCCGCACGGCATCAAGGAGTTCGTCAACGTGCAGCAGGTGTGGGTCGGCCCGCGCCAGGGCTGAGCCCGGCGCGGGCCGACCGTGCGGGGACGGTCGTCAGTCCACCGTGGCGAAGCTGGGGTGCGGCGGCTGGTTGTACGCCGTGTTCTGCCACGCGACGGCCAGCCGGTACTGCCGGTCCTCCATGAGGGACGGGTGCGCGATGGCGGTCGGGATGTCCGTGGAGTAGATCCGCAGCGCGCTGGAGTCGGTCGTGCGGAAGACGACCTCTTCGCGCCAGTCGCCGAGGATGTCGGCCTGGAGCGCCGGCGTCGCCTTGGTGCCGTTGTTCGAGGCGACCCCCTCGCCCGTGAGGAGACGGGTGTCGCCGCTGGCGCCGTACTTGTCGATGTGGGTGTCGTCCAGCAGCTCGCGCTGCCCGTCGCCGTCCCACCAGATCACGAAGTTGGTGGAGCCTGGCTTGCGGCCGACCTCCGAGCCGTCCGTCGCGCTGCGCAGGCCGGAGACCTTGGACGACCAGACCTCGGCGCCGGGGTTGTCCGCGGTGATGTCCGCGGCCACTCCGCGCCCGTTGTCGGACCCGGCGGCGGGGGCGCTGGAGAGGATCCTGCCGGTGGCGGCGTCGGCCACCCAGTGGGCCGGGTCGGTGCCCGACTCCGACGGCTTGAACACCTCCAGCCCGGGGTTCGAGGGCACCAGGTCGCTCACGTGGTACGCGTCGCCGTGGTGGGTGCCGTTCTGCCACAGCCCGTTCCCGTTGTCGTCGATCGCCATCGACCCGTAGAGGATCTCGTCGCGGCCGTCGTCGTCCACGTCCGCGATCGACAGCTGATGGTTGCCGCGGCCCGTCCAGTCGGGCCCGTTGGTCGACGAGCTCGAGTCGAACGTCCAGCGGCGGGTGAGCGCCCCGTCGCGGAAGTCCCACGCGGAGACGGCCGTCCTGGCGTAGTAGCCGCGCCCCATGACGATGCTCGGCCGGGACCCGTCGAGGTACGCCGTGCCCGCGAGGAAGCGGTCCACCCGGTTGCCGTACGTGTCGCCCCAGTCGCCGACGTTGCCGCGGGCGGGGCGGAAGTCGACGGTGTCGAGCTCGGCGCCGTCGGTGCCCCGGAAGACCGAGAGGAACTCGGGCCCGCTCAGCACGTAGCCGCTGGAGTTTCGGTGGTCGGCGTCGCCGTCCCCGATCACCTGGCCGGTGCCCGAGACGGTGCCGTCGCCGGTCTTCACGGCGACCTCCGCGGCGCCGTCGCCGTCGTAGTCGTACACCTGGAACTGCGTGTAGTGCGCCCCGGCGCGGATGTTGCGGCCGAGGTCGACGCGCCACAGCCGCTCGCCGTCGAGCTCGTAGGCGTCGAGGTAGACGTTGCCCGTGACGCCGGACTGCGAGTTGTCCTTGGCGTTGCTCGGGTCCCACTTCAGGACGATCTCGTACTCGCCGTCGCCGTCGAGGTCGCCCACCGACGCGTCGTTCGCGGAGTAGGTGTAGCCGCTGCCGGCGGGCGGCACGTCCAGCGGGACGTCGAGCGAGCTCGCCTCGGCGCCCGCGACGGGCGCGAGCGTCAGGGACTCGCCGGCGACCTGCCCGGCGGCTCCCTCGGCGGAGGGGTCGTCGGACCGTGCGGCCGCGGCACGCGCGGCCCCGTCCCCGACGGCGAGGACGGCGTAGCGGGCGTCGGCGGGCGCGCCGCGGTCGAGGAACGACGTCGCGCCGGTCACGGCGGGCCCGGGCACCCGGACGCCGTCGCGGTAGACATGGAACGCGGCGTCGCCGCCGTCGGACGCCAGGAGGCGCCAGCTCACGCGGTTGCCGTCGGCGGTGGGTGTGCTGATCACCGCCCGGCCGCCGGGCGACGCGTCCGCGGCGGACGTCGGCACCGCGGGGGCGGGCGGGTCGCCGGCGGCGCCGGCGGCGCCGGCGGCGCCGGCGGCGACGGCGGGGGAGGCGAGGGCGAGCGCGCAGAGCGCGCCCACGGCGGTGGCGAGCGTGGTGGTGGCTGCGGTCGTGCGGAGTGTCGGCAGCATCGTTGCTCCGTTCCGGTTGAGACGATTCACACCGTTCGGGACCGAGGCTGCCAGAAACCGGTTGCTCGCGTCACCCCCGGGTCTCACGACGTGGGACGCGCGGGAGGGCGGGCGCTCAGGGCTTGGGGATGCTGGTCACCGTCGTGAGGAGGAAGACCGAGTCCTCCAGCGCGCTGACGGCGTGCCGCTCGTGGGTCAGCACGCGCAGCTGCCCGGCGTGGACCTCGTCGTTCCCGTCGAGCGCGGTCACCCGCACGCGCCCGTGCAGCACCAGGACCGAGGCCGCGGGCGGCGAGTTGTGCTCGCCCAGCTCGATCCCCTCGACCAGCGCCAGGATCGTCTGCCGCAGCGGGCCGTCGTGCACGACGATCTCCGCGCTGCGACCGTTCTCGGCGGCGCGGGCCTTGTCGAGGTGGGTCGTCGTGAGGGCGTCCAGGTCGGCCATCAGGGGCTCCGTCCGTCGGTCGGCACGCGGGTCCGCGTCGTCGCGGGCCAGCCGCCCTCACCGTACCCGCGGTCGCCGCGCGTCGGGGGCGTGGCGCGTCAGGCGGCGCCGTCGATCATCCCCAGCCGGGCGAACGCCTCCGCGACGCCGCCTCGCGCGGGCCCGGGCACCACGAAGTCCGCCTCGGCGAGGACGGCAGGCGGCGCGCCCTCGACCGCCACGGCGGTGCCCGCGTACTGGAGCATCTCGACGTCGTTGTGCCCGTCGCCGACGCCGACCGCCTGCGCGGCGGTGAGCCCCAGGTGCTCGATCACGGCCGCCATCCCGACCGCCTTGTGCACCCCGGCCAGGTGGATCTCCCCGGCGTTGTCGCCCGTGTCCGCGTAGGACGAGGGGAGGATGCCGACCTCGGGGCCGAGCTCGGTACGCAGCGCCGCGATCGGCACGCGCGAGTCGAAGTAGCTGATCTTGGCGTACCGGACGCCCGCGAGGTCGCCGGGCATCCGCAGCACGTCGAGGATCTCGTGGGGTGCCGCGTCCCCGCGGACCGCGAGCCGGGCGTCGAGGCCGACCGGCCCGTACACCGCGTCGGGGGTCTCCAGCAGGTACGCGACGTCGTGGGCGTCGAGCACGTGGCGCACGCGCGTCGCGAGGTCGTCGGGGAAGCGGAGGTCGGCCACGACCTCGCCGTCGAGCCGGACGAACGCGCCCGCCGTCGCCACGACGCCGTCGAAGCCCGCCGCCAGGAGCGACGGCGGCAGCATCGACTCCGGGCGGCCCGTGCACAGCAGCACCCGGTGGCCGGCGCGCCGCGCGGCGCGGACGGCCTCCTCGTGCGCGGGCGGCACCGCGCCGTGGTCCGCGTAGGTGCCGTCCACGTCCAGGAACGCCACGCGCGCCCCGTCACTCATCGAACCCGACACGGGCGCAGTCCTCCAGGTCTTCGGCGTCGTCGTGGGCACCGTCGAGCCTAACCGCGCCGTCGGTGTCCCGTGGTTGGCTGCCCACGTGACGACGAGCACCCCGCGCGCCGAGACCTGGTCCATGATCCGTGCCGAGCGCGAGGCGCTCGCGGACGAGCTCAGGGAGCTCGACGACGCGGCGTGGGCCGGGCCTTCGCTGTGCGGGGACTGGACCGTGGAGGACGTCGTCGCGCATCTCACGGCGGGCGCGAGCACCGGCCGGTGGGCGTGGCTGCGCAGCATCGTCGGGGCGCGGTTCGACGCCGACCTGCACAATGCGCGGCGCCTGGCGGAGCACCGCGGCGCGACGCCCGTCGAAACGCTCGAGCGCTTCCGCGCCGTCGCGACCAGCACGGTCGCGCCGAGCGGGCACACGGCCGCGTGGCTGGGCGAGGTCGTCGTGCACGGGCAGGACGTCCGCACGCCGCTCGGCATCCCGCGCGTGCCGCCGGTCGCCGCGACCACCGAGGTGGCGCGCTTCTTCGCCGCGCGCGACTTCACGGTCCCCGGCCGGAGCGTCGCGCGCGGCCTGCGCCTCGAGGCGACCGACGGCCCGTTCGCGCACGGCGACGGCCCCGTGGTGCGCGGCAGCACCCTCGCGCTCGTCATGGTGCTGGCGGGCCGGAGGGTGTTCTGCGACGCGCTGGCGGGTGAGGGGCTGGCGCGGGTGCGCGAACGGGTCTAGGCGCCCTGGGCCTCGGCGCCGGCCCCGGCGTAGAGGGCGGCGAACTCGGCGGACGGCGGGATCGGGGTGACGACGTCGACGAGCACGCCGTCGGGCCCGGCCACGATGAAGTGCCGCTGGCCGAACTCCTCGTCGCGCAGCGGCAGCAGCACGTCGTGCGCGCCCTCGGCGAGGACGCGGGCGTGCGCGGCGTCGACGTCGTCCACCTCGACGGTGACGAGGACGCCGGCCGCGCGGGCGCCGCGGGCGGGCTCGGGGATCGTCTCGTGGTCCGCGTCGACGACGGCGAGCTCCGCCGTGCCGGAGCGCAGGCTGACGTACCAGTCCGAGGAGAACGTCGGCGTCATGCCGAGCAGGTCGGCGTAGAAGCGCGCGGCTCCCGGGACGTCCGAGACGGCGAGGACGGGGTACAGGCTGGTGATCATGACGACTCCCGGAGGGTTTACGTACGGCGTGTATGTATCTATACATTCACGGTGTCGGTAATCTGTCAACCATGCCGAGGAGAACGAGGGCGGAGAGCGAGGCGACGGCGGCCGCGATCCTCGCCGCCGCGCGCGGGCTGTACGCGGAGCGGGGGTACGCCGCCGTGGCGGTCGAGGAGGTCGCCGCGGCGTGCGGCGTGACGCGGGGCGCCGTGTACCACCACTACGGCAGCCGCGCCGGGCTGTTCGCCGCCGTGCACGCAGACGTGACCGCGGCGGTCGGCGCGGAGATCGAGCGCGCGACCGACGGCCTCGGTGACCTGTGGGAGAGCCTCGAGGCGGGCTGCCGCGCCTTCCTGTCGGCGGTCGTCGCCGACGACGCCCGGCAGGTCGTGCTCGTCGACGGGCCGGCCGTGCTCGGCTGGGCGCGCTGGCGCGAGGACGACGCCGCGAGCTCGGGGCGGTTGCTCGACGAGGTGCTCGGCGAGCTCGCGGACGCCGGACGGGTGCGCGCCGCCGACGTGCCCGCCACGTCCGCCCTGCTTTCCGGAGCCATGAACGAGGCGGCCCTCTGGGTGGCCGCCTCGCCCGACCGCGACCGCGCGCTCGACCAGGCGTGGGCCGTGCTGCGCCGCCTGCTGCGCGGGATCGAGGCCTGAGCCCGGTGGGCCTGCCGGGTTCGGGTGCCCGTCAGGTGACCGCGCCGAGCTGCCAGGGCACGAACTCGTCGGCGCCCAGGTCGAGCTCCTCCGAGACGGTCTGCTCCCCGGACGCGACGGCGAGGATCTTCTCGAACAGCTCCTCGCCCACCTCCTCGACGCTCAGCCCGGTCTCGACGATCCGGCCGGCGTCGAGGTCCATGTCCTCGCTCATGCGGCGGTAGGTGTCGGAGTTCGTCGCGACCTTGATCGACGGCGACGGCTTGCAGCCCAGGACGGAGCCTCGCCCGGTCGTGAAGACGACGACGTTCGCGCCGCCCGCGACGATGCCCGTCACGGACACCGGGTCGTAGCCGGGCGTGTCCATGAAGGTCATGCCGCGCTCGGTGACGGGCTCGGCGTACTCGTGGACGGCGACGAGGTCGGCCGCGCCCGCCTTGGCGACGGCGCCGAGCGACTTCTCGAGGATGGTCGTGAGACCGCCGGCCTTGTTGCCGGGGGACGGGTTGTTGTCGAGCGTGCCGCCGCCGGCCGCCGCGTAGCCCTGCCACCAGTCGAGCCGGTCGAGCAGGCGCTGGCCCACCTCCCGCGACACGGCGCGGCGCAGCAGCAGGTGCTCGGCGCCGAACACCTCGGGCGTCTCGGCGAGGATCGACGTGCCGCCCTGCGCGACGAGCAGGTCGGAGGCGTGGCCGAGCGCGGGGTTGGCCGTGATCCCCGAGAACCCGTCGGAGCCGCCGCAGTTGAGGCCCAGCACGAGCTCGGACGCGGGGGCCTCCTCGCGTCGCAGCGCGTCGATCGCGGGCAGCATCTCGGTGACGGCGGCGACGCCCGCGCGCACGGTGGCGCGGATGCCGCCGGTGTCCTGGATGGTGAGCGTGCGCACGGGCAGGTCGTCGCGCAGCTCCAGGCCGTCGAGCACGGAGGCGGCGGGCAGCATCTCGCAGCCGAGCCCGACGACGAGCAGCCCGGCCATGTTCGCGTGGGACGCGTACCCGCGCAGCGTGCGCAGGGTGACCTGCGCGCCTTCCGACGTCGGGACCAGGCCGCAGCCGGTGTCGTGCGTGAGCGCGACGACGCCGTCGACGTGGGGGTAGGCGTCGAGCACCGGGCCGCGGAACTGGTCCGCGATCATCCGGGCGGTGGACGCCGAGCAGTTCACGGACGTGAGGATGCCGACGTAGTTGCGGGTGCCCCAGCGGCCGTCCGAGCGGCGGTAGCCCTGGAACGTGCGGCGCGTCGTGGGCTCGGGGAGCGTGGTGCGCGCGGTGCCGAACTCGTACTCGCGCGCGCCGTCGTCCATGCCCAGGTTGTGCGTGTGCACGTGGTCGCCCGGCGCGACGTCCCTCGTCGCGCGGCCGATGGACTGCCCGTACTTGCGCACCTCCGTGCCGGCCGCCACGGGGCGGACGGCGAGCTTGTGCCCCCGGGGCAGGGTGGAGCGGGTGGTCGCCTCGGTGCCGTCGGGCAGGCGCACGGTGGTGCCTGCGGGCACCTGGCGCGTCGTGACGGCGACGTCGTCGGCCGGCCGCAGCAGCAGCGCGACGTCGGCGAGGTCGACGACGTCCGGCAGCGGCGGATCGGCCGGCGCGCCCGGCGTGGGGGTCGCCGCGAGCGGCAGCAGCGGGTGGTGCGGGGCGGTGCTCATCGGATCGCGACCTCGGGATCGGTGGAGAGGGGACGGGAGTCGGTGACGGCGGGGGCGGGAGACGCCGGCGCGGTGGACGCGCGCACGACGAGCTCGACGGACAGCCGGCGGTGCTCGGGCTCGGGGGAGTCGCCGGCCAGCAGGTCGACGGCGACCCGTCCGGCCCGGGCCAGCGGGACGGCGACGGTGGTCAGGGCGGGAGTCACGAGCGACGCGGCGGCGACGTCGTCGAACCCGACGACGGACACGTCGGCGGGCGTGGCGACCCCGCGCGCGTGCAGCCGGGCCAGGACGCCGAGGGCGACGAGGTCGTTGAAGCACAGCACCGCCGTGGCGCCGGCGGCGAGCGCGAGGTCCGCGGCCTGGACGCCGCCCCCGTGCGTCGGCCGGAAGCTGCCGAGGTCCAGCACGGCGTCGCCGGTCGTGCCCGTCGAGAGCCTGGCCAGCGCCGTCCGGCGCTCGGCGTCCGACCACGAGGAGCGCGGGCCGCCGGCATAGGCGACGACGTCGTGCCCCAGGGCGCGCAGGTGGTCGAGCGCCTGGCGCACCCCGTCGGCGATGTCGAAGGAGACCGACGGCGCGTCGGGCGCCTCGCGGTTGACCAGGGCGACCGGGCCGTCCGCGGCCGCCAGCAGCGGTCCGAGCCGGTCGGCGGGCAGGCGTGGCGAGCAGAGCACGAGCCCGTCGACCCGGTCGCCGAGCCGGGTGATGACGTCGGGCTCGACGGTGACGTCCTCGTCGGTGTCGGCGACGAGGACCTCGCGACCCGTCTCCCGGGCCCGCGCCTGCACGCCCTTGGCGACAGCCGCGAAGAACGGGTTGGCGAGGTCGGGCACGACCAGCCCGACCGTGCCCGTGCTGCCGGTGGTCAGCGCGCGGGCTGCGGGGTGGGGCCGGTAGCCGAGCGACTCCGCGGCCCGGGCCACCTGGGCGCGGTTGGCCGCCGACACGTGCGGCGCGTCGCTCATCGCGCGCGACGCGGTGGCGAGCGAGACGCCCGCCGCGCGAGCGACGTCGCGGAGCGTGACCACGCGGGCCTCCCGGGGCTGCGTCGGGGTGGACGGTCGGTCGGCTGGAACCGGTTCCAGCCTGTTCCACACCCTACCCGCCGCCCGGGCTGTCGGGAACCCCGAGCTCAGGCGGGCTCGTCGTCGAGCCAGCGGAACCACGCGTCGGGCACGTCCTCGTCCAGCCGCCGTACCTCGTGGCTCCCGAGGACGCCCGCGGTGAGGAGACCGGTCGCGACGAGCCGGGCGACGGCTCCCGCGCCGGGCGGGTTGAAGTGCGTGTCGTCGCGGCGCCCGTCGTCGGCGTGGAAGAAGAGGTGCAGCGTGCGCTCCGGCCCGAGGTCGTGCCACAGCGCGAGCGAGTCGCGCTGGACGTCCACGAGCGGCACGTCCTCGCGCGCGGCGAGGGCGCGCATCGCGTCGGGGTACTCGCCGTGGGCGGGCACGGCCCGGCCCGCGGCGTCGAACCGGCGTCGTTCGACCGACGTCGCGAGCACCGGCTGCGCGCCGGCGGCGCGCGCGACGTCGACGAACCGGGCGAGGTGCTCGGTGTACGACGTCCACGGCTCGGTGTACCGCTCGGGGTCCTCGACCTTCGCGTCGTTGTGGCCGAACTGGATCACCAGGACGTCGCCCGCCCGCAGGTCGCGGGCCACGGCGTCGAGCCGGCCCTGGCCGACGAAGCTGCGCGAGCTGCGGCCGTTGCGCGCGTGGTTGGCGACGGCGACGGCGTCGTCGAGGTAATACGGCAGGGCCATGCCCCAGCCGGTCTCGGGCGCGGCGGCGCGGCTCTTCGGGCCGGCGGTGGAGTCGCCGGCGAGATGGACGGTGCGGGTCATGCGGGTCCTTTCGGAGGGAGCGGACGGCCGGAACCGGGCAAGCGCTTGCCGATCACCCTAGCGGGGGTGCGACACGACGAGATCGCGTGCATCCGCGCACGTCCAGGGCGTAGCGTCGGCGCCGAGCGACCGACACGTGCCACGCACCACCGGAGTATGCGAGGAGTCAGCGATGCCCCGTCCGCCGTTCCCGGCCCCCGTGCTCGACCTGCTGCGCCGTCCCCAGCCCGCCGCGATCGGCGTCGTCCGCCCGGACGGCAGCCCCGTCACCGCGGCGACGTGGTACCTGCTCGAGGAGGACGGTGCGGGCGGCTGGCACGTGCTGGTGAACCTCGACGCGACGCGCAAGCGGGTGCAGCACCTGCGCGCGAACCCGCACGTCAGCCTCACCGTGCTGGACGACGACTGGTACACGCACGCCACCCTGCTCGGCCGCGTCACCGCGTGGCGCGACGACGTCGACCTCGCCGACACCGACCGCATCGCGCGCCACTACACCGGCGACGCGTACGGCGTGCGGGACCGCGCGCGCGTGACCGCCGTGGTCGAGGTCGACCGCTGGACGGCGTGGGGCAGCCTGCGCAGCTCGCTCGGCACCCCGAACGACACGGTCCGCTGAGGGAGGCGGCCGTGCGCATCGGAGCCCCCCGCACCGCCGGGGCGGACCCGCGCCTCGTCGCCGTCACCCCGGACGCGGTGCGGCGCCTCGTCGACCTCGGGCACGACGTCGTCGTGGAGCCCGGGGTCGGGGACGGCGCACGCCTGCCCGCGCACGACTACGTGGCGGCGGGGGCCCGTGTCGCGGACCGCGCCGACGTGTGGGCGGCCGACGTCGTGGTCACGCTGCACGCGCCGGGCCTCGCCGAGCTCGACCTGATGCGGCCGGGCGCGACGCTCGTCGCGCAGCTCGCCCCGCCGACGAGCCCCGACCTGCTGGCGGCGCTCGCCGCCCGCGGCGTGACGGCGCTGGCCCTCGACGCGGTGCCGCGCATCTCGCGCGCGCAGGCCCTGGACGTCCTGTCGGCGCTGTCCAACGTGGCCGGCTACCGCGCGGTGGTCGAGGCGGCCGAGGAGTTCGGCGGCATGTTCACCGGTCAGGTGACGGCCGCGGGCAGCACCCCGCCCGCGCGGGTGTTCGTCATCGGCGCCGGCGTGGCCGGCCTGGCCGCGATCGGCACCGCGGTGAGCCTCGGCGCCGAGGTGCACGCGTTCGACGTGCGGCCCGAGGCGGCCGAGCAGATCGAGTCGCTCGGCGCGCGCGTCGTGCGGGCCGACGACGCCGTCCAGCAGGTCAGCGCCGACGGGTACGCGAGCGCGCAGAGCGCCGACCAGGAGGCCGCGGCCCTGCGCGCGTACGCGGAGCAGTCCGCGCGGGCGGACGTCGTCGTCACGACCGCCCTCGTGCGCGGCGCGGCGCCCACCACGATCACCCGCGCGATGCTCGACGCGATGCGACCCGGCTCGGTGGTCGTGGACCTCGCCGCGCCCGGTGGCGGCAACTGCGAGGCCACGGTGCCGGGAGAGCGGGTGGTCACCGGCCGCGGGGTCGTCGTGCTCGGCTACACGGACCTGGCCGCGCGGCTGCCGCAGCACAGCTCGCGGCTGCTCGGCACGGTCGTCGTCAACCTGATCACGCTGCTCACGCCGGGGAAGGACGGCCGGGTGGTGCTCGACCTCGACGACCCGGTGGTCCGCGGCATGACGGTGACCCATGAGGGCGCGGTGACGTGGCCGCCCCCGCCCGTCGCGGTGTCCGCGGCGCCGCCACCGGCCCCGGCGCCCCCGCCGCCCGAGGCTGCTGCCGCCGACCCCGGGGCCGAGCGCCGTCGCCGCGGGATGCGCCGCACGGTGCTGGGCGCGCTCGGCGCCGTGGCCGCCGGCCTGCTGATCGCCGCCTCGCCGCCGGACGCCGTCGGGCACTACACGGTGTTCGCGCTCGCGGTGGTGGTGGGCTTCTACGTGATCTCGAACGTCACGCACGCGCTGCACACGCCGCTCATGGCCCAGACCAACGCCATCAGCGGCATCATCATGGTCGGCGCGCTGCTGCAGATCGGCGACCCGTCGCCGCTCGTCACGACGCTCGCCGTCGTGGCCGCCGCGCTCGCGAGCGTCAACGTGTTCGGCGGGTTCCTCGTGACCCGCAGGATGCTGGGCATGTTCCGTCCTGAGACCCCGGGCGGGGAGGCGTCATGACGGTGACGTCGGTCGCGCAGGCCGCGTACGTGATCGCGGGGCTGCTGTTCGTGCTGTCCTTGGCGGGGCTGTCCGCGCAGGAGTCCGCACGGCGCGGCACGGTGCTCGGGATGCTCGGCATGGGGCTGGCGATCGCCGCGACGATCGCGCTGGCGCTCGACCGGTCGCAGCGCCCGTGGCCCGTGACGGCGGGGCTGATCCTGCTGGTGCTGGTCGTGGGCGCGGCGGTGGGGTCGTGGCGGGCGCGGCGCGTCGAGATGACGCAGATGCCGGAGCTCATCGCCCTGCTGCACTCGTTCGTGGGGCTCTCGGCGGTGCTGGTGGGCTACGGCTCATTCCTCGCGGAGCCGGTGGGTGCCGCGGCGGCGGGCGGCGACACCGTGCACCGCGTCGAGGTGTTCCTCGGCGTGCTCATCGGCGCGGTGACGTTCACGGGCTCGGTCGTGGCGTTCGGCAAGCTCTCCGGGCGGCTGCCCTCGGCGCCGCTCACGCTGCCCGGCCGGCACGCGCTCAACCTGCTGGCGCTCGTCGCGTCCGCCGGTCTGCTGGCCTGGTTCGTCACCGCGGACGACGTCGGGGCCGCGGTCCTGCCGCTGGTGCTCATGACGCTCGTCGCGCTGGCGCTCGGCTGGCACCTCGTCGCCGCGATCGGCGGCGGGGACATGCCGGTCGTCGTGTCGATGCTCAACTCGTACTCCGGCTGGGCCGCTGCGGCGGCGGGCTTCACGCTCGGCAACGACCTGCTCATCATCACGGGTGCCCTGGTCGGGGCGTCCGGCGCGATCCTCAGCTACCTCATGTGCCAGGCGATGAACCGGTCGTTCTGGTCCGTCGTGCTCGGCGGCTTCGGCGCGGGGGCGACCGGTGGCCCCGGCGGCGGCACGCAGGAGGCGGGGGAGGTGCGCGAGACGTCGCCGGACGAGGTGGCGGGACTACTCACCGCGGCGCGCTCGGTCGTCGTCGTGCCCGGGTACGGCATGGCGGTGGCGAAGGCGCAGCACCCGGTGGCGGACCTCGCCGAGCGGCTGCGGGCGCGCGGCGTGACCGTGCGGTTCGGCGTGCACCCCGTGGCGGGGCGGCTGCCGGGCCACATGAACGTGCTGCTGGCCGAGGCGCGCGTGCCCTACGACCTGGTGCTCGAGATGGACGAGGTCAACCCCGACCTGCCCGGCACGGACGTCGTGCTCGTCATCGGTGCGAACGACACGGTGAACCCGGCGGCGCAGGACGACCCGTCGTCACCCATCGCGGGCATGCCCGTCATCGAGGCGTGGAAGGCGCGCGACGTCGTGGTGTTCAAGCGGTCTCTCGCCACCGGCTACGCGGGCGTGCAGAACCCGCTGTTCTTCCGCGAGAACACCCGGATGCTCTTCGGCGACGCCAGGGAGCAGGTGGACAAGATCGTCCAGGCTCTCTGACGCCGCCGAGGAGGGTCGAGCTCAGAAGCGGGAGTCCGCCTGCGACTCGTAGACCGCGGCGTCCAGGACGCCGTCGGCGTGCAGGTACGACGGCGAGTCGGGGACCGGCGTCGCGTCGATCGTGCTGGCGTCGGCGGGCACGCCGTCCAGGCTGGGCATGACCGAGGCGAGCTCGGGACGCCACTTGGTGAACCGGAACGGGAAGCACCGCTCGAGCAGGTCGACCATCGCGGAGGCCGCGGTCGAGGCGCCCGGCGAGGCGCCCAGCAGGCCGGCGATGGAGCCCTCGGCTCCCGTGACGATCTCGGTGCCGAACTGCAGCACGCCCTTGCCGTCGGCGTCGCGCTTGATGACCTGCACGCGCTGCCCGGCCGTCAGCTTCTCCCAGTCCTTGGGGTGGGCGGTCGGCATGAACTGCTGCAGCGCCTGGAACTTGGTCTCGGGCGCGGCCATGAGCTGGCCGACGAGGTACTGCGTGAGGTCGAGGTTCTTGAGGCCCGCACCGAGCATCGACGTGACGTTGTTGGCGCGCAGCGACGTGATCAGGCCCAGGTACTTGCCCTTCTTGAGGTACTTGGGGCTGAAGCCGGCGTAGGGGCCGAACATGAGGTACGTCTTGCCGTCGACCACGCGGGTGTCGAGGTGCGGCACGGACATCGGCGGGGCGCCGACGTCGGCCTTGCCGTACACCTTGGCCTGGTGCTGGGCGACGAGCTCCGGGTTGTCGGTGCGCAGGAACTCGCCCGAGATCGGGAAACCGCCGAAGCCCTTGATCTCGGGGATGCCGGCCGACTGGAGCAGGGGGAGCGCGCCACCGCCGGCGCCGACGAAGACGAACTTCGCGGTGACGGTGCTGGTGCGGTTCCGCGCGTTCCACGAGCGGTCCTTGACGCGCAGGCGCCAGCGGCCGTCCTTGGTGCGCTTGAGGCTCTTGACCTCGTGCTGCAGCTTGAGCTCGGCCCCGTTCGCGACGAGCCCGTCCACGAGCTGGCGCGTGAGGTTGCCGAAGTCGACGTCGGTGCCCGACGTCGCGCGGGTCGCGGCGATCGGCTCGTCGGCGTCGCGCTCGGTGGTCAGGAGCGGCGCCCAGCGGCCGACGGTCGCGCGGTCGGTGCTGTACTCGAGGTCGCGGAAGAGGGGGTGCACGCGCAGGGTCTCGTACCGGCGGCGCAGGTAGTCCACGTTCTTCTCGCCGCGCACGAACGTCATGTGCGGGGTGTTGCTGAGGAACGAGTCGTCCTTGAGACGGCCGGTGGCGAGCAGGTGCTGCCAGAGCTCGCGCGAGATCTCGAACTGCTCGTTGATCGCCACCGCCTTGGTGATGTCGATCGAGCCGTCCTTGCGCTCGGGCGTGTAGTTGAGCTCGCAGAGCGCGGCGTGCCCGGTGCCCGCGTTGTTCCACGGGTTCGAGGACTCCTGCGCCACGTCGTCCAGGCGCTCGTAGATCCGGATGGACCACGACGGCTCGAGCTGCTGGAGCAGCGTGCCGAGCGTGGCGCTCATGATTCCGCCGCCGATGAGGACGACGTCGACGTCGGCCCCTGTGGGGGCCCCAGCAGTCGTAGCACTCGAAGTCACCGGCTCACCATACGCCGCGCGTGAAAACTGTCACAAAGAATGAGAGCAACCTCACACGGGCCCCTGACCTGCAGTGACGTGGGTCACATCGACCGCTGGGCGCCGCCGCAGGTCAGGGCTTCGGCGCCGCCGACGACGGCCACGGGCCAAGCGCGGGCCGCGGCACGGCGACGCCGTCCCGGAGCGCCGAGACGGGCCGCTCGGGCGTGCGCCCGGCGAGCCATGCGGCGACGTCGCGCGCGTCACCGACGAGCTCGAGCCCACCGCCGTCCGCCGGGAGCCGCACCGCGAGGAACTCCCGCAGGTGCGCGCAGAACGCGTCGTCCCACGTGTCGTACCCGAGGGCGCGGTCGCCGAGGCCGGCGGTCGCGTCGACGGAGTGGATGCGCGCCTCGCGCCACCAGGCGAGCAGGGCGTCAGTCAGCACCCCGTCGCGGTAGGCGACCCGCGCGGACCAGAGGGCGTCGCCCGGCGCGGGCCATGCCGCGGCGAGACGGGCGCGCGAGGCCTCGAGCGCCGCCGCGTGCTCGGTCGCCGTGCGGCCCGCGCCCGCCTCGATGGCGGCGTCGCGGCCGGCCTGTCCGCCGTCGTAGGGCGCGATCTTCTCGCCGCGCGCGGCGTGCTCCGCCTGCCGGGCGAGCGCGGCGCCGACGTTCGCCACGTGCGAGAGCACGTGGCCGCGGCTCCACCCGTCCAGCGGCGACGGGTCGGCGCCCGCGCCCTCGGGCAGGGTGCGGACGACGTCGATCAGGGCGGCGAGCGCGGCGTCGGCGTCGGCCAGGGCGTGCGCGAGGGCGGTGTCAGGGGTCGTCACGGCCACAACAGCTCCTTGGTCCAGGTGGGGTCGTTCTCCGTCGTGCTCGGGTCGGTGCGGTAGCGGAGGCGGGACTGGCCCTTGTCGTCGCTCGCCGCCCAGAACTCCACGGTGGCGGGGGCGAGCACCCAGGCGGTCCAGGAGGGGGCGACGACGGCCGGGTCCTCGCGGGTGTCCCCGAGGCGGCGGGCGAAGGCGTCCCAGTACTCCTGGCGGGAGCCCAGCGGCTCGCTCTGGTGGCCGACGAGCCCGGCCGCGCGCGAGCCGTCCGGGCGGGCGTGGAAGTCCGCCGCTCCTGCCTCGGGGCCGGCGGAGGCGGCGTGTCCGGTGACGCGGACCTGCCGGCCGAGCTCGCGCCAGAACACCGTGAGCGCCGCGTGCGCGTTCTCGGCCAGGTCGCGGCCCTTGGGGCTGGTCGCATGGCCGGCGAACCACCAGCCGTCGGCGGTGACGTCCTTGATCACGAGGGTGCGCGCGTGCACGTGGCCCTCGGCGTCCGCCGTCGACAGGGTCGCCGCGTGCGGGGCGCCGACACCCGCGGCGAGCGCGTCGTCGAACCACTGCGCGAAGAGCTCCTGCGGCGTGGCGGGGGCGGTGGCGAGGTCGTCCAGGTCGACGCCGAACGGCGGCAGCCCGGGCGGGAAGGTCGGCAGGGCGCGCAGGCGCTCGCGGAAGGTCACATGGTCTCCTGGGTGGGGTCGGTGTGCCGGTCGTCGGGAAGGTCGGTCAGGAGCGTCACGAAGCCGCGCACGGCGGCCTGCATCGCGTCGGGGTCGCCGGTGGCGCGGGCGAGCACGTAGCCGCCCTGCACGATCGCGACGGCGGCGTGCGCGCGGTCGCGGGCGGCGTCGTCGGCCAGGCCCGCCTCGCGCAGGGTCGTGGCGACGACGTCGAGCAGGCGGACGAAGTAGGCGGTGACGACGTCGCGCAGGCCGTCGTCGTCCATGACGGCCTGGTCGCTGGTGAGACGGCCGACCTTGCAGCCGGCCAGGGCGTCGCGGGGGCGCTCGACGTAGGCGACGACGCGGTCGAGGGCCGGCGCCGTGCCCTCGAGGTCGCGGCGCGCCGCGGTGAGCGCGCTCTCGACGGTGGCGCCGACGGCGGCTGCGGCGAGGTCGTGCTTCGTCGGGAAGTGGTGGTACAGGCTGCCCTGCCCCACGCCGCTGGCTGCCAGGACCTGGCGGGGGCTGGTGGCGCCCACGCCCTGGGCGGCGAACATCTCCTGCGCGGCGGCGACGAGGCGGTCGCGCGCATCGGTCGACGTGCTCATGCGGTCACCATACCTACCTCTAGGTATGGCGGCTAGTCCTCGCGCGCCCGCGCCGGGAGAAGGCGCGCACGAGGGCGACGCCCGCCGTCCCGCCGACGGCGGCGCCCACCGCGGACCAGAGCAGGGCCGTCGGGGAGAAGGCAGGGTCGAGCACCGGGGCGAGGGCGGGCCACCGCTCGGCGAGCGCCCCGGGCAGCGGGGTCAGCCCCAGCAGCTCGACCGCCGCGCAGAGACCGAACCCGGTCAGGCCCGCCGCGAGCGGGTGCATCCCGGGGCGGACGACCAGGACGAGGACGGCGACGAGGGCCGCGGCCAGCACGCCGCCGAGCGCGTCGCCGACCGGGTCCGGGAGCCGGTGCTCGGCCAGCCGCCCGATGCGCGCGACGACGACCGCCAGCAGGAGCAGTGCGAGCCGGGGTGCGAGCGCGCGGGCCACGGTGGCGGAGGCGGGAGCGCGGCCGGGCACGGCAGAGCGCCTCAGAAGTAGTCGCGCACGTGCACCTGGCGACCGCCCCACAGGGCGTCCCAGAGGGCGTCGTGCGCGTCGGGTCCCGAGACGCCGCCCGCGAGCCGGGCGTTCGCCGTCGACTGCGCGCCCGCCCACGTCGCGGCCAGCCCGGCGGACGTGAACGTCAGGCGGTCGCCGGCGGTCGCGGCGTCGTCCGGCGAGACGCGCACCGCGCCGTCGGCCGCCTCGAGGGTCCACGCGCCCTCGAGGTCCGGCGTCCGCGGGTCGACGACGGCGAACGGGACGCGGGCCGACACCGGGGCCACGCGGGAGGCGCCGAGCGCGCCGGGCACGTCGAGCATGCGCAGCATGTACGGGCGCGGCGCGGAGGTGGCCGCGTGGTCGGGCAGCACGAGACGTGACACGTCGATGCCGGACCAGCCGCCCGACGTGCAGACCTGCACCCCGCCCGCGACCGACGCGAACGAGGCGAGCACACGCCACAGGACGCGGGCAGCGTCGGGGACGAGCGCGACGAGGTCGTCGACCTCGATGGTGTTGGTGCGGTCGTAGCCCTGACCGCGCGACCAGCTCGCGAAGCCCAGCACCTCCTCGTCCGCCCCCGCGCCGCGCACCGCGAGGCTGACGCCGGTGTACTCGGCGTCGGGCCCGACCATCTCGTCGGCCTCCATGGTGAACGGCGTCTCGCCGCGCGAGAGCGGCCCGTTCTGCGCGGACGCCCACTGCTCGTACACCCGCCGGACGGCGGGGACGTCGGCGGCGGTGGCGCGCCGGGCACGCACGCCCTCGGCGGGCCGGGGCACGGCCGCGAGCGCCGCCATCGGGATCTGCACGTCCTCGAAGGCGCCGACCACCTCGTAGCCCAGCCCGCGGTAGATGCCCGCCGACGACGGGTAGAGCGTCGAGACGACGTCGCCGAGCGCGCGGGCCTCGGCGAGCGCGGCCTCCATCAGCGGGCGGAGCAGCCCGGAGCCCCGGTGCTCCGCGGCGACGGTGACGCCCGCGAAGCCTGCGGTGGGCAGCCGGGCGCCGTGGAACCACGACGTGAACGACCGGACGCCCAGCCCGGCGACGACCTCTCCCGCGTCCGTCGCGACCCAGGGCCGGATGTTCGGCAGGGGCCAGGCCGCCGGGTCGGGGTCGGGTGCGGGCGTGGACGGGACGCCGAACGCCTCGGCGCCGAGGCGCCGCGAGGCGGGGACGTCGGTGATGGCGGTGCGCCGGAACTCTGGTCTCGCGTCGCTGCTCACGTCGGTGACGGTAGCGCGCCGCAGCGGGCGCGTCACCGGCATTGCGCCGTACCGTGATCCGGTGAGCACACCGTCCGTGCCCGACGCGACGCAGGCGCGGCTGCGCAGCCGCGTCCTGGTGGTCGCGATCCTGGCCTCGTTCGTGTCGTTCCTCGACGGCACGGTCGTGAACGTGGCCCTGCCCGCCATCGGCGACGAGCTCGGCGGCTCGGGGGAGGCGCGGCTCAGCCTGCAGCAGTGGGTGGTGGACGGCTACCTCGTCACGCTCGGTTCGCTCATCCTGCTCGCGGGGTCCCTGTCGGACCTGTACGGGCGGCGCCGGGTGCTCGTCGCGGGGCTGGTGGGGTTCGCCGCGGCGTCGGTGCTGTGCGCGCTCGCGCCGACCGGCCCGGTCCTCGTGGGCGCCCGCCTGCTGCAGGGGGTGGCCGGGGCGCTGCTGGTGCCGAGCTCGCTGGCGCTCATCATCTCGACGTTCGAGGGTGAGGCGCAGGGCCGCGCCATCGGACGATGGACGGCGTGGACCGGGACGGCGATGATCGTGGGCCCGTTCGTCGGCGGCGGCCTGGTCGACCTGTTGTCCTGGCGCTGGGTGTTCTGGATCAACCTGCCGGTCGTCGTCGTCACGCTGGTGCTGCTGCGGCCCGTGCCCGAAGTGCACCAGACCACCGGGCGCCGGCTCGACGTGCCGGGCGCCGTGCTCGCCGCGACCGGCCTCGCGGCGGGCGTGTACGGGCTCATCGAGCGGACGTGGGCCGCCGTCGCCGTCGGCGCGGTGCTCCTGGTCGCGTTCGTGGTCTACGAGCGGCGGGCGCGCGACCCGATGATGCCGCCCCGCCTGTTCGCCGCGCGCAACTTCGCGTGGGGCAACGTCGCGACGTTCGCCGTCTACGGGGCGCTCTCGCTCGGCGGGTTCGTGCTCGGCCTGTTCCTGCAGCAGGTGGCGGGCTACTCGGCCACCGCCGCCGGGGTCGCGCAGCTGCCGTCGACCCTCGCGATGCTCGCGCTGTCGACGCGCTTCGGCACCCTCGCCGCCCGGTACGGGGCTCGGTGGTTCATGACGATCGGGCCGGTGGTCGCGGGCGCCGGCTACCTGCTGCTCCTCACGATGGACGCGAGCGCGCACTTCGTCACGCAGGTGCTGCCGGGGCTGCTCGTGTTCGGCCTGGGCCTGTCCATCACGGTCGCTCCGCTGACGGCGGCGATCCTCGGGGCGGCGCCGCCCGCGGACGCCGGCATCGCCTCCGCGGTGAACAACGCCGTCTCGCGCGTGGCCGGGCTGCTGACCGTCGCGTTCGCCGGCGTCATCCTCGGCGGGGTGCTCGACGTCGCGTCGTTCCACCGCGCGCTGCTGGTCACCGCGGGGCTGCTCGTGCTCGGCGGCCTGGTGAGCATGGTCGGCATCCGGGACGTGCGCCGCCCGGCGGCGTCCGGCGCGGCGGACGCCGCCGGTCCCGACGTCACAGGGGCAGCTTGAAGCCCTCGTGCGACTGCGCGTAGCCGAGCGACCGGTAGAACCGGTGTGCGTCCGGGCGCTGCTTGTCCGACGTGAGCTGGGCCAGGACGCAGCCGCGCTCGCGGCCACGCTCGTGGGCGTGCGCCATGAGCGCCCGGCCGAGGCCCTGACCACGCAGCGCGGCGTCGACGCGCACCGCCTCGACGAGGAGCCGCGTCGCGCCGTTGCGCGAGATGCCGGGCACGAACGTCAGCTGCATGCAGCCCACCACCGCGCCGTCCAGCTCGGCGACGACCAGCTCGTCGTTCGGGCTGGCGTCGACCGCCTCGAATCCCGCGACGTGCGCGGGGCCGAACATGCCGGTCCGGGCGGCGGCGACGGCGTCGTCGGCGATGAGCTCGACGACGCGCGGCAGGTCGTCGCGGGTCGCGAGGCGGAAGGTGACGGCGGGGGCGGGGGAGTCGGGCACGCCCGGACGCTAGCAGGCGGCGCCAGCCTCGCCCGCCGCCGGGTCACGACCGACGACGGCGCACGCCTCGACGTCGACGGCCTCGACGGTGGGGCGGAGGACGTCGCGCAGCGCTGGTGATCGCGGGTGCCGGCGTCCGGACGGTGAGGTCGCGGCGGGCGCCCGGCGGCGCTCAGCGCACCCGGTCGGCCCCGCCCGCGGCGACGTAGGCGGCCACGACCGACGCGGGCTTGCGCGCGGCCTGGTCCCGGAGGCAGGCGCTGAACGTGTCGCGGAAGTCGAGTCGCGGCCAGCGGGCCTCCAGGTCGGCGCGGAGCGTCGTGTGCCAGTGCTCGAGGCCGCGGCCGCTGACGTCGGCGCCGGTGGACCGGGCGAGCAGGTACCCCTCCGGGCGCTCGTCCGCCGGGACGTCGTCGTCGTCGAGCATGTGGTCGACGACCGCGCGCGCCACCCGGTCGCGACGGTCGACCGACCAGCCCGCGCCCGCGGCGACCGCCCACGCCACGTTCCCGCCCGCGACCTCGAACGGTTCGGCGTGCGCGTCGAAGCCGGCGGTCAGGCCGGTGTCGTGCAGGAGACCCGCGACGGCGAGCACCTCGTCGTCGAGGGGGAGGGCCAGCCGCCGCCCGAGGTCGGCCGCCAGCAGGGTGGAGCGCACGGCGTGGTGCACGAGCGCCGCGGGGGAGGAGCGCACGAGCACGTCGAACGCCGCGCGGACGGGCACGGATGGGGGCAGCCCGTCGGGCAGCGCGTCGGTCATGGCACGGACGGTAGCGCGTCGGCGTCCCCGGACGTTCTGCCGCGGGCGGAAGGCGGGGGCGGGCGGCGTCGGGGTGCGCCAGGGTGGGGCCATGAGGCTCCTGGTGCTGGGTGGTTCGGTGTTCCTGTCGAGGGCGGTCGCGGCGGACGCCGCGGCGCGCGGGCACGAGGTGGTGGCCGCGAACCGCGGCCGGTCGGGGACGGTGCCGGAGGGCGTGCGGCATGTGCCGCTGGACCGCGCGGACCCGTTCCGGGAGGACCTCGCGGCGGAGGGGTTCGACGCCGTCGTGGACGTGTCGCGCACCCCGTCGCACGTGCGACGCGCGGTCGCGGCGCTGCCCGATGCGCACTGGGTGTTCGTCTCGACGGTCAACGTGTACGCGGACGACGCCGATCCGGGCGGTCCCGGCGTCGGGCGGCTGCGCGAGCCTCAGCCGGACGACGTCGACGGGGCGGGGGACCCGGAGGCCTACGGCGCGATGAAGGTCGCGTGCGAGAACGCCGTCCGCGACGGCGCGGCCACCGCCGTCGTCGTGCGCCCCGGCCTCATCGTGGGCCCGGGCGACCCGAGCGGACGGTTCGCGTACTGGCCGGCGCGCCTGGGTCGGGTGCCGGCTGGCGCCGCCGACGTGCTGTCGCCGGGCGACCCCGCGGACCCCGTGCAGGTGATCGACGTGCGTGACCTCGCAGCCTGGGTGGTGGACCTGGCCGAGCGCCGCGCCGAGGGGACCTTCGACGCCGTCGGGCCGGTGACCGCGGTGGGCGACCTGCTCGCCGCGGTGGCGCGCGGTGTCGGCGCCGCGCCGCGCTGGGTGTGGGCGGACGACGCCGCCCTGGAGGCGGCGGGCGTCCGGCCGTGGTCGGGGGAGCGGTCGCTGCCGCTGTGGCTGCCGCGGCCCGAGTACGCGGGGATGCCCGCGCACGACGCCGCGCCCGCGACAGAGGCCGGCCTGGCGCCGCGACCGGTCGAGGAGACGGCGCGCGACACCCTGGCGTGGCTCCGCGCGACGCCCGACGCGCACGTCACCGGGCTGACCGCGGACGAGGAGGCCGGCGTCGTCGCCGACGTCGAGGCCGCCGTGCGCCGGACGGCGCGGAAGGCCTCCGGCGTCTAGTGCGTCACTCTCGGGGGAGAGCGGGCCTCGGCGCCCGGCGCGCGGGCTTACGGTCGAAGGGTCAGCGCCCTTTCCCTCACGAAGGTGACGGGGCGGTCGTTCGTCCCGTCCGGGCCGTCGTCACGCAGACCGCGTCCCTGCCCGTCGGGGCGTGGTGCGAAGGAGTACGGACATGGCGGCAGGCAGCAGTCTCGCGGGTCGGGTGGCGCTCGTGACGGGCGGCGGTTCGGGCATCGGCGAGGCGGTGAGCAAGGAGCTCGCGGCGCACGGCGCCCGGGTCGTGGTGACCGACATCCGGTTGGACGCCGCGCAGCGCGTGGCCGACGAGATCGTCGCCGCCGGCGGCGAGGCCGCGGCGTTCGAGCAGAACACCGCGGTGAAGGAGGACTCCGCCCGGGCCGTCGAGTTCGCGAAGGCCACGTTCGGCGGGCTCAACTATGCCGTGAACAACGCGGGCATCGGCGGCCAGCAGGCGCCGGCGGGGGAGACCGACCTGGACGACTGGGACCGGGTCATCGACATCAACCTCAACGGCGTGCTCTACGGGATGCGGGCGCAGATCCCGGCGATGCTCGAGCGGGGCGCCGGCGAGAGCGCGATCGTCAACATGGCGTCGATCCACGGCACCGTCGCGGCGCTCGGCAACGGCGCCTACACGGCCGCCAAGCACGGCGTCGTCGGCATCACGAAGAACGCCGCCGCCGAGTACGGCCCGCAGGGGCTGCGCATCAACGCGGTCGGCCCGGCGTACATCAAGACGCCGCTGGTCGAGTCGAGCCTTCCCGCCGAGGCCCGCGAGGCGCTCGTCGCCAAGCACCCGCTCGGCCGCCTCGGCGAGCCCGAGGAGGTCGCGCGCGTCGTACGGTTCCTGCTCTCGGACGACGCGTCGTTCGTCACCGGCGCGTACTGGCTGATCGACGGCGGCTACACCGCCGTCTGACCTCACGCCGCGTCGAACAGGCGGTTGCCACCGGTACGGGCCTCGATCCGGTCGCATACCGGTGCAACCGCCTGTTCGGCGTTCGGGTCAGCGGGAGGCGAGGGACGCGGCGAGCTCGTCGACGAGGTCGAAGCCCTCCTGCAGCCCGCCCTCCATGCCGGACTCGACGATCGCGTCGCGGACCTCCTTGCTCGGCGCGCGCGTGACGAGCGTGAGAGTGGTGGCGCCGTCCTCCTCCGTGAAGGTGTAGGTGTTCATGGTCGCCGCGGCGTCGCCGTCGGGCATGCCCTCGAAGACCTCGGTGTGCACCAGGCGCTCCGGCGGGACCACCTCGGTGAACTCGCCGTGGAACGCGACCTCGAAGCCGCCGTCGGCCTCCATCGCGTAGCGGTAGGTGCCGCCGGGGCGCGGGTCGATCTCGATGCTCGTCACGGTGCCCCGCTTGCCGGCCCACCAGCGCGCGATCAGCTCGGGCTCGGTGAACACGCGCCAGACGTCGGCCGCGGGAGCGGCGAACCGGCGCACGACCTGGATGTCGGTGTCGTTCGGCAGCGTCAGGACGGCGGTGCCGGTGGTGGTGCTGGTCATGATCGATCTCCTCGGGGCTCCGGGGGCTGGTCCGGGCGGGTGCCCGGCGGGTCGTCCAGGGTGTCGAGCAGCTCGTCGATGAGCTCGAACCGCTCCTCCCACAGCCGCTCGTACCGGCCGACCCATGCGTGGATCTCCTGCAGGGGCCGGGCGTCCGCGCGGTAGAGGCGACGACGGCCGTCGTCGCGGACCTCGACCAGCCCGACCTCCCGCAGCACCTTGAGGTGCTTGGAGACCACGGGCTGGGCGACGTGGAGCAGCTCGGCGAGCTCGCCGACGCCCCGTTCCTGCTGCGCCAGCGTGTCGAGGATCTCGCGGCGCCGGGGCTCGGCCACCGCGTTGAACGCATCCGTCGTCGTCGCTGCGCGTGCCATGAGCCCAACCTATGCCTATATCGGAATATGTCAAGGGGTCAGGAGGTCGGGTTGCAGCGCGCGGCCATGGTCGCGACCAGCCCGACGTCCGGCCGCCACGGCTCCAGGTTCCACGAGTCCTTGTCCGGCGCGCCGATCGCGTGGCACTCGAGCTGGTCGCGCATCGTCGCGGTGTCGACGTCCGGGTCCGCCGCCACCAGCTCGGCCCAGACCAGGTCCGTGCCGGCCTGCCCGGCCTCGCGCGCCCAGCCCGTCGGCACGACGGCGAGGGACCGGCCGCCCTCGCGGTCGCCCCAGTCCGTGCTCGCGACCGCCGAGGTGCCCAGGGTGGTCGCGGCGTCGCCGGCGTCCTCGTCGTCCGTGCCGCCCGTCGCGCGGACCTCCAGGCGCGAGCCGTCGACCGCCGTCAGCCGAGCGCCCCGCGGGGCGGACAGCCCGCCGATCGCCGTGCCGTCGCTGCGCACCGTGACGCTGCCGTCGACGCGGGTCTCGAACGCGCCGCGCGAGACCAGGGTGATCGTCGGCGGGTCGGCATCGCCGACCGCGGGCCGTTCGAGGGTCACGGTCGCCGTGCCGGCCTGCTCGTCGGGGGTGACGTGCACGCCCGGGTCGTCGGGAGTCGCGCCGGGGACCGACACCTCCAGCGTCACGTCGCCAGCCGTCACCTCGACCCGGAGCGGCTCCTCGGGGGTCGCGGACGGCGCCGCGCTCGTCATCGCGCTCGGCGCCGCGGTCGGCGCGGGCGTCGACGGCGTGCAGGCGGCGAGGGCGAGGAGCGTGACGAGCGCAGGGAGCGCGGGGAGCGCGCGCGACCGGAGGCGGGGCTGCACGGTCCCAGTCTCGGGCACGAGGCCGTCCGCGACATCGGACAGAAGCTGGTCAACGAGGTGAGGTTCGCCTAACCTTACCGATGTGAGCACCCGAACGCTGTCGAAGCCGGTCGACCCGCACGTCCTCGTCGCCGAGGTCGTCACGACGAAGCGACTGAGCCCGCACCTGCAACGGGTCACGCTCGGCATCGGCGACATCGACCGCCTCACTCTCGTGGGCGACGACCAGTGGTTCCGACTGTTCCTGCCGCGCCCCGGCCAGGACGCGCTGAAGCTCCCCACGCGCACGTCGAACCTCGGCTGGTACGCCCAGTACCTCGCGACCCCGCGCGCCCGCCGCCCGCTGGTGCGCAACTACACGATCCGCGCGGCGCGGCCCGAGCTGCACGAGATCGACGTCGACTTCGTGCTGCACGGCCACGACGACGCGGCGCCCGCGGGGCCGGACGGCGGCCACGAGCCCCTCGGCCCGGGTGCGGGCTTCGCGTTGTCCGCCCGCCCGGGGGACCGGGTCGGCATCCTCGACCAGGGCACCTACCACCACCGGCAGGCAGCGTGTGACTGGCGGCTGCTCGTCGCAGACGAGAGCGGGCTGCCCGCCGTCGCCGGTATCTGCGAGGCGCTGCCCGACGACGCGCGTGGCGTCGCCGTCGTCGAGGTGCCCACCGCCGACGACCGGCAGGACTTCCGCGTCCCGGACGGCGTGGACCTGCGGTGGGTCGAGCGCGACCGTGCCGCCGCCGACGACCCGGCCCTCGGCGAGGTGCCCGGCCGTGCCGCTCTCGACGTCGTCCGCGGGGCCGACCTGCCGGCGGGCGCCGGGTATGCGCTCGTCGCCGGCGAGCAGGCGCTCGCGGCCGGCGTGCGGCGGCACCTGGTGAACGACCGGCAGTGGCCGAAGGCGGCGGTCGACTTCGTCGGCTACTGGCGGCACGGCAAGGCCTCGCCCAGCTGACCTGCCGGTCGACCCGGCTACTCGACGACGACCACCTCGTGCGGCGAGGTGTTGAGCCGCACGCCGGCATCGGGAGTGTCGGCCAGACCGGGCGCCCCGGCGGGGAACGCGACGACGATGTCCTCGATGCGCACGCCGAACTCGCCCGGCAGGTAGATCCCCGGCTCGACGGAGAAGCACATCCCGGCCTCGATCGGGGTGCTCTCGCCCTCCACCATGTACGGCGGCTCGTGCGTCGTCAGGCCGATGCCGTGACCCGTGCGGTGCACGAAGAACTCGCCGAACCCGGCGTCGGCGATGACGGTGCGGGAGGCGCGATCGACGTCCTGGCAGGTCGCGCCGGGACGCACGGCGTCGACGCCCGCCTGCTGCGCCGCGCGCACGACGTCGTGCACCTCCTGCTCGCGCGCGGTGGGCGCGCCGACGTGCACCGTGCGGGTGGTGTCGGAGCCGTAGCCGTCGGCGAGCCCGCCGAAGTCCATGACCACCATGTCGCCCTCGCGGATCACCCGGTCGCCGGCCTCGTGGTGCGGGTCGGCGCCGTTCTCGCCCGCGCACACGAGCGTGAAGTCGACCTGCTCGTGCCCGTGGGAGCGCAGCAGGGCGTCCAGGTCGTCGGACACCTCGCGCTCGGCGCGGCCGGCGAACCGGCGGGTGACGATCTCGGCGAACACGGCGTCCGCCCCGGCGCCCGCAGCGGCGAGCCGGGCCACCTCCTCGGGCGACTTGGCGGCGCGCAGCATCGGCAGGGCGTTCGTGACGGCGGCGTACGACGACGCGGGCAGGGCGCGCTGCAGGCCCAGCACGTGCAGCGCCCACGCCGCGTCGCTGATCGCGTACCGGCCGTCCGGGCGTAGGAGCCGGCCGGCGACCTCGTGCTCGTCCTCGCCGTCCGACCAGGTGACCGCCTCGATGCCGCCGACGGCGCCGACCTCGAGGTCGTGGGCCTCGAGCTTCGGCACGACGGCGACGGCGTCGCCCCCGCCGTCGTCGGACGCGGGGATGGCGAGCAGCGTGAGCCGCTCCGTGTCCGCGGCGGGGGTGTAGCCGAGGAAGTAGCGCAGGTCGGGGCCGGGGGTCACCAGCACCCCGGCGAGACCGGCGGCGGCCGCCTGGGCGGCGGCGCGGCGACGGCGGTCGGCGTACACGGCGGGGGCGAAGGGCGTCATGTGCCCAGGGTGCCGCGTGCGGCCCGGGCCTGCACCACCACGGTGGGGAGGACGGTAGGGAGGACGGGAGGACGCGCGGTGGGAGGCGCCGTCAGACGCGCACCACGATCTTGCCGCGCCCGTGGCCGCTCTCGCTGGCACGGTGGGCGTCGGCGGCGTCGGCGAGATCGAAGACCTGGCCCACCTCCACGGCGACCTTGCCGGCGTCGATCAGCGCGCCGAGGGCCTCCAGGTCGGCGCTCGACGGGCGCACCCACACGTAGTGCCCGCCGTGCTCCGTGCGCGCCGTCGCGTCCGTGATGGACGTGACCGTCCCGCCCGGCGCGAGCAGCGCGGCGCTGGTCGCGACGGCGTCGCCACCCACGTAGTCGAGCGCGACGTCGACGCCCTCCGGGGCGAGGGCGCGGACGCGGTCGGCCAGCCCGTCGCCGTAGGTGACGGGCTCGGCGCCGAGGCCGCGCAGGAAGTCGTGGTTGGCCTCGCTCGCGGTGCCGATCACGCGGGCGCCGAGGCCGCGCGCGATCTGCACGGCGAAGGAGCCGACGCCGCCTGCGGCCGCGTGCACCAGCACGGTCTGGCCCTCCCGCACCCCGGACCGCAGGATGGTCTGGTAGGCCGTGAGCCCCGCGAGCGGCACCGCGGCCGCCTCCTCGAAGCTCAGCGACGCGGGCTTGCGCGCCAGCGTCCGCACGGGCGCGGCGACCAGCTCGGCGAACGTGCCGCCGTGCACCCAGTCCTTGCGGACGTACCCGTACACCTCGTCGCCGACCTCGAACTCGGGGGTGTCGAGGCCCACCTGCTCCACGACGCCCGCGACGTCCCAGCCGGGGACGACGGGGAACTGCGTGTCGAACAGCCCGTCCAGGTAGCCCTGGCGGACCTTCCAGTCGACGGGGTTGACGGACGCGGCGCGCACGCGCACGACGACGACGTCCGCCCCGGGGCGCGGGTCGGGCTGGTCGGTGAGCTCGAGGACGTCGGCGCCGCCGAAGCGGGAGTAGGTGATGGCTCGCATGCCCGGCACAACAGACGACGGGCCGCGAGACTTCCCGCGCCCCGGCCCCGATGTCGCCCGCTCGTCGCTCCCGCCCGCCGCCCGAGGCGTCAGGCCGTGACCCGGAAGCGCTCGCGGTACCGCGCGGGCGTGGTGTCGAGCCGGCGCCGGAACGCGCGGGCCAGGGTGTCGGTCGTGCCGAACCCGCACGCGGTCGCGACGCGCTCCAGGGTGTCGTCCGTGGTCTCCAGCCGCTGGCGCGCCGCCTCGACGCGGATCGACTCGACGTAGGCCGCGGGCGTGGTGCCCAGCTCGCTCTTGAACAGCCGGGTCAGCTGCCGTTCGCTCACGTGCGCGCGCTCGGCGAGCCCGGCGACCGTCAGCGGGGACGCCACGTTCCGCAGGACGTGCTGGCGCAGGTCGTCCACGCGCCGCGTGGTCGCGCGGGGGTCGGTCGCGACGGAGAACTGGCTCTGCCCTCCCGGCCGCTTGAGGTACATCACCAGCTGCCGGGCCACGCGCATCGCGACCTCCTGGCCGAGGTCGTCCGCGACCAGCGCGAGCGTGAGGTCGAGGCATGCCGTGAGGCCCGCGCCCGTCCAGATGCCGCCGTCGCGGACGAAGATCGGGTCCGGGTCGACGTGCACCTCGGGGTGCTCGTCGGCGAGCTGCCCTGCGGTGGACCAGTGCGTGGTGGCGCGCACGCCGTCCAGGAGGCCGGCGTCGGCGAGCACGTGCGCGCCCACGCAGACGGACGCGAGGCGCCGGGTGCGCGGCGCCAGCTCCCGGACGCGCCGTACGACGGCGGGGTCGACGACGGCGCGCACCCGCCGGTCGTCGTCGAGCTCGACCGCTCCGGGCACGACGACGGTGTCGACGGCGCGCCCGGCGAGGTCGTCGAACGTGGCGTCGGGCAGCACCCGGACACCGGCCGACGTGGTCACGGGGTCGAGCGTCTCGGCGGCGAGGACGACGGCGTAGCCCGGCGGCTCGTCGGTCTCCCGCCGCACGAGCGAGAAGACCTCGGCGGGCCCGGTGACGTCGAGCAGGTCGACGCCGTCGAACAGCGTGACCACCACGAGGCGCTCGATCATGGGGATGTCCGAATCTGCGGCTTGCATGTCATTGCCGACACGGTAATCCCGTTCGTAGCGTGGAGGGTCGCCGCCCGGCGGCGACCGACCGACCGACCTCCCGGAGGGACCTTCATGACCAGCACCACGCTCCGCGACCTCAGCGGCCTCGACCCGACCCCGGCCTCGCTCGCTGCGTCGACCGTGATCCTCGTCGACTACCAGACCACGTACACGCGGGGCGCGATGGAGCTGGAGGGCTGGGAGCCCGCGCTCGACGCCGCCGCGGACCTCCTGGCCCGCGCCCGCGCGGCGGGCGCCACGGTGGTCCACGTGCAGCACGACGGCGGCGCGGGATCGCCCTACGACCTGGCCACCGAGCTCGGGCAGATCCACCCGCGCGTCGCCCCGAGGCCCGGGGAGGCGGTGGTCACCAAGACGGCCCCGGACTCCTTCGTCCGCACCGAGCTGGGCGACCTCGTCGCCGCGGCCGGGCACGACGACGTCGTGGTGGTGGGGTTCATGACCCACATGTGCGTGACGTTCACGGCCCAGGGCGCGTTCCTGCGCGGCCTGCGGCCCACCGTGGTCGCCGACGCCTGCGCGACCCGGTCGCTGGCGAGCGCGGCGGGCGAGGCCCCCGCGGCGCAGCTGCACCGCGGGGCCCTCGCGACCGTCGCCGACCTGTACGGGGTGGTCGTGGCCACGGCCGACGACCTCACCGGGCAGGCGGCGGCCGCCTGACGCAGGCGGTCAGACGAGCACCTCGCCGTCGCGGGCGACCACCCGGCCGCCCGCGACGACGAGTGCCCGGCGCGGCGCGCGCACCACGGCGTCGGGCACGTTCTCGGCGTCGACGAGCACCACGTCGGCCGGGGCGCCGACCACGAGGTCGTGCACCTTGCGGCCGACGAACCGGGCGGCGTCCGAGGACGCGACGCGCGCCGCGGTGACGAGCTCCTCGTCGTACCGCAGGCCCGACAGGCGCGCGAGCTGCGTGGTGAGCGCGAGCAGGTCGCCCGTCCCGTACGGGGACCACAGGTCGCGGATGCCGTCGGTGCCGAGGCCGACCGGGACGCCGGCCTCGCGCAGCGCCAGCAGCGGCAGGGGAGCGGCGCCGATCGGCGCCACCGTCGTCATGGTGATGCCGGCCTCGGCCATCGCCGCGACGAGGTCGGCCCGGCGCGACCCGGGCAGCTGACCGACCGCGAAGCCGTGCGCGACGTTGACCCTGCCCTGGAGCCCGGCCCGCAGGGTGCGGTCGACCATCAGCTCGACCTGGAACGCGCCCAGCTCCCCGCCGTCGTGCAGGTGCACGTCGATCCCGACGCCGCGCCGCTCCGCGATCTCGAACAGCCCGTCGAGCTGGCCCACCGGGTCGCGGTCGATCGACGCGGGGTCCAGGCCGCCGACGTGCTCGGCGCCCGCGGCGGCCGCCCGGTCCAGCAGCTCCAGGACTCCGGGGCGACGCAGCACGCCGTCCTGCGGGAACGCCACGATCTCCGCGTGGACGGCGCCGCCCAGCGCCGCGACAGCCTCGCGCACCACCTCGATGCCCCGCAGACCCACACCGAGGTCGACGTCCACGTGCGTGCGCACCGCCGTCGTGCCCGTGCGGACCGACTCGCGGAGCACCGCCAGGGTGACGTCGACGCCGGGGATGCCGAGCTCGTCGCGGTGCGCGCGCTCGTGCGCGATGCGCGCCCGGACGCCCGGCTCGCCGCCGTAGCTCACCCACGGCTTGCCCCACCACGACTTGTCGACGTGCGCGTGCGCGTTGACCAGACCGGGCAGCGCGAGCAGGCCGCCCCCGTCGACCGCCCCGTCCGCCTCGCCGGCGGCCGGCGCAGCGGCGTCGTGCGGCACGACGGCGGTGATGACGCCGTCCCTCACGTGCAGGTCGGAGCGCTCGCCGCCCCAGGGCCGCACGTCGCGCAGCACGGTGACGGTGGTGGGGGCGCTGGTCATGGGGCTTCCTCCTCGAAGGGGGCGACCGCCTGCGGCCGTCCGGGGATGGTGAACTCGTCGCTCTGGTCGGAGCCGTCGGGCGCCGCGTCGAGCGGGGCGATGGTATGCCATATTCGCCTCCGGCTGGCTGGCAAGATGTGCGCATGTCCTCCGAGCTCTCGGCCCCCTTCGAGCCCGAGTCCGTGCGGGTGGCGCGCGTCGTCCGCGAGCAGATCGTGGACGGCTCCCGGGAGCCGGGGAGCCGCCTGGTCGAGCGCGACCTGGCCGCCGAGCTGGGCGTGAGCCGCATCCCCGTGCGGGACGCGCTGCGCACGCTCGTCGCGGAGGGGCTCGTCACCCCGCGCCCGCGCACCTGGGCCGTGGTCCGCGAGTTCAGCGACGCCGACGTCGACCACCTGCACGAGGTGCGCGAGGCGACGGATCCCCTGCACTTCCGGCTCGCGGCGACGCGCCGGTCGCCGGAGCAGCTCGAGGCCCTCACCGAGGCGTGGCAGCGGGAGGACGCCGCCGCCCGCGCGGGCGACGGCCCCACGGCCCGGCGCGCCGGCGCCGACTTCCACGAGCGCGTCGTCGAGGCCGCCGGGAACCCGGTGCTCCTCGAGCTGCACCTCGTGATCGCCAGCCGCGTGCGCTGGCTGCTCGGGCAGCACCTCGACCTGCAGGCGATCGCCGACGAGCACCGCGAGCTCCTCGACGCCGTCCGTGACGGGGACGGCGAGGCCGCCGCCCGCCTGGCCGGCGCGCACCTCGGCACGAGCCGGGCCGCGGCCCAGGAGCGCCGGGCCTGACGCAGGCCGTGCCAGGCACGAGGCCGTGGGCGAGGCCGCGGGCGAGGTCATGCGCCCTCGCTCGCCGCCCCCGCCGCGACGGCGCATCGGCACTTCCGGGGCGCGTCGGCTCATCCGAACGGATGAGGTGCGGATCAACCCCGCCCGGTGAGCGTGCTCGTCGTGCCCGGATCCCTCACCCGCGGCGTGCACCTCGCGTTCGCCGCGCTCGTCGCGACGTCCGCCGCGCGCTACCTCACCAACCACGGCCTCGACGGCCGGTGGTGGCTGGTCGTCGTGCTCGTCGCGGTGGTCGCCGCCGCGTACGCGGCGCTGGTGGTGCTCGCGCGGCAGACCGGACCGACGGCCCGCCGTGTCGCGGTCGACCTGGTGCTGGGCGTCCTGCTCCTGGCGTGGGGCGCCCTCGTGCTGGTGGCGCCGAGCTTCGCCTGGTCGGCGATCCCGCTGTTCTTCGTCTGCCGCACGCTGGTGCCCGTGCCCGCCGCGCACGTCCTGGTGGGCGCCGTCGCCGTGGTGACGGGCGTCGCGCTCTTCGGCCTGTCCGGGCGCAGCGACTGGGCGGCCGCCGTCGCGCCGCTCGTGGTGGCGGTGCTGCTCAGCCTCGCGTACGACGCGATCGTGCGGCAGGCGGGGGAGCGGGTCCGCTTGCAGCGCGAGGTCGCCGTCCTGGCCGAGCGCGAGCGCGTGGCGCGCGAGATCCACGACACCGTGGCCCAGTCCCTGTCCTCCGCGGTGCTGCGGCTCGAGGCCGCCGACCAGCGCTGGGACGCGGACCCCGGCGCCGCGCGCGACGACGCCCGGCAGGCCGCCGTCGCCGTGCGCGCCAGCCTGGGGCAGACGCGCGACCTCGTGCACGACCTCGTGGACCCGCCCCCGGCGGCGGGCGGCGTGGCCCCGGCGGACGTCGCGGCCGGGATCCGGACGGCGGCGCGCCGCCACGTCCCGGACGCCGAGCTCACCGTGGTGGGCGAGCCCGTGCGGGTCGGCGCCGAGACGGCGCACGCCCTCGCGCGCATCGCCCAGAGCGCCGTGGCGAACGTGGACCGGCACGCCGGCGCCGCGCGGCTCGGCCTCACCCTCACGTACCCTCCCGACGCCGTCGCGCTCGACGTGTTCGACGACGGCCGCGGCTTCGACGTCGCACAGGTCGTGGCGCGGACCGCCGGCGCGGGGGCTCCCGGACGGCAGGGCGGGTTCGGGCTCCGCGCCATGCGGCAGCGGGTGGAGCAGCTCGGTGGCACGATCACGGTGGAGAGCTCGCCGGGCGAGGGGACCGTCGTCGGGGTGCAGCTGCCCGTCGTCGCCGACGCCGGGACGGCCTGGCCGAAGGACCAGGAGGACGCATGAGCGACCCGATCACCGTGCTGCTCGTGGACGACCACCACGTGGTGCGCGCCGGGCTGCGCGCGCTGCTCGACTCGCAGCCGGACATCAGCGTGGTCGGGGAGGCGGGCACCGCCGACGAGGCACTCGACGCCGCAGGGCGCCTCGCGCCCGCGCTCGTCGTCATGGACCTCGAGCTGGGCGCGGGGGAGGACGGCGTCGCCGCCACCCGCCGTATCCGGGCCGCCCACCCCGACCTGCCCGTCCTCGTGTTCAGCGCCTACGACACCGACGCCGACGTGGTGCGCGTCGTCGACGCGGGCGCCATCGGCTACGTCCTCAAGGACGCCCCACCGGCCGAGATCTTCTCCGCCGTGCGCGGCGCCGTCGTCGGGCGCAGCGTGCTGTCCCCGCCGGTCGCGTCCCGGCTCATGCAGCAGGCGCAGAACCCCGGCAGCGCGCTCACCCCGCGGGAGGCGGAGCTGCTCACGCTGCTCGCGCAGGGGCTGAGCAACCGGGAGCTCGGGCGCCGGCTGTTCATCTCCGAGGCGACCGTGAAGACCCACCTCGCGCACGTGTACGCCAAGCTCGGCGTCGAGTCGCGGGCGGCCGCCGTCGCGCACGCGCTGCGCGGGCAGACGGTGCGCTGACGGCTCAGCTCTCGACGCCGACGTCGTCCGGGCGCTTGTCGTCGCGCCACCCGCGCCACACCGAGTGCCGCAGTCGCGGTCCCTCGTCGTCCGCGCCGCCGCCCTCGTCGCCACCGTGCGTTCCGAGGTCGGCGGGGTCGCTCGTCCAGTCGCCGTAGGTCACCTCGGCCACGCGCTCGGGCGCGGCCCACCGCGCGTGCACCGCCTCGGTGCGCGGCACGCCGTCGAGCGGCGCGTCGTCCACGGGGTGCAGGTGCCGCACGACCTCCCGCCGCTCCGCCTCCTTGAAGCCCGTGCCGACCTTGCCCACGTAGCGCAGCACCCCGCCGTCGTCCGGCACCGCCAGCAGCAGCGACCCGGCCACCCGCGCGTCCTCGCGGCCCGTCCCCGCGTGCAGGGGGCGCCAGCCGACGACCACCACCTCCTGGGTGCGGGCGTGCTTGATCTTGAGCCAGTCGCGCGAGCGGCGGCCCGGCGTGTACGGCGACCGGCGTCGCTTGGCCACCACCCCCTCGAGCCGCATGAGGCGGCTGGTCTCCAGTGCCTCGTCGAGCGTGCCGTCCAGGGCGTCCGGCACGTGCACCGGGCGGCGCGGCGTCACGACCCGCGCCAGCTCCGCGCGGCGCTCGGTGTACGGCCGGTCGGTGACCGCGCGCCCGCCGACGACGAGCGCGTCGAACAGCACCAGGTCGACCCCGACCGCGCGGCGCGCCTTCTCGACGTCGCGCGGCCGGGTGAGGTTGGCTCGCTGCTGCAGGCGGCGGAACGACGGGCGTCCGTCCCCGTCGAGGGCGACGATCTCGCCGTCCAGCGCCAGCGGCAGATCGTCGTCGGACACCATGTCGGCGACCGCCCGCAGCTCCGGGAACGTCACCGTGAGGTCCTGGCCGGAGCGGGACGTGAGGCGCACCGGGTGCTCGTCGGCGCCGTCCGCGCCGGCGAGCACCTCCACGACGGCGCGGAAGCCGTCCCACTTCACCTCGAACGCCCAGTCGTCCGGGTCGAGCCGGGCCAGCTCGCCCGGCGGCGCCGTCGTCGCGAGCATCGGGCGCGGCGTCTCGGCCGGCGCGTCGTCGGCAGCCGCGCGAGGCCGGGCCGCCGGCGGGCTCGGGCGGGCGTCGTCGTCGCGAGCCTCGGTCCCGGCGTCCTCGTCGCCGGGCTGCGTCTTGGTGCGGTGGATCAGCCACGAGTTCTGGTCGTCGCCGCCCCGCCCGCCGGTGCGGATGAGGGCGAGCCGGCGGGAGCCGCGGCGCTCGCTGTGCAGGACGGCGATCACCTCGTCCTCGCGCCACTTCTCCAGGTCGTAGGTGCCGGCGTCCCAGATCGTCACCTCCCCGCCGCCGTACTCGCCCGCGGGGATGCTGCCCTCGAACGACCCGTACGCGAGCGGGTGGTCCTCGGTCTGCACGGCCAGGTGGTTCTGCTTCGGGTCGGTGGGCTCCCCCTTCGGCAGGGCCCAGCTCACGAGGACGCCCTCGTGCTCCAGCCGGAAGTCCCAGTGCAGGCGGCGGGCGTGGTGCTCCTGGATGACGAAGGTCGGCGCGCCGTCGTGGGCGTCCGGGTCCTCGGGGCCGAAGGGCTCCGGTGTCTTCTCCGGGTCGCGCTTGGCGCGGTAGGTCTCGAGCCGCTCGGCCGGGGTGCGCTCGAACGTCGCCATGCGCTCGGGCGTCGGCTCGAGCTGGGCCAGGTGCCCGGCCGCCAGGGGCTCCAGGAGGTCGCCGTCGCGTTCCAGCCGCTCGACCACCTCGGTGAAGGTGAGGTGGCGCAGACCCGGGTCGTCGAGCTCGTCCCAGGTGCGCGGAGCGGCGACGGTGGGCTCGTCGCGCCCGCGCAGCGAGTACGGCGCGATGGTCGTCTTGGCGCCGTTGTTCTGCGACCAGTCGACGAGCACCTTGCCCGCGCGCAGCGACTTCTTCATGTCGCTGACGACGAGGTCCGGGTGCTCGGACTCCAGGTGCCGCGCGAGCTCGTGCGCCACCGCGGAGACGGCGTCCGCGGTGAGGGAGTCGTCGTGCCCGACGAGCGCGGCGTACAGGTGGATGCCCTTCGACCCGCTGGTCACGGGCAGCGGGTCGAGGTCCATGCCGCGCAGGACGTCGCGCGCCAGCCGCGCCACCTCCGCGCACTCGGCGAGGCCCGCGCCCGGCCCGGGGTCCAGGTCGAGGACCAGCCGGTCGGGCGGCATCGGCGTGCCCGTGCGCCCGAACCGCCACTGCGGCACGTGGATCTCGAGCGTCGCGGTCTGCCCCAGCCACGTCAGCGTGGCGAGGTCGTTGACCAGCACGTAGTCGTTGGTCGACGTGCGGTGCTTGATCGAGCGCCGCGGCACCCACGACGGCGTCGACGCGTCCAGGTTCTTCTGGAAGAACATCTGCCCGGCGACGCCGTCCGGCCACCGCTTACGCGTCGCCGGGCGGTGCGCCGCGTGCCGCAGCAGCGCCGGCGCCACCTGGGCGAGGTACTGCAGCACCTCGCCCTTCGTCGTCCCGGTGGCGGGGTAGTAGACCTTGTCCAGGTTCGTCAGCTGCAGGCGGCGGTCGCCGACCACGACGGTCTGCGGCTTGCTCGACGACGTGCGGGCCATGGCGCCATCGTCGCGCGAGGTGACGATGTGCGCGCCTCGGGCGGTTCCTCCCGCATGTCAAGTTCCCGGACGGAGCCGCCACGTGGCACGCGCGCCGTGTGCCACGTCGAGCACCTGAATTGCGTTGCGGCGGACTCGTGGGACGACTCGGATCCCACCCGCGCGCACTGACTCCTGGACGAGCTCGGCGCGACGGTGCGGAATCCTCGGGAATGCGGCTTCGTCACAGCGCCGACGGGCTGCCCGATCTCTGCTGCCTGGTCGCGGCGAGCCGGTCGAGCCAGGTGCGGTAGTGGTCGCCGAACGGCTCGACGCCGTCGCGCAGGGCGGTGGTCAGCCACGCGGCCGCCGCTTCCGCCCGCCGGACGACGTCGGCCGGGTAGCCGTACCGCACCTGGTGGACGGCGAACTCGTCCTCGTCGTCCACGAAGACCGACATGTCGTCGCGGACGCGGCACACGTCGAGGTCCAGGTCGACCATGGTCACCTCGCCCGACGTCTCGTCCGTACGCGTCCAGGTGGAGGGCGTGGCGACGTCGCAGTACGCGTCCAGGTGGGCCGGGGCCGCCTGGAACTCGGCGGTCCACCACGCGTCGTGGGGGACGAGCATGACCCGGTCGTCCTCGACCGCCACGACGGCGGTCTCGTGCCCGGGCTCGCCCCTGCGGTAGACGGTTCCTGCCGGCGCACCGAGCCAGACCCCGAACTCGTCCTCGCCCAGCCGCGTCATGGGGTAGTGCCAGTGCAGGCTGCCGTCGTACTTGCGCACCACGACCCGGACCTCGTCGTCGACCATCGCCCGAGGCTATCGGCAACGTGACCTGGTGCCCGTGCGGGGCGAGGCCCACGCGTGCCGCAGCCCGCCGTCCGACCCGTCCATCGGTACGCGCCCCGAGCGCCCGTCACAGCGACGGCGCGCGCGTGGCAGGGTTCTCCGCGTGAGCGACGCGTACCTCTCCTCCCTGTTCTCCCTCGACGGCCGGACCGCCCTGGTGACCGGCGGCAGCTCCGGTATCGGCCGGGCGATCGCGGGCGCGCTCGCCCACGCCGGGGCACGCGTCGTCGTGATCGCCCGGCGCGAGGCCGAGCTGGACGCCACCGTCGCGGAGCTGCGCGCGGACGGTGGCACCGCCGACCGGGTGAGCGCCGACCTGAGCACCCGCGACAGCGTGCGCGCAGCGGCCGAGGAGGCCGCCGCCGTCTTCGGCGAGCCCGACGTCGTCGTGAGCTCCGCGGGCATCAACCTGCGCCCGCCGCTCGGCGAGACGGACGACGCGACCTGGGACGCCACCATGGCGGTCAACCTCGAGGCGCCGTACCTGCTCGGACAACGGTTCGGTCCGGGCATGGCCGAGCGCGGGTACGGCCGGCTGATCCACGTGTCCTCCCAGCAGGCGCACCGCGCGTTCGTGCAGTCCGGCGTCTACGGGGTGTCCAAGGGCGGCCTGGAGTCGCTGGCCCGCTCGCAGGCCGAGGCCTGGTCGTCCCGCGGCGTCACCGCCAACACGCTGGTGCCCGGCTTCGTCCTCACGCCGCTGAACGCCCGGCTGCAGTCCGACCCGGCGCGGGTCGAGGCGCTCGCGGCCCGCACGATGGTCGGCCGCAACGGGCTGCCCGACGACTTCGCCGGTGCCGCCGTCTTCCTCGCCGGCCCGGCGTCCGCCTATGTGACGGGTCAGTCACTGTTCGTGGACGGCGGATTCTCCGTGCACTAACCCCATGGGGGTATGGTGCTGCGCATGACCGTCGACACCACGACCGACCTCCGCCGCCCCGCGACCCTCACGATGTACGGGGCCACGTGGTGCGGCGACTGCCGCCGCGCCAAGCGCGTGCTCGACACCCGCGGCGTCGAGTACGTGAACGTGGACCTCGTCGCCGACCCCCTGCGCGCCGACGACGCCGAGGCGATCAGCGGCCGCAAGAACATCCCCGTGGTCGTCTTCCCCGACGGCGAGTTCTTCGTCGAGCCCACCGACGCCGAGCTCACGGCGAAGCTGGACGCCGTCGGCCTCTGACAGGCTCGACCCGCCTTACTCCCAGCGGAACCACACGGCTGCGGCACCCCCCGCCGCGACCATGCTCACGCCGAGGCCGACGAGCGCGGACGCGGGCACGCCGGCGCCGGCCCACGCCGCGCTCAGTCCGTCCACGGCAGCCCCGAAGGGGAGCCAGCCGCCGAGCGTCGTGAGCACGTCGGGCAGGTTCTGGCGCGGCCCGAACATGCCGCCGAGCGCCGCGAGACCGAAGAACGCGACGAGGCCGATCGCCACCGCGGAACCCGGCGTCGGCGCGACGGCCGCCACGAGCATCCCGACCGCGTACATCGCGGCGATCGTCAGCGCCAGGACGCCCGCCGCCACCCACGGGTCGGCCGGCGGCGACGCCCCCAGCCACACGAACGCGACGGCGAGCGCGATGGCGATGCCCAGCAGGATCTGCGCCACCCCGACGAGCGCCTGCGCACCGAGCACCATCGCCGGGGAGGCGGGGGTGACGCCGAGCCGCTTGAGGATCCCGCTGCGGCGGTAGTAGGCGAGGAAGCTCGGCATGTTGATCACCCCGACGGTCGCGACGACCATCGTCACCGTCAGCGGGATCACGTAGACGTCCAGCGCGGTGCGCCCACCCGTCCCGGGGACGACCTGGTCCAGGCCCGGCGTCAGCCCGTTCATCACGAGGATGAGCAACGGCATGCCGAGCGGGATCACGAGCCCGGCGGTGTCGCGGGCCACCATCCGCGCCTCGGCGACCGTGAGCGCGCGCCACGCCCCCGCGCCCGGCCGCACAGCGCGTGGCGGGGGGCCCGGCTCGGGCAGCTCCAGCACCTGGGGGGTCGAGGGGCGGCGGGCGGTGGTCATGATGCCTCCAGGGGGCTTCCGGTGAGGGCGAGGAACGCGTCGTCGAGGGTGTGGCGGCGCAGCTGCGTCTCGGTCGCGACGACGTCCGCGGCGGCGAGCGCAGCGCCCACCGCGTGCAGCAGGTCGCCGCGCGCCGGGTCGTCGTCTGCCCCGGCGGCCGCAGCGCCGGTGACGGTGAGCCGCGGGCCGGAGGTGTCGACGTGCTCGACGGCGGGCAGCCGGGCCAGGAGGTCGGCGGCGCCGGCGTGGTCGGTGCGCAGGGTGACGGCGGGCCGCAGGCCGGCCCGGTCGATCAGCTCGGGCACGGTGCCGCGCGCGACGACGCGGCCGGCGTCGAGGATCGTCACGTGGTCGCACAGCCGCTCCACCTCCTCCATGAGGTGGCTGACGAGCAGCACCGTGACGCCGTCGGCCCGCAGGTCCTCGACCAGCGACCACATGCTGCGCCGCGCCTCGGGGTCGAGGCCGGTGGTGAGCTCGTCCAGGACGACGGCCCGCGGCGCGCCCACGAGGGCCAGCGCTACCGAGACCCGCTGCTGCTGCCCGCCCGACAGCTTCTCGAAGCGCACGTCGCGCGAGGCGCCCAGGCCGACGCGCTCGACGAGCAGGTCGGGGTCCAGGCCGCGCGGGTAGAAGGACCGGTACAGGCGCACGAGCTCGCGGACGGTCAGGGCGCCCTGGAGATACGCCCCCTGGAGCTGGACGCCGAGGACGGCGCGCACCCGCCCCCGGTCGGCCCGCGGGTCGAGGCCGAGCACCCGCACCCGCCCGGAGTCCGGGGCCCGGGCGCCGGCCAGGAGCTCCACGGTGGTGGACTTGCCGGCGCCGTTGCGGCCGAGCACGCCGGCCACCTCGCCGGGCCCCACGGACAGGCTCACGTCGTCGAGGGCGACCACCGGCGGGCGGCCGCGACCCCGGGTGCGGTAGGTCTTGCGCAGGTGCTGCGCCACGAGTGCGGTCATGGCGGCGACGCTACGGACGCGTCCGGCGCCGTCGCGCGTGCCGCCGGTCACGACCCGCGCCCATGACTTCCGGCACTCCTCGGCGCCCCGCCACCCCGGATAGCGTGGGTGCCGTGCGCCGGCTGGGACCCGAGGAGACGTCCGGGCTGACGACCCTCGTCGTCTGCCTGGCGATCGTCGTGCCCGTGCCCTTCGTGGCGGACCCGGACCGGATGCTCGTGCCGCTCCTCGCCTGGGTCCTGCTCGCCGCCGCCTGGTTCGCCACCACGGTGGTCACGGTCCTCGGCCCTCCGCGCACCCGACGCACCCTCGCGGCGCTCGCGGCCCAGACGCTCCTGGCCGGCGCGCTCGTGGTCACGGTGCCGGGGATCGGGTGGCTGCCGATCCTGCTGGTGTTCGGCGCGGCCGTGAGCACGTACGTCGCACCGGTGGGCGCGACGGTCGCCGTGATCGCCGTGAACACGGGTTCGCTGCTCCTGTCGTACCTGCTCGTTCCCGGCGAGGTCCGCGCGTTCGAGATCCTGCTCTCCCTGGGGCTCTACCTGCTGCTCCAGGTGGCGAGCGCGGCGATCAGCGTCGCGCTGCAGCGCGAGCAGCGGATGCGCGCCGAGCTCACCGTCGCGCACACCGAGCTCGCCGCCGCGGCCGTGCTCGGCGAAGAGGCCACCCGGGCGTCCGAGCGGCTGCGCATCTCCCGCGAGCTGCACGACCTCATCGGGCACCAGCTCACCGTGCTCACCCTCGAGCTGGAGTCGGCCGCCCACCTGCCGGGCGAGCGCGGGGCGGCGCACGTGGAGCGCGCCCGCACCGTGGCACGCGAGCTGCTCGGCGACGTCCGCGCCACCGTGGGCGAGCTGCGGCGTCGCGCGCCCGACCTGCGCGACGCCCTGGACGCCGTCGCCGCGGCCGTCCCGTCGCCCCGGGTCGAGGTGCACGTCGCCGACGACGTCGTCGCGGACGAGGAGCAGACGGCCGCCCTGGTCCGCGTCACCCAGGAGGTCGTGACCAACGCCGTGCGGCACGCGGAGATGGCGACGGTGCTGCGGATCGAGGTCGCGGCGGACGACGACGGCGCGCTCACCCTGGTCGCCCGCGACGACGGCCTCACCTCGGGGCCGGTCCGGATCGGGCACGGGCTCGCGGGCATCGTCGAGCGGGCCGAGGCGCTGGGCGGCGGCGCGACCTTCGACGCGTCGGCGGGGTTCACGGTGCGGGCGCGCCTCGCCGCGCGGGTGGCGTCGTGACGGCGGACCCGGCGTCCGACGGGGGACGAGGCCGCGTGCGCCTCGTGCTCGCCGACGACCAGACGCTGGTGCGGCACGGCATCCGCAGCCTGCTGGAGATCGCGGGCGGCATCGACGTGGTCGCGGAGGCGGAGGACGGCGCGACGGCGGTCGACGCGGTCCGGGAGCACGAGCCCGACGTGCTGCTGCTCGACCTGCGGATGCCCGGCCGTGACGGGATCTGGGCGCTGGAGACGCTGCGCGACGACGGGCCGGAGGTCGCCGTCCTCGTCCTGACGACGTTCGACGACGACGCGCTCGTGCTGCGCGCGCTGCAGGCGGGGGCGCGGGGCTACCTGCTCAAGGACGTGACGCTGGAGCAGCTCGCGGACGCGGTGCGGACCCTGGCCGCGGGCGACACCCTGGTGCAGCCCGCGGTGACGGCGCGGCTGCTGCGGGCGGTCCGCTCGGGGCCGGCGCCGGCCGACGTCGTCCCGGCGGAGCTCACCGGGCGGGAGCGGGAGGTGCTGCGCCTCATGGCGCAGGGGTGGTCGAACCGTGAGATCGCGGACGCCCTGTACCTGGCGGAGGGCACCGTGAAGAACCACGTGTCGAACGTGCTGCTCAAGCTCGGCGCGAAGGACCGCACCCGGGCGGTGCTCCTCGCGCTGCAGGGCGGCCTGCTGGCCTGAGGGTTTCGTCGCCGGTTTCTTCGCTGGCCGGACCGTGGCTGATACTCGACGCCGTGGAGATCCCCGTCGTCTGGTCCGTCGTCCTGCTCGTCGCCGCCCTGTGGAACCTGGCCGTGTGGCCGTCCTTCTGGCGCCGCGTGACGAAGGACCCCCGCGCCCGCGACGCCGCCGGCCGGCCCACCCGGTTCTTCACCGTGCACGCCGTGCTGGTGGGCGTGTCGATGCTGCTCGCCCTGCTCGTCGGCGTCGTCGGGGTCCTCGGCCTGGTCGGCTGACGCCCGGCCGGTCGGACCGGCCCGTCAGCAGGCGTCGTACCGCTCGACCAGGTGCTCGCGCCCGGCCGGCGGCTCGGACGGCTCGGGCCAGAGGTCGGTCACACGCCGGACCAGGCCGTCGTCGGAGACGTCGAGCCAGACGTTCGCGATCATCGGCTCGTCGCCCACGCGCGAGTCGAGCCACAGGGCGGCCCGGGCGCCGTCCGCGACCACGTGCCGCACGGCCAGGTGCCAGTCGCCGGGGTACTCCTGGTTGAAGCGGAGGTACGCGTCGCGGCCGCGGATCCGCTCGCGGCTCTGCGGCATCTCGTAGACGACGTCGGGGTCGAGGAGGGCGCCGAAGGCGGCCCAGTCGCGGCGCTCCAGCGTCGCGACATAGGCGTGCGCGACGTCGCGCGTCGTGGCGGTGTCCATGGCGAGACCGTAGGCGCGGCGTCCGACACCCGCCCGGCCAGCACCGGCGCACGCTGGCGGGGTGCGGCGGCTCGCGTGACGATGGTCACATGAGGGCGATCTGGAAGGGTGCCGTGACGTTCGGCCTCGTCAACGTGCCGGTCAAGCTGTACAGCGCGACCGAGGACCACGACGTGCCGCTGCACCAGGTGCACGACGAGGACGGCGGGCGCATCCGCTACCGGCGCGTGTGCGAGCTGGACGGCGAGGAGGTGCCGTACCAGCACATCGACCGCGCCTACGACGACGGCGAGCGCACCGTGGTGCTCACCAAGGACGACTTCGCGGCGCTTCCGGCGGAGGCGAACCGGGAGATCGAGGTCGTCGAGTTCGTGCCGAGCGACCAGATCGACCCGATCATGCTCGACCGCACCTACTACCTGGAGCCGGACTCGAAGAGCCCCAAGGCGTACGTGCTGCTGCGCCGCACGCTGGAGGAGACGGACCGCACGGCGATCGTGAAGTTCGCGCTGCGCCAGCGCACCCGGCTGGCGGCGATGCGCGTGCGCGACGAGGTGCTGGTCATGCAGACCCTGCTGTGGGCGGACGAGGTGCGCGAGGCCGCGTTCCCCTCGCTGGACGGGTCCGTGACGGTGTCCGACAAGGAGCTGGCGATGTCCGGCCAGCTCGTGGCGAGCTACGAGGCCGACTTCGCGCCCGAGGAGTACGAGGACGAGTACCAGGTGCAGCTGCGCCAGCTCATCGACGCCAAGATCGAGCAGGGCGACGCGCTCGACACGTCCGAGACGTTCGGCGAGCAGCCCGAGAAGGAGGACGCCGACGTCATCGACCTCATGGAGGCGCTGCGCCGGAGCGTCTCGGGGTCGAAGGGCGGGTCGAAGGGCGGGTCGAAGGGCGGGTCGAAGGGCGAGGCCGAGGAGAAGGCTCCCGCGAAGAAGGCCCCGGCGAAGAAGGCTCCGGCGAAGAAGCCGGCGGCGAAGAAGCCGGCGGCGAAGAAGGCTCCCGCGAAGAAGGCCCCGGCCAAGAAGGCGCCCGCGAAGAAGACGGCGGAGCGCAGGACGGGCTGAGCCGCCGGGTCACGCCGGAGCGCCCCCGGCGGGGGCGCGCACGGCGGCGATCTCGCGCACGAGGGTCAGCAGCTCGTCGATCTCGCGGTCGTCCGGGCCTGTCGCGCCGACGGAGGCGAGGGTGTACAGGCCCTCGCCCATGAGGGAGACGGCGCGCGCGAGGACGGGGTCCCCCAGCTCGTCCTGGACGGCGGCCGTCCAGGCGGTCTGCGCGTCGTCGAGGACGGCGCGGGCGCGCGGGGACGCGCCCTGCGCGACGCGCGACGCGGCGAGGTAGACGACCTCGAACTCGCCGCCGATGACGGTCGAGGTGCGCAGCAGGTAGTCCGTCGCGCCCTCGGGGGCGGTGCGCATGGCGTCGACGTCGGCGGCGGTGAGGACGGCCAGGTGGTCGAGCAGACCCTCGACGAGGGCGTCCTTGGAGGGGAAGTGGTAGAGCAGGCCGCCCTTGGACACGCCGGCCCGCTCGGCCACCGCGTCGAGCGTCGCGGCGCGCTCCCCGGACTCGACGAGGAGCTCGGCGAACGCGCGCAGGACCTTGGCTCGGGCGGCGGGAGCAGGAGGCATGTCGACAGCCTAGTGGCGAGGTGTTACTGTACCGGCTGGACGGTGCGGAAGTTCGGCATCACCATGTCGCCCCGGCCGTCCGCAGTGTGTGAAAGGCACCTCATGGCTCAGACCCAGGTGACGACGCACCCCACCTCCTCAGCCACGGACACGAGCCGCCTCGCCCCCGCGCGCCCCGCCGGGGCCGCGCGCCGCTGGGCGGCCCTCGCCGTGCTGATGCTGCCGGTGCTGCTCGTCTCGATCGACAACACGGTCCTCAGCTTCGCCCTGCCGCAGATCTCGGAGGCGCTGGCCCCCGGCGGCACGCAGCTGCTGTGGATCGTCGACGTGTACCCGCTCGTGCTCGCGGGGCTCCTCGTGCCGATGGGCTCCGTCGCGGACCGCGTCGGACGTCGCCGCCTGCTCCTGATCGGGGCCGTCGGCTTCGCCCTCGTGTCCGCGGTGGCGGCCTTCGCGCCGACTGCGGGCGCCCTGATCGCCGCCCGCGCCGGCCTCGGCTTCTTCGGCGCGATGCTCATGCCGTCCACGCTCTCGCTGCTGCGCAACGTGTTCACCGATCGCGACGAGCGTCGCCTCGCCATCGCGATCTGGGCCGCGGGCTTCGCCGCGGGCTCGGCCGTGGGGCCGATCGTCGGGGGGCTGCTGCTCGAGCACTTCTGGTGGGGCTCCGTGTTCCTCCTCGCGGTGCCGGTGCTGGCCCTGCTGCTCGTGCTCGCCCCGGTCTTCGTGCCGGAGTCGCGCGACCCCGCGCCGGGCCCGATCGACCCGGTGTCGATCGTCCTGGTCATGGCCGCGATGACCCCGGTGGTGTTCGGCATCAAGACGCTCGCCAAGGGCGCGCTGCCGTCCCTCGGGATCGCCGCGGTCGCCGTCGGGCTGCTCATGGGCGTGCTCTTCGTGCGGCGCCAGCTGCGCCGCCGGAACCCGATGCTCGACGTGCGGCTGTTCGCCGTGCCCGCGTTCACGGGCAGCGTGCTGGTGAACCTGCTGTCGGTGTTCTCGCTGGTCGGCTTCCTGTTCTTCGTGTCGCAGGACCTGCAGCTCGTCATCGGGCTCTCGCCGGTGCAGGCGGGCCTGGTGCTCCTGCCGGGCACCGTCGCGATGGTCGTCGCGGGGCTGGCCGTGGTGAAGGTCGTGCGTCGCGTGCGGCCCTCGCACGTCGTCGCCGCCGGGTTGGCCCTGTCCGCGGTCGGCTACCTCGTCACCGCGCTCGTCGCCGGGCGCGGGGAGGCCGGCTGGCTCGGGCTCGCGTTCGTCGTCCTGGCGATCGGCGTCGGCTCGGCCGAGACCGTGTCGAACGACCTCATCGTCTCGACGGTCCCCGCGGCCAAGGCGGGCGCGGCCTCGGCGATCTCCGAGACCGCGTACGAGGTCGGCGCGGTGCTGGGCACCGCCGTCCTCGGCGGGATCCTCACCGGGTCGTACCACGCGAACGTCGTCGTGCCGTCGGGCGTGCCCGCCGCGGACGCGGCGTCCGCGGCGGAGACGCTCGGTGGCGCGGCGAGCGTGGCGGCCGACCTGCCGGCCGGCCAGGCGCAGGCCCTCCTGGGCTCGGCGCACGCGGCGTTCGGCAGCGGCGTCGTCGTGACGTCCGCGATCGGATTCGTCGCGGTCCTCGTCGCCGCGGGGATCGCGCTGACGATGCTGCGCGAGCGCGCCTGACGCCCGACGCCGTCCGTGAGGGCGGCGTCACACCCGCGACGGCGGGGTCACCCGGGGGGGGAGTTGGGAGACAACCAGCTTTTTTGGAGGGGTGGGGGGGGGGACGGCGCACCCAACACACCACT